>NZ_JBFRJJ010000043.1:0-80405 GCF_041468785.1 Shewanella sp. 10N.286.52.E4
TACGGGCTTTTTTATGTCTGGAATTTGAGTGAGTTCGTTAACGGCTAAAGCTAATAAACAATATGGCTAGAATGCCCATGAGCTCTTACAAGGAAATGTAGGTCATCGACATGCGCCCAATCTTTTAAAGAGTAAATGGCTTAGTTATTGATTTTTTGGGTGTATTTGTCACTGTAATTTGAAGTTCGAAGATAGTAATTATTATTTAAAACCTTACTATTATGAATTATTCCCTATTAATCGTTGATGTTTAATATAGGTCAGCTATCTTGATAGGCAATTCAACAGGTTTTATATATTTGGCTTAGTTTTCAAGTCAGCATTTTAGGGAAAAAAATGAAATTAGAAATGATTTGTACTGGTGAAGAAGTTTTATCTGGCCAGATTATTGATACCAATGCTGCGTGGGTTGCAAACACCATGATGGAGTTGGGAATTGAGACTCAACATAGAATCACGGTGGGTGATCGACTTGAAGATCTTAAGAACGCCTTTATTGAACGAAGCCATCATGCGGACGTAATCATTGTTAATGGTGGCTTAGGACCTACTAGTGACGACATGTCTGCAGAAGCTATGGCTTTGGCTAAGAGTGAAGAATTAGTTGAAAATATCGAGTGGCGTGAGACGCTCGTTAACTGGTTTGCTCGTAATAATAGAACAATGGCTAAGAGCAATTTAAAACAAGCTTGGTTGCCTGAGTCGGCTGTGATGGTAGATAACCCCGTGGGAACGGCCTGTGGCTTCAGAGTTAAGCTCAATAAGGCCTGGTTGTTCTTTACTCCAGGCGTGCCTTTCGAATTAAAGCACATGATTAAAGAGCAATTCATCCCTTTTATCAAAGAAGAGTATGGCATCAGCGAGAATACGTCGCTTAAAAAATTACTCACAATTGGTCATGGAGAATCCTCACTAGAGGATAGTTTGTCACCATTAAATCTTCCAGATGGGATTACGTTAGGTTATCGCTCTTCAATGCCGCACATTGAAATCAAGATTTTTGCACGTGGGGACAAAGCAATAAGCAAACTCCCTAGTGTGACTAAAAAAGTTAAATCAATTCTTGGAATCGCCGTTGTAGCAGAAGACAGGCCTACTTTAGCCGCTGAGATCCATAATAGATTATATCAGTCCGGTTTCAGCTTAAGCATTGCTGAGTCTTGTACTGGTGGGTTGATCACCAGTCAATTAATTGATTTTGCAGGCAGCTCTTCTTACCTTCATCATGGATTGGTGACCTACAGTAATGAATCTAAGGTAAAAATATTGGGCGTAAATCCGCAAATACTTGATGATTATGGGGCTGTTTCTATTGCCACTGTGGAAGCGATGGCGAGAGGAGCAAGAGATATTCTAGACAGTGATTTTGCATTATCTACCAGCGGAATAGCAGGTCCAGATGGCGGTTCTGATGATAAGCCTGTTGGCACTGTTGCAATAGCTTTAGCCACTAAGCACGCAGTATATAGTCAGATGATTAAGTTACCGAGCCGATCTAGGCAACTGGTGCGAAGTATCAGTGCCGCAATTGCCTATGATATGTTACGTCGTGCTTTGCTTGGTGAAGCTGTCATTGTTGATTACCCATCAATATCTCGATTTGCAAAGTAAATTACACCGATAAATGATCTAGTTCGTTAGATCGTTTATCTAATAGTTAAAAACTGGTTGTTGTGACGACATCGTATAAATCTACTTGGTGTTGATTTATGCCATTAACGTCTTCATTTTCTGGTGCTTTGAGCAAGCTAATTTTATTGCTCACCTGAATCACTTCCAATAACGTTGGTTCATCTGGTGGCATTAGAGTGGACATCACGGTATTTCTTAACGGTATATTTTTAAGCTTGATATGTTGAAAGATATCCCCTTTTTTAACGCCATGCATAGTGCCGATATTTATAGTGATAAACTCATCATCTCGATTTATTACCGTTGCTTTAGTTGCCTCACAACTCAATGTTTGGTTAATGTCTTGCGAGACTTTAAATAGAGTATCAACGATGGCTTTACCGTATTCACTTCGCCAAAATAAACTATTTGATAAATCAACTTTAGAGTAAGAGTCGAAGCTCCAACCTCCCTCACCATGGTATTCATCTTCTAGAAGTATGCTGTCGCTAATTCTATCGTACATAAACACTTTAATAGTGAAGTTACGCTTTGGGTAAATCGTATTGGTTAATAAAGCAGACTTTATTTCATTATATAAACCTATATCGCGTATATAGCCAAAGACTAAATATTGGCTTTGAAATTGGCTATTCAACCTATGTGAGATACTTTGAATGGTCTTTAGATTTATGCTGTCAAAGCTGGTCACAGGCTTAAACACCATCTGAGGTATCAGTTCTTCAACAAAGACGCTTGGTTGGTTGCTGAGTTCGTTTTTGAATCTAGAGGCTACATGAAATGGCAAAGTGTATATATCACCAGGCGCAGCCTGTTCAGGGGTCATCAAAGGAAACTGGGCAATGATTAGCTGTTTGGAATAAGCATCTTTAATGCAATTCGATTTAGAATGAAGATTCACCTTGAGATTAACGGTTAACTTACCTGCGGTTATCGTTTCATTAAGAATGACAATCTCACTGATTTGCTGTTTCGATACAATATTGCTTTTACTACTCGTAAGAATGCCATCTCTTACCGTATTTTCGATACTAATGTAACTACTTGCTTGAAGTGAGGCGTTTTCAATTGCTTGTTCAATAGCTAATTTACGCACGTCATTATAATCATCACCGTCATAGGGAATTGATGCTTGGCCTAAATACCACTGTGCATAGGACATTGATGGTAAGCAGAGCATTAATATTGCACATAGTATTTGCTTCATTGATTAGCCAAACACATTAAGCAGTTTAGAAATTAGCGATGGATCTTGATTGTCTTGTTGCTCTCCCTTGCCACTGACTTCAATCACTGTATTTCCGACCATGCTTGAATCAATTGAATGATCCGAGCCAATATCTGTCACTCTAATTTCACCTGAAAAGCGCACATATTCGTCGCCTTTATTCAGTTTTAGCCACTTTTCCCCAGCAACGACTAAGTTACCGTTAGGGAGTTTTTCTCTTACTGCAACAGTAATGGTACCAGAGAGAGAGTTATTGTGATTACTTGCAGAGGAGCTATCAAAGCTTTTATCTTGAGAGTAATCGGCGCTGAGATTGTTCTCATCGATGTTGATATTACCAGCGGTAATATTGGGGGATAACTCGAAATCATTGGAGCTATCTCTGGTATAGCTAACTGATTTTTTCGACGTCATCTCTTCATTTAATCTGATTAAGATCATATCACCAATATCATAACGATTATTGTTTTGATAAATATCATATACGCTGTCAGGGTTAAATATTGAGCCAGTAATTTGCTGCGCCTGTTGAATATTATTATTTCTGACAGGGCGATATTGAGGATCCCCTTTCATCACTTCGTCATCCGTTTCAATAACATTAACTGTGGTGTTTTCTTTAGTCGGTACTTTTATTTCAGCGACTTCAGTCGTTGTACAAGCTGACATACTTAATAGAATGAATGCTGCAAACGTGATTGTTAATTTCATTTCTGAACAACTGTGTTGAGGGTTTTATAAATTTTAACGTCAATTGAACTATGATATCTATCTTCTACACAGTAACTTCATTATCTTTACGCTTATTTACTAATATTAATGTTATTTGTTACTAACTATTGATATATATTGTTTGTGTGAGGTGTTGCATCTGTTTTAAAGTTTTTATATTTGAAAAGTAATATATGGATTTGTTGTGGATATATATTATTTGGTGGGGTTTATGCTTGCTTGCTATTAACTGCGTCATTTGTATTGGCTTTGTATTATTAATTGTATACTATAAATTTGCATGTGTATTTATATTTAAGCATGTTTTTGATGAATGAAATATTTTAAAAGTCTATTCTAACTTTACTTGGTTAAATACTATTATGACTCAGCAAGAATCTTTGTCTGCACTCTCTAGATCAACTGAATTAATCAAATCTGATAAAAGAATTCAATCCCAATCGAGTAGTGACTCCGATACATTTGCTGATATTCTGACAAGTGTCTCTAAAGTTAAGAGTGTCGGCAGTGCTGTGCTTGACTCTAGTTCAACCTCTGAAATATTTTCGGTAGACTCTTTGCAGCAACAAATACTGGCTGAGACTGGGCTAGGTAATTCAAGTATCTTATCGCTAAATATGAATAGCAGTATGATTACGGAGTTACAACAAGGCTTATTATCATCATTACAAAGCAGTATGCTCAAAACTGCTGTCACCAATGCAGTAGGCGAAAATACATTAGTTTCAGCTAAGGTCAGTTCCGAAGAAGTAAGCTCGTTAATAAGTAATGCGACACCAGAAGAATCTAATATTGGTGAAGATATTTATAAATTCTCTTTTGGTGAAGACGGTTTTGATCAAAAAGATGTTATCGATTCAGTGAATATCTTAAATCATACCCCAATATTATCTTATATTTACCAAGAAACCACCGATACTGAAATAAGTCCAGCTTCGACATTAGCAGGTAGTTTAATTTATTCTGATTATGTTGGTGCAGGTTCTACAGCGATTAAATTAATTATGGATTATTTTGCAGAAACTAATGCTGGGGGTATTGCAGCAGGAGTTAGTTCTTTTCTTTCAGATGATAATGATAAAGGTGCTTAATATCTTTATTGCGTAGAATTGTGCAGTGTTTAATTCACGGGTTAAGTATATTCTATTTATTTTTCTGATTTATTTATGAAATATTCTATTGGTAATTAATATGAAAATAATACTTCTTATGACTTGGTTTATATTAAGTGGTTGTGAAGCTTTAAATAGTCAACCAGCGCAATATCAGCCAACTGATTTTCCTGTTTTAAATGCTGTAGGTTATGCACCTATTGAGAAGCAACCTGCAGAAATGCGTTCAGAGCAGATTTTAATGGCTATGGAAGCGTCAAAGATCTTGGCGTATAGAGAATTAGCCGAACAGGTCTACGGATTGCAGCTCAACTCGCAAACAGCAATACAAGGTCACTCGCTGAATAATATCGCCACCAAGATTAAAGTTTCTGGTGTGATAAAGGGAGCCAAAGTTGTCAAGACTTATCCAATAGACGGCTTTTATGTCACCGAATTGGAGCTAGATTTTAAGCTGGTGCGAGATTTGTATATGCAGTCAGAAAACCCAGTGCACTCTAGCACCTTGGTGGTTGAGCCAGTAAAAAACTTTTAATCCATTCGATCTTTGATGAATATGGCTAGTTTTATTAAAAGTAGACAATGTTTTGTTAATAGAACTTGTCTGCTTACTTTGAGATTTTCACGTTACCGGCGTTTTAGTTGCAGGTGTACTTTGTATCTTAGCTGCTCATTTCTAATATGGTTTTCTCTTCCTTTATGGAATTACTGGCATAAAAAAGCGCCAGTCGGCGCTTTTAAATTAACGTAGGTTAGTTCAAATTAAAATGTTAGAACTTAATCACGATTTTACCTTTTTGTACTTCAATGGCTTTAGTCATCGAAGCCATTAGTGCTTGATTGGAGTCATTGGTGTCGAGCACATAGACGGGTTGTGATTCCAAAAACGTTCGCAAAAATATCATTAATTGTGGCGTAATCGGTTTAAGCATCTGTTCAATATCTGCAGGCTCAGATTTAACGCTAACCAAGTCGAGTTTCTTTAGAAAGATGCTTTTACTTTCTACGTCATACCATGGCTCTGCTTCAAAAGTGATTTCCATATCTGCTGAGATTGACTTAAAGGGATTTTTTACCCCCATCTCAGTTAATGCAGTAACAGAAATAGTATTTGGTTTATGACCTAACTCTACTTCCATATCATTGAGTTTAAGTTGTAATCCGAAGATTTGATTACCTTGAGAGACCTCATAATGCATTTCATTATTAAGATAATCTTCTACTTCCGACTCAGTGATACTGTACTGACTAGCACAGCCAGTCAGTAACAACATGCAACAGATTAGTATTGTTTTGAACAATGTCATTATCCTGTGTTTCTCATTCCTGCAGCTACACCTGCAATGGTGAGCATTAGTGCTAACTCCACTTGCTTTGAAGCTTGTTCTTCATTACGAGTACGGCTTAGCAGTTCTGCTTGTAAAAAGTTTAGCGGGTCAATGTAAGGGTTACGAAGCTTAACTGACTCTCTATTCCACGGAGTATGCGACATTAACTCTTCTGATTCCGTTAAAGATAATACTGCTTCAGTACCTAATTGTAGACTCGTACGGAGCTTTTTACCTAAATGATGTAAATCTTCTGGGACCAGTGTGCTTTCATAGTATCGCGCTAGGTTAGGCTCTGCTTTCATATAAACCATTTCTAGCATTGATATGCGGGTTTCAAAGAATGGCCATTGCTGTTCCATTTCTTTTAAAAGCTCAGTTTCACCTCGCTCATTTGCCGCAGTTAATGCCTCGCCCGAGCCGAGCCAAGCAGGTAACATCAATCGGTTTTGTGACCATGCGAATATCCAAGGAATAGCGCGAAGGCTTTCAATCCCGCCATCAACTCTTCTTTTAGCTGGTCGGCTACCAAGAGGCAGTTTACCTAGCTCCACTTCTGGGGTTGCAGCTCTGAAATAAGCCACAAAATCAGGCTCCTCACGAACGATTCCGCGATAAGCTTTAACTGAGTCATCCGCAATACGCTGCATGCAATCACGCCATTCTTGTTTTGGCTCTGGAGGAGGTAATAAAGTCGCCTCCATTACAGCTGATGTGTAAAGCGCTAAACTTTGTACGGCAACTTTGGGTAAGCCGAATTTAAAGCGGATCATCTCACCCTGTTCAGTAACTCGGATACGACCGTCAACCGAGCCCGGAGGTTGAGACAAAATTGCTTTGTGAGCTGGCCCGCCGCCACGACCAATAGAGCCACCGCGACCATGGAAAAGCATTAGTTTAACGTCAGCTTTTTTACACACAGCGACGAGTTGTTCCTGAGCATGGTATTGCGCCCAAGCTGCTGCCATGACACCAGCATCTTTCGCTGAGTCTGAATAGCCAATCATTACTTCTTGCATACCTTTGGTGTAACCACGGTACCAATCAATATCGAGTAATTGTGTCATACAGTCAGAGGCAGTGTTTAAATCGCTTAATGTTTCAAACAATGGCACTACACGCATTGGATGCTGGCAGCCCGTTTCTTTTAAAAGCAATAATACGGCTAGCACGTCAGAAGGTTTACTCGCCATTGAGATAACGTACGAGCCCAGTGCCGTAGCTGGTTGAGTTGCGACTAGCTGACACGTTTTAATGACTTCTTGAACGTCAGCAGAAGGCTGCCAAGCAGAAGGGATCAATGGGCGACGACTGGTGAGCTCTCTGAGCAAGAAGGCTTGTTTTTCATTTTCGTCCCAATGATCGTAATCACCCATGCCTAAGTAGCGAGTTAGCTCAGCGATGACATCGCTATGACGCTCGGCATCTTGGCGAATATCTAGTCGCAGCATATGAATGCCAAAACAGGCTAAACGGCGCAACATGTCTAGTAATAAACCATTGGCTATTAAACGCATGCCTGACTCTGACAAACTGCGATATAGTAATTCAAGTGGCTGTTTTAAATCATCTAGTTCCCATACCAAGTCATTATAGTTGACGTCGACTTGATGGCCTTCAAGGCGCGCATTTAGGTAGTCAATCGTGTTACGGAGTTTATGACGTAGGTGCCTTAACACATCGCGGTATGGCTCTTTACTGTTTGGAACGAGTGCCATTAACTCTGCGTTGGCATCTTCCATGGAGAGTTCATTAACCAATGAAACTACATCCTTTAAATATAATCTTGCCGCTGCATGGCGGTTGCGTAAGAGGACTTCCTCAGTCACGACTGAGGTGACAAATGGGTTACCATCTCTATCGCCACCCATCCAACTTGAGAATCTAACAGGGCAAATATCTGCTGGAATTTGTTGACCTGTTTTAGCTTCTACGTGATCATTTAATTGGCGTAAAAAGTCAGGTACTGCTTGCCATAGAGAAGCTTCAATAGTGCTTAACCCCCAGCGAGCTTCATCGACAGGTGTTGGTCGCTCATTACGAATTTCATTGGTATGCCAAATTTGGGCTATCAATTGACGTAATCTTAAATGAGATTGATTTCTTTCTCGTTCTGTTAATTGCTTATTTTCTTGCTCAGTTAGGCAATCGACAACGGCCGAATACTTTTGAATTAATGTTCGGCGGGATATTTCTGTTGGGTGCGCGGTTAACACCAAATCAATATCAAGTGTCTTTAAGCAATTGATAACATCTTGTTCATTGGCATTACTATTAAGCATTCTTCCTAGCAACTGCTCTACTGGGTCGGGCACACAAACTAGCTCATCACAGTTACGGCTTATGGTGTGAAATTGTTCTGCAATATTGGCTAGATTTAAGAATTGGTTAAAGGCTTTCGCAAAAGGAACCAGTTCTTCGTCTGGTAAGGAATTCAATAAAGTGAGCATTTGCTGTCTTGAGTCAGCGTCGCCTTGGCGAGACTCTTTTGCAAGAATACGGATTTGCTCTACTTTTTCGAGAAATGCTTCGCCAAGGTGATCACGCATCGTATCACCCAGAATCTGCCCTAAGCTACTCACATTCGAACGCAAAGAAGCGTACATGTCGGCGGTTTGCTCTGCCATAATTACTCCATAAGTTAACTTAATTAGCCGTTACAATATCAGACTTTAGCTAGCACAATAGCGAGGTGCGAGGGTATCGGTCAATGGCTTCTTCTATTAATTAAAATACATAATCGATTAACGCTGATGTTCATCACAACTATTTAATACAAGCCTGATAAATAAGCTTTTTCATTAACTCAACAGTTGGCGTTAAATACTCTAAGCCAATGTATTCATCTGGCTGGTGGGCTTGATTAATACTGCCTGGTCCCATCACCAAAGTTTGACAGCCAAGCTGTTTAATATAGGGTGCTTCGGTGGCATAATTGACGACTTCAGCTTGAGTGTTAGATATTTCAGCGACTAACTCTGTCCAGTAGCTATCAACTTTGCCAGCGAATGACTCAGAGCCAGGATATAAAGTCGATATTTCGATACTGCCTGGATACTGCTTATTAATTTCAGATAAATAGTTAATCACCATTAATTCTAAATCGGCTAATTCCATCCCAGGAAGAGGGCGAATATCTAAGTGTAAATCGCAGCAACCACATATACGGTTGGCGGCATCACCACCATGTATATGACCAAAATTCATGGTTGGATAAGGCACACTAAAAGCATCTTCGCGGTAATTCTCACTTAAATGCTGTTTAAGCTTCATTAGTTGGCCAACCACTTGGTGCATGATTTCGATGGCGTTCAAACCACGAGCAGGATCAGAAGAATGGCCGCTGCGGCCAATCACTCGGATCCCCTGAGCTAAATGCCCTTTATGCATATATACCGGTTTTAAACTGGTGGGCTCTCCAATGATGGCGTAGTCAGGCGCAATACTTTTAGCATCCGCAAATGCTTTAGCACCATTCATCGTTGTTTCTTCATCGGCGCTTGCAAAAATATGTAGCGGACGTTTTAACTCATGCAAAGGTATGCTTTTGAGTGCTTCCATAATGAGTGCAAAAAAACCTTTCATATCGCAGGTACCTAACCCATACCAGCGATTATCTTTTTCGGTTAGCTCAAATGGGCTTTGACTCCATCGGCCTTCATCGAAAGGTACTGTATCAGTGTGTCCAGCCAGCAATAACCCACCTTTACCTGAACCAATGGTCGCGACCAAATTTTGCTTACCACGACTGTCAGCAACAGTATGTACCGTGCAGTCAAAACCCATCTCTGAAAACCAAGATTGCAGAAGTTCAATAACTGCATGGTTACTCATATCCTGTTCTGCTTCTAATGCACTAATAGATGGTAGTGCAATCAGCTGTTTAAAAGCATCTTTTAGTTCTGGCAATGAATTCATAGGAACCTTTTTAGCTATCGCAATAAAATATGTATTCATTATTATTGCATAAGTAATAATTTGTGTTAGTCTAGCAAACAGCTAAGGTATTCACCATAACTTGATAACGATTTAAGAATTATAGATATGTATTTAATTGCGATTCAACTCACTGTAACAGATCCCAAGGTAAACTATCTTCGACGATAGTTTTATTCTCGAGCGCCCTGCTCACGTATTGATTCATCTTCAACAGTTTACTTACTTAAAGACGACAAAATAATGAAAAATATCGCAATTATTGGTGCAAGTGGTTATACCGGCGCACAAATCACCGCTCTTATTGATGCTGACGCGTCATTATCAATTCAAGGCTTGTACGTGTCAGAGAACAGTCTTGATAAAGGTCGTTTACTTGCGGACTTGTATCCGACTTATCAACATATTCAAATTCCTTTGTCTCCATTATCTGCTGCTGCAAAACAGACCATTGTCGAGCAAGCTGATGCTGTGGTACTTGCCACTGAACATTCTGTTAGCTTAGAACTTGCTGCTTTCTTTTATCAACAGGACTTAGCGGTATTTGATTTAAGTGGTGCGTATCGTTTTGCTGATGTTGAGCAGTACCCTAAATGGTATGGCTTTGAGCACACACAAGCTGCTGTACTCGCTGATGCGGTTTACGGTTTAGCTGAATGGAATCATGAGCAAATTGCACAAAGTAAAATGATTGCGGTTCCTGGTTGTTATCCAACAGCATCATTAACGGCGCTTAAACCTTTAAAACCAATGTTAACTGACGCATATCCAGTGATTAATGCCGTCAGTGGTGTGACTGGCGCGGGCAGAAAAGCACAGTTGCATACCAGTTTTTGTGAGGTGAGCTTAACGCCATATGGCGTTTTAGGTCATAGGCATCAACCTGAAATTGCCACGCAATTAGGGCAAGAAGTTATTTTTACGCCGCATTTAGGTAATTTTAAACGTGGGATTTTAGCTACGATTACTGTGCAATTAGCCAAAGGGACAACCGAAGCTAATATTGCAGCAGCATATCAAATCTATGACGATTGCCCGTTAGTCAGTGTGAAGCATAATCAATTTCCTAAAGTTGATGATGTCGTTAACACACCCAATTGTATCGTCGGTTGGAAATATGATCCGCAAAGCAATTACCTTGTGGTTGCCAGTGCAATCGATAACTTAATGAAAGGTGCTGCTAGCCAAGGCTTACAGTGCATTAAAATTCACTTTGGTCTTTAACAGGAAGTAACAATATGTCAAATAACAAGCCTGTTATTGTGCTTAAAGTGGGCGGCGCATTATTACAATCAGCTTCAGGCATGGCAGAGTTAATGTCTGTTGTCGCAGACATGATGTCACAGAAGCAAAAGGTTATTTTTGTACATGGTGGTGGTTGCTTGGTGGATGAGCAATTAACTGCAAACGGAAAAGAAACGATTAAGCTTGATGGCTTACGGGTAACACCTGCCGATCAAATCCCAATTGTTGTTGGTGCACTAGCTGGAACAGCTAACAAGTTATTACAAGCTGCAGCCATTGAGGCTGGCATTGTTTCAGTGGGTATGAGTTTAGCGGACGGTAATTCTGTTCATGCATCAATAAAAAATGAAAACCTAGGCTTAGTAGGTGAAGTCTCCCCGAACGACCCTAGTTATTTAAATTATTTACTATCACAGGGCTGGCTGCCGATTTGTAGCTCGATTGCTGTCTCTTCGCAAGGTGAAATGCTCAATGTCAATGCAGATCAAGCTGCGACAGCACTTGCCAAATTAGTTGAAGGTCAATTAGTGCTGTTATCTGATGTTCCAGGTGTATTAGATGGCAATAAAGAGTTAATTACTGAGCTAAATCAACAACAGATTTCAGATTTAGTTCAGCAAGGCGTGATAGAAAAAGGAATGAAGGTCAAAGTAGAAGCGGCATTAGAAGTTGCTCAGTGGATGGGGAAACCAGTGCAAGTTGCATCTTGGAAACAACCTCAACAATTAATTGCCTTAACGAACGGACAATCCGTTGGCACTCAAATTCAGCCATAGGAGTTAAATACTAATGGAACATTTATTATCAATTAAAAATTTATCGCAAACTGAACTGCTCGATTTATTAGCGTTAGCGAAAAAAATCAAAGCTAATCCAGCAGATTACAACCAAGCATTAGCAGGCAAAAGTGTCGTAATGCTGTTTGAAAAACCTTCGCTGCGAACCCGCGTTAGCTTTGACATTGGTATTAATAAACTCGGTGGCCATGCTGTTTATCTTGATCAGCAAAATGGCGCATTAGGTAAACGTGAGCCTGTTTCAGATTTTGCGACTAATATTTCTTGTTGGGCAGACGCGATAGTCGCGAGAACCTTTTCGCATACTACCATTGCGGGCTTAGCCGAACATGCTTCTGTCCCTGTTATTAATGCCTTATGTAACTTATACCACCCGTGCCAAGGTCTAGCTGACTTCCTAACATTGTCTGAAAAATTTGATGATGTCAGTAAAGTGAAATTAGCTTACTTAGGTGATGGTAATAATGTCACTCACTCTTTGATGTATGGCGCAGCGATTTTGGGCGCGACGATGACAGTCGTGTGTCCTCCAGGGCATTTCCCTGATGGCCAAGTAGTTTGTGAAGTTCAAGCATTAGCGGCTAAACATGGCGGTCAGCTTATTTTGACCTCAGACGTTAATGAAATGGGGCCGCAAGATGCGATTTATACTGATACTTGGATCTCTATGGGTGATGACACTTCAATGGCAGAAATTGAAGCTAAATTTAAACCATACCAAGTAAACATTGAGCTGATGACAAAAGTGGGCGCTAACTTCTTTATGCATTGTTTACCAGCATACAGAGAAGTAGAAGCAACTGCGGAAGTTGTTGATGGTGAAGGCTCACTCATTCTGCAACAAGCTGAAAATAGAATGCATGCGCAAAATGCAGTGCTAGTGACCTTGTTGGGTTAATTGAAAATTTCGTTGGTTGGCTAAAAGCGAACCTACTTTACACAGTTTATGTTAGGAAAAATTAAAGATGTCTATTGAAACACAAACCAGTATTAAGAAAGTTGTATTAGCGTATTCAGGTGGTTTAGACACCTCAGCCATTATCCCATGGTTGAAAGAGACCTACGATAACTGCGAAATTATCGCATTTTGTGCTGATGTCGGTCAGGGGGCAGAAGAGCTTGAAGGTTTGCATGAAAAAGCTATCGAGTCTGGTGCTTCTGAATGTTATATCGTCGACTTAAAAGAAGAGCTGGTGGCTGATTACATCTACCCAACGATTGCAACGGGCGCAATTTACGAAGGGACTTATTTACTAGGAACGTCAATGGCGCGTCCTATTATTGCTAAAGCACAAGTCGAAGTGGCTCGTAAAGTGGGTGCTGATGCAGTTTGTCATGGTTGTACTGGTAAAGGTAATGACCAAGTTCGTTTTGAAGGTTGTTTTGCTGCGCTTGCTCCAGATTTAAAAGTCATTGCACCTTGGCGTGAGTGGTCAATGGTGAGCCGTGAAGATTTATTAGATTACTTAGCTGAAAGAAACATTGAAACCACAGCTTCGGCGACCAAAATCTATAGTCGTGATGCTAATGCTTGGCATATCTCGCATGAAGGTGGCGAGCTAGAAGACCCATGGAACGAGCCAAGCAAAGAAGTGTGGACCATGACGGTTGCACCAGAAGATGCGCCGAATACGCCAGAGTATGTTGCGTTAAATATTGAAAATGGCCGTGTGACTCATGTTGACGGTGTGGCTTTATCTCCATACGCAGCATTAATGCAGTTAAACGAACTTGCTGCCGCGCATGGTGTAGGCCGTATCGACATTACTGAGAACCGTTTGGTTGGCATGAAGTCTCGTGGTTGTTATGAAACGCCAGGCGGCACTGTGATGTTTGCTGGTCTTCGTGCCATTGAAGAGTTAGTACTTGATAAAACAAGTCGTGAATGGCGTGAACAGGTTGGCGCCCAAATGGCTCATTTGGTCTATGACGGTCGTTGGTTTACACCGCTGTGTAATTCATTGATTGCTGCGTCAGAAGCATTAGCTGGGCTGGTTAACGGTGAAGTTGTGATTAAGCTTTACAAAGGTCAAGCAAGTGTTGTTAAAAAGCGTTCTCCAAATAGCTTATATTCAGAAGAGTTTGCGACGTTTGGTGACGATAATGTTTACGACCAAAAAGATGCTGAAGGCTTTATTCGCCTTTATTCTTTATCAAGCCGTATCAGAGCACTTAACAGCAAATAAGCTCAACTGTTAAGAGTAAACAAACGGGGCTGATATAAGCCCCGTTTTTGTCAGATTAATGTAATTGAATTAAAGAATTTAAAGAGGGTATCGACATGGCGTTATGGGGCGGAAGATTCAGTCAAGAAAGCAGCGCATTATTTAAGTTATTTAATGACTCACTGCCAGTAGATTATCGTTTAATTGAAGAAGATATTGTCGGCTCGATTGCTTGGGCTACGGCGATTACTTCAGTGGGTATTTTAACCCAACAGGAATGTGAGCAATTACATGCAGCATTAAACGAGCTACTTGCTGAAGTTGCTGATAAGCCAGAAGCCATTATTGCTTCAGGTGCTGAAGATATTCATAGTTTTGTGGAACAATCTTTGATTGCTAAAGTGGGCGATTTAGGTAAAAAACTGCACACAGGACGCTCTCGTAATGACCAAGTGGCGACAGATTTAAAGCTATGGTGTAGAAAAGAGGGTGAGCAATCACTTGCGCTGCTGCAAAAGCTTAGAGGTGCATTAATTGACCTTGCTGCACGTGAAATAGATGCTGTTATGCCAGGTTACACCCATTTACAAAGAGCTCAGCCAGTATTATTTGGTCACTGGTGTTTAGCTTATGTAGAAATGTTTGAACGTGATATTAGTCGTTTAGAAGATGCATTAAAGCGTGCTGACACGTGTCCTTTAGGTTCAGGCGCATTAGCTGGTACAGCTTATCCTATGGATAGACATGCCATTGCTGAATCTCTCGGGTTTGCGACGCCAACATTAAATAGCCTTGATACCGTATCAGATCGCGACCATGTGATTGAGTTATGCAGTGATGCATCTATCAGCATGATGCACTTAAGCCGTATGGCTGAAGATTTAATTTTCTTTAACAGCGGTGAAGCGGGCTTCATTGATTTAGATGATGAAGTGACATCTGGTTCATCATTAATGCCACAAAAGAAAAACCCTGATGCACTTGAGCTTATTAGAGGTAAAACTGGCCGTGTTTATGGCAGCTTAATGGGCATTTTAACCACCATGAAAGCATTACCTTTGGCTTATAACAAAGACATGCAGGAAGATAAAGAAGGCTTATTCGATGTGATGGATAGCTGGTCTATCTGTCTTGAGATGGCTGCACTTGTGTTAAGCGGCCTACAAGTTAATCGTGAAAGAACCTTAGCTGCAGCGCAACAGGGTTACGCTAACTCTACAGAATTAGCTGATTATCTTGTTGCTAAAGGAATGCCATTCAGAGAAGCGCATCATGTAGTGGGCGAGGTGGTAGTGGTTGCTATTGGTAAGCAAACACCGTTAGAAGAATTACCACTTGCTGAATTAAAGCAATTTTGCGACGTCATTGAAGATGATGTATATGCCTGTTTAACTATTGAATCTTGTTTGGAAAAACGTGAAGCATTAGGTGGTACATCTATTCTTCAAGTGAAACAAGCATTGGCTGTAAAGCAAGGTCAGTAATCACCAGTGTTAGCTGAATAGGTAACGCTTAAAATTATAAAAGCCCTGAGTTAATCATTAACTCAGGGCTTTTTGTTATGTCAGATTAACTTTTAGAATAAAGCGATTACTGAAATAAATCATCTGTTGGGTTTTCGATGAAAATATTTTCATCTGTTATCTCTTCTTTTGCGTATTCTTTTGGCTCAGTGCCCTCAACAAAATACTCAAAAGAGGTGGTATGATCCGTCTTACGGGTCAGTAGACCCGTTGCCAAATCGATACGTGCGGAGATAATGCCTTTAGGCGGAATCGTTGTCTTTTCCTCAGTGCCTTTGAGCGCCTGATTCATAAAGTCATTCCAACCCGGCCCTGCGGTTTTCGCACCCGCTTCAGCACCTGATATTTGGTTTTCTGGCCCATCAGCTACCCAACTTGTGCGACCGAGTCTGCGGCTATGATCATCAAATCCAACCCAGAACGTAGAGGTTAATGTTGGATTAAATCCACTAAACCAAGTGTCACGAGATTCATTGGTTGTGCCAGTTTTACCCGCAATATCACGGCGCTTTATCAAGCGAGATGCACGCCATGCTGTACCATTCCAGCCTGTACCTTTACTCCAGTCGCCACCACCCCAAATTACACTTTTAAGAGCTTCAGTCACCAAGAACGCAGTTTGCTCAGTAATAATTCTTGGGGCAAAGCGGCTATTTTCATCACCACACAGTGGTAATGTGTTGTTGCTACTTTCAGTCTCAATGCTCTCCTCAAGTTCAGCGCCTTGAGAGCGTGCAAATTCAGCCGCCATAGCCGCAAAAGGGTCATTCTCATCACTTGCTACTTCAGCCATTTTATCAAGGACAGCAGGCGTGCAAGCTAATAGTGGATTGGCTTCCTCGATGACATTATCAAATGAATCGGTTACTTGTGTAATGAAATATGGCTCAACTAAGTAGCCGCCATTAGTAAATACATTGAATGCAGTAACCACTTGCAAAGGTGTAACCGAAGGTGAACCTAGCGCGACAGATTCATTACGAGGTAAGTCGTCAGGATCAAAACCAAACTCAACTAACTTGGCTATGGTGTTATCTAAACCAATATGTCTCATTGTACGTACAGACATGACATTAACTGACTGGGCCAGACCTACACGTAAACGAGTTGGGCCACCATAAATATCCGGCGAGTTTTTAGGACGCCAAGCTGTACCTTGTCGAGTATCTGGTTTATTGATTGGCGCATTATTAATTAATGTTGCCAAAGTATAGTCGTCTTCAAGTGCAGCAGAGTATATGAAAGGTTTAATATTAGAACCTAACTGACGTTTGGCTTGAGTGACACGGTTATACTGACTTTGGGTAAAGCTAAAACCGCCTACAAGAGTTTTAATCGCACCATCACTTGGTTCAAGTGAAACTGTGGCACTAGAGACTTGAGGAATTTGAGAGAGTTGCCAATATTCGCCATTATTTCTAATCCACACTTTTTGACCAACAGCTAAAATATCTTCCGCTTTCTTTGGTGGTTTTCCTTGGCGTCTATCTGATATAAATTTACGAGCCCACTTTAAGCCATTCCATTCCAACAGAATTTCTTCGCCTGCGGCATTCAATACAGTTGCTTGTTGCTCATTTATCGCAATAACAGCAGCCGGCATAATGCCTTGCATAGGGCGCGTTTTCTTCAAATTAGCGATAATATCGCTGGTGGCCATACTTTCAACTGTAGGTTCTGAAGGCCATAATTCGGCGATAGACCCTCGGTAACCGTGACGCTGATCGTAAGCAAATACATTATCTCGTAATGCACTTTGGGCTTTTAATTGTAAATCAGAAGATATGGTGGTGTAGACGTTATAGCCATTGGTATAGGCTTCTTCTTCACCGTATTGACTTACCATATACTCTCGAGCCATTTCAGAAATATAGGGTGCATATAAATCAATTTCAGCACCGTGATATTTTGCTGTGATCGGTGAATTAATGGCTTCTTGATATTGCGACTCAGTGATATTGCGTTTTTCAAGCATTCTACTGAGTACCCAATTACGACGTGTTTTAGCTCGCTCTGGGTTACGAATAGGGTTGGCTGCAGAAGGCGCTTGGGGTAAGCCTGCAATCATTGCCATTTCTGGTAATGTCAGTTGAGTTAAATCTTTACCGTAATAAACTTGAGCAGCAGCACCGACACCATATGCGCGGTTACCTAAGAATGAACGATTCAAATAGAGTGTTAAGATTTCTTCTTTAGTAAGTGCTTTTTCAATTTTTAATGCTAAGAAAATTTCTTTGGTTTTTCGAATATAGGTTTTTTCGCGTGATAAAAAGAACCCTCGGGCTACCTGTTGAGTAATCGTACTCGCACCTTGGCTTTTTTTACCCGTGGTAATTAAAATGACCGCAGCACGAACAATACCGATAGGATCGATGCCTTTATGTTCAAAAAAGCGAGCATCTTCGGTATCCAAAACAGCATTTATTAATTGCTCAGGCACATCCTGATATTCAATTGGGATTCTTCTTTTTTCACCAAACTGAGAAATAAGTAGCCCGTCACTGCTGTATATTCTTAATGGTGTCTGTAATTTTACCGTTTTGAGTGTATTTACATCCGGTAATTCAGGCAAAAGATAATAATAAGCTGCGACAATAGTGCCGACGCCTAATAAAGTTAAGCTAAATATAGCAATAAGTATTCGTTTTAACCACTTCACCGAAATATTCCAAAAATCATAAATATGCTCGCTAGTATATAAGCGGGAGGGTTTTTGGTGAAGTAAAAACATGAAAACAAAAAAAAACAAGTTGTAAAATTTAGAAACATTTAATACAAATACTTATAACGAGTTGATTTTGTGCTAATCTATTTTAAAATATAAAAAAATAAATGCGATGACGGAATATGCTTTCTAAATTTTGGAAGCGTCAGGCTCCGCAAATGGTTGGAATCGATATTGGTTCTCATGAAGTAAAAGCCATTTTGCTTAGCAAGACCGCTGATGGATATAAAATTCTAAACTATATATCTGCTCCTTTGAGAAAAGGTGCAGTTGTCGATCATGAGATCCGTGATGCTGAAGCGGTAATTGAATCATTAAGGCATATAAGGCGTGGACTGCCAAAAGGAATTAAGTCTGCTGCTGTTGCGGTCTCTGGCTCTGCTGTAATGACAAAAGTGATTTACATGGACGCTTCATTAAATGAAGAAGAAATGGAAGCACAGATTGAAATTGAAGCAGATAACCTTATCCCTTATTCACTCGATGAAGTGAGTATCGATTTTGAAACACTCAATGCCAACACAACTGACCCGACGAAAGTTGATGTGCTATTAAGTGCTTGTCGTACCGATAATATTGATTCCAGAATGGATTCTTTGGATGCAATTGAACTTGATACTAAGGTTGTCGATGTTGAAGCTTATGCTTTAGGTCGGTCATCTGAGTTGATTCTTGCTCAGCTACCTGAAGGTGCTAACGAAAAATCTGTGGTTTTGGTGGATATTGGTGCCAATATGACTACCTTTGCAGTGGTTGAGCATGGCGAAACAACTTTTATTCGCGAGCAAGCATTTGGTGGTGAACTATTTACCCAATCAATTTTATCGTTTTACGGCATGTCTTATGATGAAGCTGAAAATGCCAAAATAACCGGTGAGTTACCACGCAATTATATGTTTGAGGTGTTATCACCTTTCCAAACACAGTTATTGCAGCAAATTAAACGAACGCTTCAAATTTATTGTACAGCCAGTGGTAAAGATAAAGTTGATTATATTGTCTTAAGTGGCGGAACGGCAAAACTTGAAGGCATGACAGCATTATTAACTAATGAATTAGGGGTGCATTCAATTGTTGCAGACCCATTCCAAGGTTGTTTACATGCTGATGTTGATATTAAAAACCAGCTAGAGCCTAGTATTAGTAAATATATGGTTGCCTGTGGTTTAGCGCTTAGGAGTTACGCTCAATGGCGAACATAAACTTACTTCCATGGCGTGAAGAGGCCAGAGAAAAACAAAAACGAGATTATATAGGTATATTAGCGTTAGTTTTCTTAGTGACGTGTTTAATTGTATTTTTAGCATTAAGCTTTATTGAGGTTGTGACTGATGATCAACGTCAACGAAATGCATATCTTCAGACTGAAATATCTTTTCTTGATAGCCAAATCGCAGAAATAAGAAAAATTACTGCACGCAAGAAAGATATTGAAAGACGTACTAAGATTATATTAAACCTACAGCAATCTCGTAATTTGCCGACACATGTTTTAGATGAACTCGTGCGTATCGTTCCACCAGGAATATATCTTTCAAGTATTGAAAAGAAAGGTAGCTTACTTTGGATTGAAGGTCGCAGTGAATCAAATAACAACGTTGCGAATATGATGAGAAAAGTCAAAACATCGCAATATTTAAATGATCCAAGCATGCAGTCGATCATTAGTCAAAACGAAAATTTAAGACAATTACAGAAGTTCAGATTAAGAGTGACCATTTTTGATGACACTCTACCAATGGATTCAACTGAAGGAGGTCGAAAATGAATCTCGACTTAGAGCAGTTTAATGATATTGATTTTGAAAACATTGGTGGTTGGCCTACTTTAGTCAAAGTTGTTTTTGCCGTTTTTCTTTCATTGACAGTGATGGGAGCGAGTTATTACTTGTTCGTATCTGATGCATTAGATGTACTCGATACAGAAGAAAGAAAAGAAATTACCTTAAGGGAAGACTTTCAAAGTAAATATCGTCTAGCTGCAAATTTGAAATTATATCGTGAGCAGTTAGTGGTAATGGAAGCGCAATTTGCAGAATTGCTAAAAATGCTACCTTCTGAAAATGAAATGCCAGGCCTATTGGATGACACCACCTTTGTTGCGACCGATGCTGGTTTACGTATTAACAGTCTGGATTGGGATACTGAAATCGAACGCGACTTCTATTTGGAGTTCCCAATTAAGCTGGCCGTAGTCGGTGATTATCACCAACTAGGTAATATGGTCAGCGGTGTAGCAAAATTACCTCGTATCGTTAGCTTGCATGACTTTGTTATCAAGCGTGATGAAAGTGGAAGTTTATCGATGGATATTCTCGCGAAAACCTATCGATTTAAAGAAGGTGCACAATTACCAGCAGATCAAAATAAGGGGAAGAAATAATGAAATTCTTGCCTTTGTTGTTGGTGGTATTGATGTTAACTGGCTGTATTGGTGATCGCAGTGATTTAGAGTTGTTTGTGACAACAACTAAAGCGCAGCATATTGCTCGTATTCCTCCGTTAAAAGAAACACCTAAGTTTGAACACTTTGCCTATCAAGCAGAGTTAATGCGCAGTCCTTTTGTACCACCTTCACGAGAGCTTACCGAAGAAGTGGTGGATACCAGTAGAAATTGTCTACAACCTGATTTGAAACGCCGTAAGGGGCGCTTAGAAACATATGCGATAGACAATTTAAGAATGCGCGGTACGTTAAGTGAAGATGGCACGACTTGGGCTTTAGTAGAGTCATCTGATGCAAACGTATATCGCTTAGGGGTCGGTGAGTATCTTGGACTTTATCATGGGAAAATCGATAAAGTGACACCGCAATATATTGAAATTATAGAATTAATTCCTGATGGTTCTGGTTGCTGGGCTGAAAGAGCAAGTAACTTAGAATTAACAGGCAAATAATGTGCGAAGGATGAGGGAATAATGAAATCTTCTGCCGCGATGCAAACATCGACAAAAAAAGTCTCACTATTTAAAGCAGTATTAAGTGTTGTTTTAATGATGGGCGCACTTCCAAGTGCAATAGCCGCCAATAAGTTAATGGATGTAAAATACCATTCTGTTGTCGATCACCAATTAGAATTAGAACTTGTATTCGAGTCCGCGCTTGATAAACCTGAAGTTGATTTATCAGGATCACCAGCGCAAATCATTTTAAGTTTTGAAGACAGCATTTCAAACCTTGAAAAAGATGACATCACTATTGATAGAGTCGGTGTTGAAGGATTAAAAACAACTCAAGTCGATGGGTCTTTAAATGTTGTTGTCGATTTAACTGAAGTGAAACCGTATCAAGGAAAAGTGGTTGGCAATACCTACCGTTTAACTGTCAATGATACGGCTTCAGGCCCTGATAATGCTGATAACCCTTTTGTTAATGGCATTGATACTATTGATTTTCGCCGTAACAAAGCGGGTGGTGGAGACTTACTGATACATTTGAATAATCGCTCAGTTGCAGCAAATGTTGCCCAAGTGGGTTCGAAGTTAGAAGTGAAGCTTTATAATACAGATATTAAAAATGAGCATCTGTATGTCATGGATGTACAAGACTTTAATACTCCAGTGACCAGTTTTGAAACTTTTAAAGATGATTTAACTTCTCGTATTATGGTTGATGTCGATGGCAACTACGATTACAACTACAAACAAGAAGGCAATGTTTTTAAAGTTAGTATTAATAAAGTTGAGCGTGCTGCAGTAGCTAAAGAAGATAAGAAATATAATGGCCGCTCATTATCGCTGAACTTTCAAAATATCTCGGTGAGAACTGTTTTACAGATTATTGCTGATTATAATGATTTTAACTTAGTTACAAGTGACACAGTTGAGGGCAACATTACCCTTCGTTTAGATGATGTACCTTGGGATCAGGCGCTAGACTTAATTTTACAAACAAAAGGTCTTGATAAGCGTATTGAAGGTAATATCTTGATGGTTGCGCCAAGTGAAGAGTTGGCAATACGAGAAAGACAAGATTTAGCAAATCAACAAGAAGTTAAAGAGTTAGCTCCGCTTTATTCTGAATACATTCAAGTAAACTATGCAAAAGCAGTTGATATTGCTGAATTGATGAAGAGTGCAGATTCAAGCTTGCTATCGAATCGGGGCAGCGTTGCTGTTGATGAGCGAACCAATACTTTGTTAGTTAAAGATACTGCCGAGTCTTTAGAGACAATTCATCGTCTAGTTGAAGTCCTTGATATACCGATTAAGCAGGTGTTGATTGAAGCCCGTATGGTGACTGTTAAGGATAACGTTTCAGAAGATTTAGGAATACGTTGGGGCATCACAGATCAGCAAGGTGATAAAGGGACTTCAGGCTCACTGGAAGGTGCAAATGATATTGTAACAGGTGTTATTCCTGCATTGAGCGATCGCTTAAATGTGAATTTACCTTCTTCAGCGACTAATGCGGCAAGTATTGCATTTAGTGTTGCGAAAATGGCAGATGGTACTGTACTTGATTTAGAGTTAAGTGCATTAGAACAGGAAAACAAAGGCGAGATTATTGCTAGCCCGCGTATTACAACGTCAAATCAAAAGTCAGCCTATATCGAACAAGGTGTTGAGATCCCATATGTTGAGTCAGCATCAAGTGGCGCAACAACGGTAACCTTTAAGAAAGCGGTATTATCCCTAAAAGTTACACCACAAATTACCCCTGATGACCGTGTCATTCTTGATTTAGAGATTACTCAAGATACTCGAGGTGAAACCGTTCAGACAGGTACAGGTGAAGCTGTATCGATTGATACACAACGTATCGGAACCCAGGTATTAGTTGATAATGGGGAAACGATTGTGCTTGGTGGTATTTATCAGCAAAGTTTGATTAGCCGAGTCAGTAAAGTCCCAGTTTTAGGCGATATTCCTCTAGTGGGTTTCTTATTCAGAAATACGTCTGATAGTAATGAGCGTCAAGAACTACTTATTTTTGTAACACCAAAAATTGTAACTGAAAAACTTTAAAATTAGTTTGATAAAAATACCAGCTTTTGCTGGTATTTTTTTGTCTGAAATTTAGGTAGCTGATTAATTTTATTAGTAAAAGCTTAATCTTCTCATTCTGTGCTGTTGAGGGTTTTAACTTGCATGATGGATTTATTTTGAAGAATCTGTGTTTAATTCATCAACATGACTTGCAACAATAGCCCTATAACTGAGATAATCCGTCGTCAAGTCTCATTAGAGCAAGGTTAAATTATAGGTCGGCTTGAGTTTAAGTCGATAAGGCATACATTTCATATAAGATTCAGACGTATATATAATGGCTGAAAAACGCAATATTTTTCTGGTAGGCCCAATGGGCGCAGGCAAAAGCACAATTGGTCGCCATTTGGCCCAAATGCTGCATTTAGATTTCCACGATTCAGATCACGAGATTGAGCAACGCACAGGTGCAGATATTGCCTGGGTGTTTGACGTAGAAGGCGAAGAAGGCTTTCGTGTACGTGAAGCTCAAGTCATCGCCGACCTGTCGGAAAAGCAGGGCATTGTCCTAGCTACTGGCGGCGGATCTGTACAAAGTAAAGACATTCGTAATCATTTGTCGGCTCGAGGTATTGTTGTATACCTAGAGACTACAATCGATAAGCAAGTGGCTCGTACTCAACGTGATAAACGTCGACCGTTACTACAGGTTGATGATCCACGCGAAGTGCTTGAAAATCTTGCTGATGTTCGTAATCCTTTATATGAAGAGATTGCAGACGTTATCGTTAAGACAGATGAGCAAAGTGCGAAAATAGTCGCAAATCAAATCATTGAGCAACTCGGTTTTTAGGTAGGTTTATGCAACAAGTTCAGGTTGAATTAGGTATAAGAAGTTATCCCATTTTTATTGGCCAGAATTTATTGCAGCAAAATACTTATCTCTCCGATTACCTTTCTGGTAAAAAAGCACTCATAGTCACCAATGACACTATAGCTCCGTTGTACTTAGAACAAGTCCAACAAGCTATGGTCAGTTGTGGTGAACTGGGTGTTGTTGTGCTTCCTGATGGTGAGAAATATAAAGATCTCACACATTTGGATTTAATATTTTCTGCGTTACTAGAAAATAATTTTGCACGTGATTGTGTGATAGTTGCATTAGGTGGCGGTGTCGTTGGTGACATGGCTGGCTTTGCTGCATCTTGCTATCAGCGAGGTGTGGAGTTTATACAGCTTCCCACAACACTGCTGTCTCAGGTTGACTCTTCTGTTGGCGGTAAAACCGCTGTGAATCATCCTTTGGGAAAAAATATGATTGGGGCATTTTATCAACCTCAATCAGTACTAATTGACACCAATTGTTTATCAACTTTACCTGCAAAAGAGTTTGCTGCGGGAATGGCTGAAGTCATTAAGTACGGTATCATTTGGGATGCTGACTTTTTTAGCTGGCTAGAGCAAAATGTTGAGCCGCTTAAGACGCTTGATAAAGATGCGTTAACCTATGCCATTGCTAGATGTTGTCAAATTAAAGCGGATGTCGTTGCTGAAGATGAAACTGAACGTGGTGTTAGAGCGTTATTGAACCTCGGGCATACATTTGGTCATGCGATTGAAGCTGAAATGGGCTATGGCGTATGGTTGCATGGTGAAGCTGTAGCAACTGGCACGATTATGGCCGCTTTAACATCATTAAAGTTAGGCTTAATTCAGCAAACCGACTTTGATAGAGTCACTCGCATAATGCAAGCGTTTGACTTACCAATAACTTCGCCTGAAAACATGACGTTTGATAGCTATATCAAACACATGCGACGAGATAAAAAAGTGTTAGCGGGCCAAATTCGTTTGGTGTTACCGACTTCAATAGGCACTGCTGAAGTATTTTCTGATGTAAAAGAGTCATTGCTCGCAGAAGTCATCAGTCAAGTTTAAGTTGTAGCGCAGTTTAAATGTTAGTGTAAGTCTAATGGTGGGCTTGTGGATATCCAACAAACACTTTTGTTACCTTCGCAAGAATCGTTAGTTCAGCGACTAGAGCATATCGCGAGTTATAGCGAGCAACTTGTGCTTGTTTCAGGGGTAAGAGGTTCAGGTAAAACAACCTTAGTGACAGCCCTCGCAAGTGAGCTTGATAACTATAATTCAGCGTTAGTTATCTGTCCTATGCATGCTGAAAGTGCTGAAATTCGTCGAAAAATCCTCATTCAATTGATCTCATCGCCCATTTTCGATGACGCATTACCCTTGGCAGACACTTTGCTGAGGATCCAGTCGAGTTTAACTAAGCCGTTACACATTATTATTGACGATGCGCAATATATGCCGCGAGAGTTATGGGCAGAATGTTTAGTGCTAACGCAATTGAAATGTGCGGGTAAACCTATTTCAATTACTTTTACGATTGAGCCAGACTCCTTAACTGAACTCAATCTTGAGCTCACAGATTCGATGCAATCATTGCTATTGAATGTAGAAGTGGAACCATTATCGCTTGCAGAACGTGAAGGGCTTTATCGGACATTATTAATTAGAAGTCATAAAACCCCCTTTATTCCTCGTGAAATAATACAAGCACAAATTGAAAAGCAACATGGCACACCTGCAGAAGTTCTCGATTTACTTAAAAAAGCTTTGGAAGATAAGCCCGAAGAAATAAAGTCATGGCCCAAATACTTGCATTGGTTAGTCTCACTATTTGTATTTATGGCAATGGCAGGGATAGGTATTGCCATCTATTTAACTCAAAACGATCAACAAGCTGAAAATGAGCCAAAAATCGTATTTGCAGAGTATCAGCTACCAACGAGCCGCGCTCAATGGTTCATACATCATTATGGCCTGTCATTAATATCTGCTGCTATTAAGATCCAGCCTGAAGAAATACCATCCAAGCAAGGCTCTAATTTAGTGGGTGATAAAGTTATTGAATCAATGCTTCCTATTAATCCCTCGCTGGATGATGAGGGGAGTGAGCCAGTTGACAAAATGGGTTTATCTTCACAAGAGGATAGCGCGAGCAATAATATACATCTCTCAATGAGTGATGCTGACGTGGACAGTAACGTAAATCATGATGTTCAAGTTGCTGATGTTGATGAAGATATCACTATTGTTGAACGAGATAAGCTTGAAGTCAGTAGCATTGATGTGGCAGTACAACAAGATTCAGCTTTATTAACTGGCAGAGCAGGATATACCTTACAAATTGCCAGTGTGCGTGATGAAAAATCGTTAGAAGCTATCGTGTCAAAACTAAGTCAGATACAGCAAAACGAACTGCAATTAGAACAAGCAAACTTCAAGCAGCGCCATATTGTCCTGTTTGGTCAATTTGATAGTGTTATAGAGGCTCAAAAACAATCTGACAATTTACAACAGGATCTGGGTTTGAGTGCACCATGGATAAGGAAGTGGAGCGATCTTAAGGGATATGAAATCAAATCGAATTAATCGCTTAAAAAGCCATTCGTTTCTATGATTCAAACAATGATTATTCTTATTAAAAAGAGTACAATCATCAGCTTTAATTTTGCTAGTAACTGGTATTCATGACTAAAAAGCATAGAGCCTTTCTTAAGTGGGCGGGTGGAAAATTTAAACTCGTTGACGAGCTAGCAAAACACTTGCCGCAAGGTAAGAGGTTAATAGAGCCCTTTGTTGGTGCAGGATCTGTATTTTTAAATACGGAATATGAAGAGTATCTGCTGTGCGATATTAATCATGACCTGATTAATCTTTATAATATTGTCAAAAATGAACCGGAAACCTACATTGCAGCAGCGAAAGCGATGTTTGTACCGGAAATGAATGACAAAGAACAATATTACCGCATTCGAACTGAGTTTAATCAAACCAAAGATCCCTTTAAGCGTTCAGTTTACTTTCTTTATATGAACCGACATGGTTTTAATGGCTTATGCCGCTATAACAGAAAAGGCGGTTTTAATGTTCCTTTTGGTTCTTATAAAAAACCGTATTTCCCAGAAGATGAACTTCGCTACTTTTCCATTAAAGCGCAAAAGGCAACATTTCACTGTGTGAGTTATGAACAAGCATTTGAGATGTCTACAACAGGTGATGTGATTTATTGCGACCCGCCATATGCGCCTTTATCAACAACTGCTAGCTTTACAACATACGTAGGGCCAGGCTTTAGTCTTGATGACCAAGCGCTTTTAGCGAGACAATCTCGTCATACAGCTCTTGAACGTGATATTCCTGTGTTGATCAGTAATCATGACATTCCGCTTACTCGCGAGCTTTATCGCGGCGCAAAGTTAGCCTCGATTGCAGTGCAGCGTAATATCAGTCAAAAAGGCAGTTCGCGTAAGAAAGTCGATGAAATCATGGCGCTATATGATCATCACTATCAAGAAGTGATAGATTAATCTCGTTCAAGCTTTGAGAATAATGAATGGTTAACTTTGGCTTATTGTCTTTAGCTTAATACTTGATTGACGATAAAGATTAACGACAAGATCATTAGTGCGGCTAAAGCGATTCCCATAAAGATAAAAGGCAGTGGCGAATTATTTTTCTGAAAATCACGCTGGCGATTATCTTCAGTTTGCACCCCAAAAAATGCGGCTACAGTGCTGGTAAATACTCGCCAAATAGACATTAAATGGTGTTTGGATTATTTGCAGGTATATCACTGATAGGTTTGCTTTTTTCGCTACCATGTAGGAGTTCGAGCAAGTCTAAAAAATGGAATTGACTTGAGCGGCTATTACCTGTCACCCAGCTTCCCCAGCTGACATTATCAGATTGAGTTGCACAACGGTTGTTAGGGTGGCTGCTCGGGAGACTTGAGTTGTAGGTTGCAGTGTCTGAACATGCGCAGTTTTCAGCTAGTAGCTGGTCGCGACTATCTGATGCTGCAAAGTATGCAACGAACATTAATGCACTAGCAGAAAAAATACTTAACACAGGCTTTAACGTCACCTTACCTGTTTGGTGGGTGTTCATTTTTCGCTGACTGCACATCATAAGGGCTATCCTTGTCTCATACTTTCAGAATCAATAAATAAACATGTCTCGAATAACGGTATACGATCCAACAAGATGTAGAGATCAGAAACTATATATTCATAAAAGACACAGTGACGTAAGTCGCATTATAGCAAATTTGTCTAGTTAATGAACATCCATTGAGTGTGATCTAGATCAATTTAATACTTACAGATTATTAATATTTACATTTATTGGACTTAGCAAAGTTTTATTACTGTTTGTGACTAGAGCGTTTTCTCTGCAGAGGGTAAAATAATGCCACTTTTAATCGCTTCGAGAAGACTATGCGTCCATTTCTGATTGCCCCATCTATTTTATCAGCCGATTTCGCCCGTTTAGGTGATGATGTTCAAGCCGTATTAGATGCAGGGGCTGACGTTGTTCACTTTGATGTTATGGATAACCATTATGTGCCTAACTTAACGATTGGTCCTATGGTTTGTCAGGCGCTACGTGATTTCGGCATAACTGCTGATATTGATGTGCATTTAATGGTGAAGCCAGTTGATCGTATTATTCCTGATTTTGCCAAAGCCGGCGCTTCTATCATCACTTTCCATCCTGAAGCATCAGAGCATGTAGACCGCAGTCTACAACTTATTAAAGAATCAGGTTGTAAAGCTGGTTTAGTATTTAACCCAGGTACACCACTGCATTATCTTGACCATGTCATGGACAAACTAGATGTCATCCTATTGATGTCAGTTAATCCAGGTTTTGGCGGACAATCATTTATTCCATCAACGCTAGATAAGCTTAAACAAGTTCGCGCCAAAATCGATGCGAGTGGTTTTGATATTCGTCTTGAAGTTGATGGCGGTGTTAAAGTTGATAATATTGCAGAAATCGCAGCTGCAGGTGCAGATATGTTTGTAGCAGGTTCGGCTATTTTCAATCAACCAGATTATAAAACTGTGGTTGATGAAATGCGCAGTGAACTGGCTAAAGTTGACGCGTAATTATGGCTGACTTCTCTAAAATTAAAGCCATCGCTTTTGATTTAGACGGCACGCTTATCGATAGCGTGCCAGATTTGGCTGCGGCAACGCAGGCCACATTGGCCGAGCTCAACCTTTCCACTTGTACTGAACAACAAGTTAGAAACTGGGTTGGCAATGGCGCTCGGGTATTAATGCTGCGTGCATTACATCATGCTTATACAGCAGGTGAGATACTATCGCCTTCTGTTGCAGAGTCTACATCAGTTTCTGAAGACGCGCTTGATGCTGCAATGCCTGTTTTTATGAAGCATTACCAGCTGCACTTGCAAAAGCATAGTCAGCTTTATGTGGGTGTACTAGAGACATTAAATACCCTTAAAGTTTCAGGTTACCCGCTAGCAATCGTGACCAATAAGCCTTATCGATTTACCGTTCCGCTATTAACGGCGTTTGAAATAGATAAATTATTTAGTTTGGTTTTGGGAGGGGATTCGCTGGATAAAATGAAACCAGACCCTCTGCCATTAACGCATATTTTAAATGAATGGCAACTTGAACCCGAACAACTATTAATGGTTGGGGATTCAAAAAATGACATATTTGCGGCAAAAGCAGCTGGAGTAAGCTCAATAGGCTTGACCTATGGGTACAACTACGGTGAAGATATTGGGCTGAGCGGCCCAACTGCGGTATGCGAACAATTTAATCAGATTTTAGCCTTATTACCTTCAGTTAACACTAACGGCTAAAACAAACTGCTAGATCAATGGAGCAATAAAACAAATGACTGCAAAACCTATCGTGTTTAGTGGTGCTCAACCATCAGGTGAGCTAAGTATCGGAAACTACATGGGCGCGCTTCGTCAGTGGGTTAACATGCAAGATAGCCATGATTGTATTTATTGTGTAGTTGATTTACATGCAATTACTGTACGACAAGATCCTGAAAAACTGCGTGCAGCTTGTTATGACACGTTAGCAGTTTATCTTGCTTGTGGTATCGACCCTGACAAAAGTACTGTGTTCCTACAGTCACAAGTGCCGCAGCACACGCAATTAAGCTGGGCGTTAAATTGTTACACCCAAATGGGTGAACTGAACCGCATGACGCAGTTTAAAGACAAGTCGCAAAAACATGCCAATAACATCAATGTGGGTTTATTTGATTACCCTGTATTGATGGCAGCTGATATTTTGCTTTATCAAGCAAATGAAGTGCCTGTAGGCCAAGATCAGAAACAGCATTTAGAACTGACTCGTGATATCGCGACACGTTTTAATAATGCTTATGGTGATACGTTTGCAGTACCTGAGCCATTTATTCCAGAAACGGGCGCTAAGGTGATGTCACTGCAAGAGCCAACCAAAAAAATGTCCAAGTCAGATGATAACCGTAATAACGTTATTGGTTTACTTGATGATCCTAAAGCGATTATGAAGAAAGTTAAAAAAGCGATGACAGACAGCGAAGAGCCACCTGTTGTTCGTTTCGATGTTGACGAAAAACCGGGTGTATCAAACTTATTGAGCCTAATGTCAGGTTGTAACGGTCAGTCAATTGAGTCTATTGAGAAAGACTTTGAAGGCAAAATGTATGGCCATTTAAAAGTGGCAACGGGTGAAGCGGTTGTTGAAATGCTTGAACCACTGCAGGAGCGTTTCCGTCAGTTTAGAGCGGATGAAGAGTACCTTGATGCGGTATTTAAAGCTGGTGCTGAAAAAGCGCAAGCTCGTGCAGAAGAAACGATTAAAAAAGTGTACGAAAAAATCGGTATGATCGTCTAACGATTAGCTAAGTATTTTAATTGTAAAAACAAGCCAGCATAAATGCTGGCTTTTTTGTCTCTGATTTTGCTGCGACTTTATCAAGCCTTGAGACTTTTTGAGATTGCATTTTTAGTCGTTAATAAAGCACGCTATTGTAAGTTCATTTTAGCGATGTTGCTGACAACTAAAGTTAAACCCGATTAAAATCTCAGGTAAATTAAGTGCGGCTAATCGGCCTGACTCAATATCATGTTTAACCATAAAGTCATAAGCGAGTGCTATATCTTGATTAACAGCGCTTAATCAGCGTCTATATATTCAAATACTTTAATCACTTTTCTCACACCAGAGGTGTTACGAGTCACCTCAACTGCAAGATCTGCTTGATCGCGAGCAATTATGCCAAGCAGAAACACTTCACCATTTTCGGTGACCACTTTTACCCGAGTGACATCTAACTCTGTTTCATTCAACATGCGGGTTTTAACTTTAGTGGTGATCCACGTATCGTTACTGCGTGTAGTAAATGAAGTGGGGTTACCAATACGAATTTGGTTATGCAGCTTACCGCCAATTTCTAACTCTTGTACTACTCTTACGGCTTTGTCGCGGAGCATAGAATTAGGAGACTGGCCAATCATCAACACATTACTGTTTAACACCACACCAGTAATGTTGGTCTGGCTATTAATATCTTGATGTTTTGATAGTGCACTGGTGATATTAAAGTCGGCATTAGTATCACTGATTTGCGTAGACATACTACGCTCATCATTGGCCATTTTTGCACCGCCAACAGCACCAACCATTACAACACCTGCACAGCCTTGAAGCAGGAACAGTATTGCAATGGCAAGAACTGCTTTTATCATGCTTGCTCGTCCTGAGGGAACAGAGTGCGGTCAATATTGTCACATAAACAGTGAATGACTAATAAGTGAACTTCCTGAATACGTGCAGTCACGTTAGAAGGTACGCGAACTTCAACATCGCCTTCACTCATAAATCCTGCCATTGCGCCGCCATCTTTACCGGTTAACGCAACAATAGTCATATCGCGACCTAAAGCTGCTTCCATCGCTTTAATTACGTTACCAGAGTTACCACTGGTTGAAATCGCCAATAAAATATCACCAGGTTGTCCTAGCGCCATGATTTGCTTTGAGTAAATTTCATCGTAGCTGTAATCGTTGGCGATAGCAGTAATCGTTGAGGTATCACAGCTTAAAGCAATGGCTGGTAACGGTGGGCGTTCAATTTCGTAACGGTTAAGTAATTCTGCTGAGAAATGCTGTGCATCGCCAGCGCTACCGCCATTACCACATGCAAGAATTTTGTTACCGCTTAACAGGCATTGAACCATCATTTCAGCCGCTTTTTCAATCGACTCTGGTAATGCTTCAGCAGCATCAATTTTAGTTTGAATTGACTCTGTGAAGCTGTCTTTAATACGTTCTAACATGGTTAAATCCTTACTCGGTAAAGTGTTGCTATCATGCTTAAATCACTATCTAGGCAGCATTATAGCTAAAATTGTCTATTTAAAAACACCCTTGTAACCATTGTATGTCTTGGCCATTAATGGCAATGACATCAAAGCGGCATGGGGCATTGATTTTATGAGTTTGTAAATATTGCTCAGCAGCTTTTCTAATACGAGATATTTGGCCTGCCGATAATGCATTTAACGCACCACCAAATTGAGTTGAAGAGCGAAATTTAACTTCAATAAAAACCCAATATTGCTTATCTCGCATGATTAAATCTATTTCACCAAAACGATAACGCTGGTTCTGAGTCACAAACTGTAGACCTTGTTGTTCAAGGTAAGTTCGAGCTAATGATTCAGCTTGTTGCCCAGCGTTAGTTTGGCTCATTTGTATTTAACGGATATCCATCTAAATTCAGTTGCTTGTTATAGCGGACGAAGTTGTCCACGTTGGTATTTACCCCAGCTCAGTGTTCGCTCAATAACACCATTTTGATCAACAGAAAGCGCGCCACTGCGGCCATTAAATTGATAACCTGGGAATGCGCGCATTTGTGCTAAACGACTTACCAAATCTAGTGAATCATAGCCCATGATATACAAACGCTTTTGACCATTATTCCAATTGCTCCATAGTTGATTCACCATGGTGGTTTCGGTGTTGGCGCCCATTAACCAAGGGATATCACTGATCATCAGGTTATTGAGTTCTTGTGCCGATTGCGTAGAGTTACCACTGAGTCGACTGCGGCTGGTGGTATAAAGTGCAACAGGATCAGCAAAAACGCTAAAATTAACATCTAAGAAAGGCTTAAGCAGCACCAGGTCTTTTGCGGCAGAAATCATATAAATGGCATCAATATCGCGACGTGAACGAAAATCTGCTTCGATATTATTCCCTATCAATTCTTTCATTCGTGCAATGCGCGCTTGGCTGTCTTTAACGCCTAGGGCTTCTTGCACGGTTAACTTCATTTGATCGCCGCCATCGTAATAATGGATTTCAGCATTTTCTTCGGTTAACTCAAGCCATTTACTGTTAAAGCTTTCAGCCATGCGTTTACCGGTTGAGTCATTACTGACTAATAGCAGTGGCAAACTAATGCCATCGTTATACAGCTTTTGCGCAGCATCACTGGCTTCTTGAGCTGGTGATAGAGCGAAATAAAACTGATCACTATTAGGAGTGAAATTTTCAGTTTGATTCAAATAAAGTTGCGGAACCGTCATAAGCTCTTGCTCGTTTAGTGCTTGCATTTCTTCAACGGCATTAGGTAAAAGTGGGCCAATGACAAATTCAGCGCCAGCGGCTAAAGCATCTTGATAAGCGGTTTCAACGCCAAGGTTAGTATCAAAAAAGTTAAGTTCAATTTGATCATCAAATGCAGCCATATAGCTGGCTAAAATGCCTTGCCTAATTGGCTCTGCCACAGCAGCTCGTCTACCTGTTAATGGCAAAAGCACAGCAACATTTTGCGGTTTATACGGTTTAGCATTTAAGGCTTTTTCTAAATCAGATGGTAATTTCATCGCACCGGGGTGATTAGGATTGGCTTGTTGCCATTCACCTAAATATCGCACTAATTGTGATGGGTCTACTGCATAGTGTTTGGCTATGTAAGCTAACTGCAACCAACCTGAAAAGGTCGGGTTACTGTTATCACGCATAAAGCTTTTAATGGTTTCTTCGTGCAATGGCTGTAACGTACGCCAAATGGTGTCGTTGACTTCAAACGACTGCTCTTTTGGTAAGTACAAGCTCAGTGAACTAAGTTGTCTTAATTCATCAATTGGTTGCTTAGTTTGATTAAACAAACGTGCTTTATATTGATGATAAGTCACACGTTGCCAATCTGGCAGCTTCCAGGTATTAGGATAAGTGAGAATTGATAGGGCATCAGCGTCAGAGCGAGTTTGCTCAGCCACGCGTGCAGAAAGGTACAACCATTCTGCTTGCAGTGTTGGCTCAGGCTGTAATTGAGGCTTCATCGAGACAAGTAACTTATCTGCAGCACTCACATTGGCTTCATTAATGTAAGCATGCGCGGCTAATAACAGGTATTTGTCACGCTCTTGTGGCTGTTTAGCGTTACTGGCTGCAGATAAATAGATATTGGCCGATTGCGTCACGGATGCCAATGAACTATCAATAGCCTGTTTATTTTCAGTAGTTTGAGTTGCACAACCCACTAATACTGTCGATAAAATAGCTGCGAAAACGAATTTTGTTGTAATCAGTCTTTTTAACACAGGGCTTCACTCTGGTAAGATGCTGTCTCTAGTTTAACCTGCTCTTTCACTTGGCGAAAGTCTTGATGATACTCAATACAGAGGTAGTTATGGACCTATCGGTCGCACTTTATATCGTTCCCACCCCAATTGGTAACTTAGGGGATATCAGCAGCCGTGCAATAGAGGTACTTAATAACGTTAAACTCATTGCCTGTGAAGACACACGTCACAGTGGAAAATTATTAAGCCACTTTGGCATCGAGACCCGTAAAACAGCACTGCATGATCATAACGAACGTGACAGAGCGCAGTGGATTATTCAAAAACTAAGTAACGGTGAAGCGGTTGCATTGATTTCAGATGCGGGCACACCTTTAATTTCAGATCCTGGATATCACTTAGTTAAACAAGTGCGTGAGGCAGGGTACAACGTAGTGCCATTGCCTGGCCCTTGTGCTGCCATCACCGCATTAAGCGCATCAGGTTTGCCGTCTGATCGTTTTTCATTTGAAGGATTTTTACCGTCTAAAGAAAAAGGACGGTTAGATAAACTTGCGGCGTTAAAAGAAGATCCGCGTACGTTGATTTTTTACGAATCTCCGCATCGTATTGTCCATAGCCTTGAATCCATTGTGACAGCGTTAGGTGACGATCGTGAAATAGTTATGGCTCGTGAAGTCACTAAAACCTTTGAAACTTTTTTATCTGGTTCAGTGGTAGAGGTGTTACAAACAGTAAAAGACGATCCGAATCAGCAAAAAGGTGAAATCGTCATCATGATCCATGGTCATCGCATCGACACTGAATCAGAAATTCCAACCGTTGTGATTAATACTCTAAAGCTGTTATGCCAAGAGTTACCGCTTAAAAAGGCTTCAGCGTTAACGGGTGAAATATACGGGCTTAAAAAGAATGCACTTTATAAATACGGTTTAGAAATCGGACTGTAATTAAAATGCGAATGGTTTAGCCCAAAGCTATTTTTTAGATGGTGTGTTGCAGTCGCTTACGCTATAATCCGCGCCGAGTTGGCCAGACAGTTGCTGCGTTCGCAAGAACGGGGAGGAAAGTCCGGGCTTCAAAGAGCAGGATACCAGGTAACGCCTGGGCGGTGTAAACCGACGACAAGTGCAGCAGAGAGGAGACCGCCAACTTCGGTTGGTAAGGGTGAAAGGGTGCGGTAAGAGCGCACCGGGCCACTGGTAACAGTTGGTTGCAAGGTAAACTCTATCCGAAGCAAGACCAAATAGGGTCCCGTATGGCGCTGCTCGCGTTGGGACCGGGTAGGTCGCTTGAGCCTGTGAGCGATTGCAGGCCTAGATGAATAACTGTCCAAGACAGGACCCGGCTTATCGGCCAGCTCAACCTTTCTATTAGAAGGCCTCACAGCAATGTGAGGCCTTTTATGTTTCTGCCTGTGCTACAAAGTGGGTCACAACCTGTGACACACAAGATTCCCTATACATTCCAGCGTAACGGGATCTATTACTTGAGGGTTCGCATACCCAAACTTATCCAAGATAACACCAACCTTCCGCCAATAATGCGGCAAAGCCTACAGACGAAGTCCTCAAGAATAGCTATTACGCTGGTTAACCAGATAATTAGCCAAATTAATGATCTTAGGAGTTCTCTCATGGCCAAAAATCTCCAAATGAATTTTGCATCTGTTATGACCTTTCATGGCAACGGTAAACCGCAAAGCTTAACTAAATACGATTCAGGTAATAATAAGAGTGATACTGAAAGCGCTATTAAGCACTCATTAGAGCTTGATAAGATAAATTATCAGCATAGAGTCACTTGTGACTCAGTAGAGGCTGAAGAGGGCGGTATGAAGCTCTCAGAAGCTATTGAGGAATACAGGGAGTGGAGATCTAAAAAGAAACCCGTTGGAAGTAAGGTAAGGGGGTTAGGTGATAAGGTTTCAAAATCTCGGTTTACAAACCTTAACTTTTTGCTCTTATGTATCGGTGATAAAGAGATTAAATCAATAACTAGAGCTGATATCAAAGCGGCAATGCTAATCGCAGCAAATATGCCTAAGAGAAATATAAAACCTTACAGTGGGAATAAAGACCTATCAGTCTGGGTTGAAGCAGCTAGAGCATTTGCAATACCAGAAGATGACCTTATCTCATCAAAGTCAGTTAAGGAAATCTTGAAAGACTTTCAATCACTTTTTTCGACCTTTCTAACTAATGAAAAAGGTGTCTTGGACTCTTCACCCACGATGGGGGTAACTATTGAGGTTGAAAGTCAATCTTATGCAAATTTTTCAAAAAAGCAGATGAAGTCTATTGTTAAATACTGGAAGAACCAGCCTGATACTGACTTTAAGTGGATTGCCCTGCTAGGTGCATATACAGGGGCAAGGCGGGGCGATATATTTGGACTGAAGTTTTCTTCAATTAAGTTAGATAAAGAATGTGGTCGATTTTATTTATTCATAGAAGAAGGCAAGACTAGTGCCGCCAGAAGGAAAATCCCCTTGCACAAAAAGCTCATAAAGATGGGTTTTTTAAAGTATATAAAAAAGATAAAGAAAAATAAGGTAATAGATTCAAAGGTTTTTTATTCCTTTTCTAATCCTGAGAATATTACATGCTCGTTTTATGAGGCCTTGAGATCCATAGGGATTCCAAAAGTTAACGACGAACTCAGAAGGTTTGTTTTCCATAGTTTAAGGCATTCTGTTATTACTGAGGCTATGAAAAGCAATGAACTGCATTTAGTTCAAAGGGTTGTTGGACATGAGCTTTCAGGGGCGGGAATAACCAAGCGATATACTGGTGAATTTGAACTGAAGGATTATTTATCAGTAATTGATTGTTTAGATTGGTAATTTTTTATTTAACCATACTTTCATAGAGAGGCTGAAATTAAGTAGCCTCTTTATAATGAAAGGTGGTTTAGTAGAGTATTCCACTGTAACTAAACCCAATTGTAAATAGGATAGCTATTCATATGTTTGTAAGATGTTTTTTATTTTCTTGTCCAATGTCTAATTTTTACTAACTAAAAATTCTACATATAGTGTTACCTTTTAGTTTTATAACACCACATATAGTGTCGTTACTTTTTTTTCTTTTTGATTTCAGCTACTTGCTACATGGCTGTGAGTTTGATAATTTGAGTTTATATCTTCACAAAGTTATCTATTTCAGCTAAATTAAAGTTGATTCAAAAAATGGAAACTGTACAATCTCAGCCGATTTTCTACATAAAGATTAATCAGTTGATTTTCTACATACAGAAGATGGAACGGGACTCACAATGTTAACTTTAATAAAGCCGAATGAAAGAATTGCTTTGAAACATGTTGATACGAAACATTGTTCTAATGTAAGTACTTCAAATGTTATTTCTTTTACTTCTAAATCTAGAACGGACGCTAAGTCTCAAAAAAATGTGTTATCTGCTGCTCGTAAGCTAAAGTGGTAGTTTTTTTATTCTATTTTCATATATCCTGTGAATATAATTAATTCATAGGATAGTGAGATAAAGGATATGCCTCAAAATACAGCTGTAGCATTACACCCTTCCAAAACACCTGACAATACCACAAAACACATCCAAACAAGACGTTCCCAAGAATTGGTCATTGGCCTTTGTGGAGCTATTGGTTCTGGTGTCAGAGCATTACAAGAAACCCTTAAGAGTGTTTTAAAAGCATCTGGTTATGAAATACACCATATTAGGGTCAGTAAACTCATATCAAAATTTTCAAAAGATGATCTTAGCTCTCTAAATGGTTATGAAAGGTATAAGCTACTTCAAGATGCAGGTGATGCTCTAAGGTTGGAATACAAAAATGCTTTTCTAGCTGAGTGTGCAATTCAAGATATAACTATTTTTCGAGATAAGCATCATGGAACATCAAGTGATGATGGTGAAGTGGTTAAAACTGATAAAAAAATTGCATATATTATTGATCAGCTAAAACATCCTGACGAGATAAATTTACTAAGAACCGTTTACCCGAATAACTTTTATCAAGTTGCCCTAATTCGAACTGAGAAAGAGCGTAGAGTTAATCTTGGGGACGAACAAATTGACGCATCTGATATTGATGAGCTTATTCGAAGAGATCGAAAAGCTGATATCCCGCACGGCCAACAAGTTGAAAAAGCTCTTTATAGTGCGGATTACTTTATTCGGAATGTATCGAATCAAAGTAAAATAATGGAAGGGTCAGTTTCTCGACTTGTAAGCTTGATTCATGGACAAATTGGTATTACCCCAACATATGATGAAATAGGGCTGTATGCAGCGTATTCAGAAGCCCTAAAGTCAGCATGTTTATCGAGACAAGTTGGTGCTGCAATAATGGATGATAGTGGGCAAGTATTGTCTACAGGATGTAATGATGTTCCAAAGTTTAAAGGAGGGCTCTACGATGCTAATTCTGAACAAGATTTTCGTTGCATACATCAAAAAAGATGCTCAAATGACAAGCACAAAGGCATCTTAGAGTCAGAAATTGAATCAATATTACTTGGCAATAAAGTTACAAGTAAAATAGCAAAAGGGCTGGCAGCTCAAATTATTAATGATACAAAAGCCAAATCTATTATTGAGTACTCTAGAGCCATTCATGCAGAAATGGATGCAATAACAAGCCTAGCAAGAACTACATCATCATCAACTCTCGACAAAACTTTATACTGTACTACATACCCATGTCATAACTGCGCAAGACATATTGTAGCTGCTGGAATAAAGCGAGTTGTATATATTGAGCCATATGAGAAAAGCCTTGCAATGCAGTTGCATGGTGATGCTATTACAGATAGTAATGAACCCAATAAGGTTGCATTTGAACCGTTTGAGGGTGTAGCTCCAAGTCGATATGGAGCATTTTTTAAGTTTAACCAGAAAAGAAAAGATGGCGCTGGAAGAGCTATTGATTTTGATATTATTGATAGTCACCACGTGGAATCACAGTATTTAGATAGTTATCATGACTATGAGTATAAAATTGCTGCAATAGTTGAAGAGAAAATAAATCGGTAAATATCAAAACAGCAGCCATATTTTCAACTTAATATGGCTGTGCACTTCTCTAAAAAGTACAAAACCCTTTATACCATTTTGTGCTTTGAACATAATTAATAGTTGTGTCAATTGTGTACCCACTCTCTATGCCTGAATGAAAAGAGCCATTCATATTGAACCATGCGGTTTTGAAGGTTAACTGAACACACGGAAATGAGTCCATTGTTGCTATGGCTGAGGAATGCTTTTGTAATTGTGATTGGTGTAGAACTCGGATAGCAACAATGTTTTGGATGTGGTTCAGGTATTTGCTTTGATCTTGTAAACCGTAGAAGTCCCGATTTTTAACTGTTCGGCTACAGCTTTTACGGTCAGGCCTTGGGCGAGTAATTCTTCTATCTGTTCTTTGCTGACCTTTATGCTCGGTCTGCCCATGTGCTTACCTTTAGCTTTGGCCGCAGCGATACCTTCTGCTTGTCGCTCTCTGATTAAACCTCGTTCCATTTCAGCCACACTTGCCAGAATAGACAATACGCCCTTCTGAGCGGCAGTCATTGAACCGTAGAAGCTCATTCCCTCTTTATGAAACTGTATGCCGACACCTTTAGAGCTTAGATGTTCTACAAGCTTTACAGCGTCTCCTGCCCCAGAGCGACAGACACGGTCTAAAGAGTGAATATGCAATATATCGCCTTCTCTAAGGTAATTGATGCATTCATCTAATTTTGGGCGCTTGATATTGCTTGCAGATGCCTTTTCTTCAAACACCTTGTCTATTTCAATATTCGGAAATGTTTGACGGTCAGTGTTTTGCTCAATGGTTGAGACTCGAATATAGGCGATATTTGACATTGTGATTATCCATAAAGGTCTAAGAGGATTTGATAATAACGTCTATAAAGTAATATTTCAACCTTTATAGAGTGTATTTGTGTATATCTACAAAGGTATGCTTTTGAGAATTAATGATAGGTTTACCGTAAGTTTACGAAAGACAGCATTATCTACTCTACAGAAAGCAAAAAATATTGAAAAGTTTGTCTTTTTAGATCACTGGGTTAGCTATTTGGAGTTATTTTCTTATCCAAATCTGTGACATTTTATGTCGCTTTTTACTCAATTTTATATATAGTCGTTGTTAGCCAAGCAACTGAAACTATTCAGTTAAATGCTTTTTTTTGTACATGTATAAGGCAAATTTTATATGAAAAACAGCGCTTTCAATAGGACTGATGTACTCAATGAATTACATTCCAAAGGTTTACCTAGGCATATAGCTGAGCGTTACTGCGACAAAACATTATCTGAGATTCTAAATAATGGTTGTATCACAACGGAAACGGCTAAAAGAAAAGCGATTGAATCACCTGTATCGACTAATCGGGATGAAAGAAAAAGAGCAGAAACAGCTGAAGTGTATAAGCAGTTAACTATCAGTAATGCTCATCTGGGTGGTATGCATCGTATTGCAGCATCTTTAATTAAATTAGAGGATTAATAATGTTAGAGCGTATGTACTTTTGTTCAAATCTAATCGACTCAGTAGAGCGCGCTATTGATGAGGGAAATACCGAACAGGCTACCGCCAATTTACAGGCCTTACGAAATCTGATTAATGGCCTTAAATTTGGTGATGCATCAACACTTAAAGTAATAAAAAAAGTGGCTGAAGCAACAGGAGTTGAAGATATTCAAACATTAGAACGTTTAGTCCTAGCTGGATGTACAGTTGCAGCTAGGGGACATGGTACGAGCAAACAAACTTTTGCAGAGCTTCTTAAGCGAGAGGCTGGGATAGCAAGACAAATTACTTTGCCGATGTTAGGAGTCAGATAACATGTCAAAACAGATTCGAGTACCTAAAAGTCTTGTTCCAACAATAGAAGGTATCGCTAGAGAGGCTGGCATGGAGTATCGACATGTAGTGCAATACTTAATTGCTGAAGGGTTAGAAACTTTAAAGCTTAGAGCAAATGCTGTTTCGTCCAAAGGAGTTGATGTTGGGTAAGCGTACAGACCCTAAGACTCAGTCTGAGATCTTAGCCATGATAGCGGCAGGCTACACGCTTGCTGCAATTTCTAAGCAGTTTGGATTGAAGTACCACACAGTAAGGGATATTCAAAAACGACACTGTGTGAAGTCTGGCTCGTTGAAAACTGAGCTTGTTGCGCAATACCAAGAGGCACTTAAGCAATCGTTAACCAGCGAATCAATAAAAGCTCAAGCCTCTTCACTTCTAGTTGACGATCTCGCTCTAGCAACAAAGCTGAGAGGGAAGTTACACGCTTTAATGGATGAGATATCAGATAAACCATCAGACACTAAAGAAGCGGTACAGGTGGCGAGAGCATTAACGGCTATAGCGTCGAGTCTTAAGCTATCAAATGACACGTTAAGAGCGAGCTTTAAGCTCGGAGAACAACCAGAGGAGTCGGACGATTTACCAGAGCTTGTTGTGCGAGAAATGTTAGAAGTGGAAGTACTTGAAGTTAAAACAGCCACACTGGAGCCTTAAAACAAAAAGCACCTCTGCGAAAGGTGCTTTGGACTTACTATATATGAATTCAAATTATACCAAAAATCAGGATCTAGGGCTAGAAAGACAGTATGTAAACAGCTTAGAAAATGAACTGTTAATAGACAAAAGAATGTGCGCAAAAAAAGCTAGTTTAAACCTCGGATTTATTGAAGGCTTGAAAACCCCTAGCCCATTGCTATCAAGGGCTTTCGCTTATAGGGAATCTACTGGAATTGGCTGCTTACCAGTAGATAGTAACAACCCCATGCATAAACCATTATATACAGACCCAAAGAGAGGAAAAGTTAAGCATAGGGAGCCTATTTGTGACAGTGTGGGTAAACCTATTGGTAATCGATATTTCTCAAGAGATTTAGATATAGCTTTTCTTGCTATCGAGCGTCTAAATCAACAGCTTTATAAAGGCTTGATAGTATTTGCTACGGTTGATTTTTCAGAGCAAGGAGAAATTAAATTCAAAAAAGCCTCGCACTTCACTAAATATTTAAGGGAGCAAGGCTGGAAAGTTCCAACTATGGTAGTACTTGAGTCAGGGGCGGTAAAAGGGGGAGGTATCACCCATGCCCACATAGTTACCATAAACACCTCAAATAATGAAAGTAGCCGCAAGCGTCTCAAAGATATTTTGAATAAGCATGCTACAACCGCTTCAAACGCAGTACAGATAAAAGACAGTTACGTAGTTGAGCGCAAATATACAGCGTTAACTTTGACCGAGGAAATTGAATTTGGGACTATGCCGACGACAAAGGATAGTGAGGATTCTTATTGGTTAAACACTTGGAGAGTACGAATTGGTTATAGCGATTGGCTAGATGCTTTGAGGGGTAAAAATAATTATTACTACAAGGTGAAATTACCTGTAAACGGTGGGATAGCGAATTACCTTTCAAAAGAAATTAAAACTGGAAGAAGACTTAGCGAGAGGTTTGCTGTAGTTCATTTAGGTGATACTCGGGGGATCATAAAAAAAGAACTTTTGATGAAGGCTAATGCCTACCGAAAGAGTTATATGTCCACTAGCAGTTAAAGTCCTAGAAAAATGTGACTTCCCTTAATCGAACTGTGAGGTTGTTTTAAAGGCGTTTTTTGAAAATCACCCCAAACAACCCCCAAATTTTATTCGATATTAGATTCCTAATGTACAGCTATTTGAATGCGGAATGATCTTATTAGACATTGCCTGCTCTATTTCATATCTCTTTGCTAGAACAACAAATTCAGCCCAAATATCGTATGTAAGGCAGAGCTTCCTGTTAAATTGCTTGGTATCTGAGCTATTTCTCAAGGCTAGAATAGCAGCATGCAAGCGTAAGTACTCATCACTAGAAGGATTCTTGCGCCTACTTAAAATTTCACCATCCATTGTCCCTTTTAACCACCAACAAAGACGGTTCTTCTTCTCCATGCAATACACTGATATTACGGTGTAATCTTGGTTTACTTTTATGGCTATATACATTGTCACACTCCAAATTAATTGGCGGTAATTTACCAATTAATATAGGGGAGTCAATAATAGAATTCTCAAAGTGAGATCTGCGTAAGGTGTTGAAATGTATGGAGATAAGTAAGTGTTTACTGAACGTGAAGTTTAATATTCGATTATTCGATTATTTGATAATTTGATAATGAACATGGAAGGAATATTAATAAATCCATACGTTAGCATTGTGATGAGTTGGGTATTATTAATATTGAATGAAAGCCGTTTGTTTAATGCTAATGTTAGGGTAAGTTTACAATAGTCTTTATATCCTTGGCTTATTGGAATATGCTCATTAAAGAGTGAGTACCAAACTGTGCTACAAAATGGGATACAAATGGTTCTAAATCGCCCGTATCCATTGTTATAACTGAACTGAATTCGCTGTGAGGGTTGGCTTATCGGCCAGCTCACCTCATAAATTAAAAGCCCGTTTATCGAAAGATAAGCGGGCTTTTTATTGTTTGAAATACGGTGTAATTCTAATCTGCCCATACTGAAGGCAACAAACTCATCCTTTTAGTTTTATAGTTATGTGCACAAATATGCTGAGTAGGGTTTTGTAATAAGGCTTTATCTGCATTTGTTTCACATCGCCAATGAATTCCATAACCACTTTCTGTTGGGGTCAGGTGAACAACGGTGCCAGCGGCAAACTCAAAGTCTAAAACAATTGCGATGCCTTGTTTGTTAGAAATGAAAGCTTCCTTAATACCTATTTGCTCTTCTAAATTATCAATGACTTTTCTTACCTCTTTATTACTTTTAGGGAGGCGCTGGTGTTGTCGATAGAAATCGTTGATAGATTTGCCAGCACTTGATAATTCACGAGTTAAGCTTTGAAATAACCACTTTTTATTGTTATCTTCAAAAAAATGTTGGCTGTTAATATTATGTTCTTCAATTTGTTTTTGAACATTTTCTAACATGACGGCTTTTTGCTGTTCAAATACTGCTTGTTTTTGCTGGTTTTCATTAACTAACTCTTGGTTCACCAGTTTGACACGTAAATCATTAGTCATCATATGCACTAACACTGCGAAAATTATGAGTAAGCTAGATGCTATAAGCAGTTTATAAATTGAAAAACCTTTCGAAAAATCTTTCATGAAGGAGCTGAAAGAGCGGTGTTCTTGACGTTGCCATATCTCTTGTTGCTCTATTTGGCGCCTTTGCTGGGGAGACATGGACAGAGTTTGAGGGTTTTTATGCTTTGAAATTACTTCTTTTGCAATGTTTTCAATTTCTTGTCGTTCAAGCTTTGTTACGTCATCGAGAATATCTAAATAATCAATGCCTAGAGGCGGTAATCTATTTCTTTTAATGCCATAACGCTCGTAATCAAGAGCAAGTACAACATCCTTAATTTCATTAATAATAGCATCACTTGAACTGTTCAAGTTGCCTCCATATCCATTCATCATTTTCATCCTTGAACTACCGCAAAGCTACTATTGTCACGACTGACAATTTTAAACGTATTTTCATTACTATGAAAATATCTAAATACATAGACATTCATTTTATTTATCAATTATAAAAGAAGCAATAAGTCATCAAGTTACTTGTATTTTCATTCATGCTTTACCAGAAGGTAAGCGTGATTATTGTTTGCTTTTATGTAGTCTATTCAAAGTTACGAGTAATAAATGACATGACCACCATGATAAATGGTTAATGAAAGGTTGGTTTCAGCGGCAGCATAAGCGTCATACCGATGATATCCAAGATAAAATGAGTAAAATTAACATAATAACTTTCGATATTTCGAATTTTTGAGCAGTAATTGTTATTAACGAAGAGAGTTGTTGGGTTGTATTTTAGAAGTGGGTGTCATGATAATTTGCTATCTGTAATATAGGTTTACAGATTCAAAAAGTAAAATCCCACTTTTATTCCGCAAATTACTATTCTAAATAGGCTGTTATTCTCTAGTGAAAAATATCAGTACATTATAAAAGGCTATCGAATCTTAATATGAATTAAGGTTGTTAAATCAAAGTGTAACGACTCCTTCTGGGCGTCGGTGGAGTCAAGTTTTTTAGTTTACTATGATCCAATAGTTATGACTTAACCTTTCTAGGCCACTTTTTCATGTATCTACAAAGGTGTTTCGAGTGGAAAAAGTGACAAAGTAAAGCCTGTTTAAAAATCAACCATTCTGTCAATTGACCCTTCAAGCCCACATGAGTATGGTAAAAATCAATGTAATACATTGAAGAGCAAATCCTAATATCCCTAAATACAATTAAATCTACAATTAAATCTACAATTAAATCTGCAATTAAACCGCAATAAAACGGGTGGATATCGTTAGCTGTAGGAAAGCTAAAATCATTAGACTGGCTCCGATGGCAGCAATAGGGGCTTAAGCATAAGAGCAAGATTAAGCTAACCAATTCTTGAACCTTGTTGCGGTAGGATCGTTTATGTGGGCAATGAATTCAAAAGGTGATGGCAACCTTGTGTTAATTAAACATGATGACGAATATTTTAGCGCTTATGCACGCAATGATAAGGTCTTGGTAAGCGGACAAAGAAGGGCTGTAAATTGCAACAATGGGCTATTTAGGCGCGAGTGAATTTATATTGCATTTTGAAACCCGAAAAAGGCAAATCGCGTGATCCATTTCTCTATCTACTCAAACTGTAGCTGTACCAAAGGATACCAGTGAGAGATTTCACTGCCCTTTACACCAATCGGAGATGCCCCTTGTGGTCACTCATCACTCCGATTCAAAAAGCATACTCAAAATGAACCTAGCGGTTTAACTAAGGAGCAAAAGGTGAAAAAACAACTTTCAGTAGTAATAATGGTAATAGTGATTTGTATATTGCCATTTCAATCAGCCCAAGCTAGGACCTGGTTTCAAATTGATAAGCAGAGCTATCTTGACGAAGCTAAAAAGAAATGGAAGCCAAATCAACCTGAGCCTGTCCATCATGCTCATGCGCTCACATCAGGAAAAATAGTGTATTTCTATGATGCTTGGGGAGGTATTAATATTGCTCCTGTGGGGATCTTGTCAGATGGTTCAAATCTTTATGGGCCGACCAGTCAGAATGGTAGAGAGGGGGAGTATATGGTGGAGGTTCTTGGTGACCACAGCACCACAAACGATCTTGTTATACGGTTAATTACCACAAAGATAGGTAATGAAAATAGGTTCTTGAAGTGGGCTCCGCCCTCGGAGAGCGAGTCAAATGTTCTTAGTGACGATATTGCACCTGAAAACAGTCCAATGAACAGAAAGGCTGGGAAATTAGATCGTGCCTACGAAATGAAATTGGAAAAATTCGAGCCTGACGGCAATCGCTTCCGCATTTCCTTTCTTCAAGGTGATGAGGATGGCAGGTTTCGTAAAAAATACTACTTGCACTCCGAGAGAGATGCTAGTGGCGTTCGCAGTCTTGGCTATACCTCAGCAGCTGCTAATTCGGGAGGTAGTTCTAATCGAGCTCCCGCAAACACAGGCTCGCGCCGCTATGATTTTTTCTTTGACATCGTTTCCTTAGCAGTTACAGACACACTTCAGGGAAAACCTAAACGGACTGGAGAGCCTGAAGTGGTCTATTCTTCTAAGAAACTTGGTTCTGGACGATTAAAAGGTGCAAAGTATTTAGCAGAAAACCCTGCAAGTGAAAGCCTTCTTCAGGTTCAAGCTGTTGTGGCAAAGTTTATTCCACAGAATACAACGAGCCACGAGTATCATTGGGAAGTGGGTATGACGATCGAAACAGGTATTAGCTACGGAATAGGTAGTGTCAATATGTCGGTTACGGCGAGCGGAGGCGAATCTAGGAGCACCTCAGATTCGACGACAAGCGAAACTCAAATACCTATCCCTGGAACAACTATTCCACCGAGACATAGTAAGAAAATGAATGCAGACCTTGAAATAGAAATGCTAAATACACCATGGAGAGCGAGGATACTTCGCACTATTAGAACTAGAACGTCAGATCGAGATGAAGAATACGAAATGGATCTAATCATCGAAGTGATAAGCAGGACAGAAAGTGTAAAAGTAATAGGCTGGGGGGATCCGGTATCACTCAATTAACTTAGCTCAGACGTAACGGCAATGTTAAGCTAAACTTATTTCAATAAAGCGATTGTTATTTAAAATAGCAACCGCTTATTTTTCGAATTTTTAGGGTGAAATTATTAAAATCAATAGTGTGAGCAATAGTATGGACCCCCATAATTAATGATCTTTACACATAAATGACAGTAGGCAGTCTCGTTACCATAGGATAAAAGAAGTTTATAAAGGTGTCGGCTATGGATTGTAAAGCAACATTGCCACCCATAGTTAATGGCTATATATCAAACTCCCTACTCACTTTCGTTGCTGCTGAATATTTGTGACTTAATATTCAGTGATTAAAATACTGAGGTTAATGAAGGCCAGAACTGAAAAATCGTTTTTTAACCACTCGTCGCATTCAACAAAAAGCCCGCTTATCTTTCGATAGCGGGCTTTTGATGTCTAAACTATTACCTAAACTAGGGCACTAGTAACGATTAGCAACTATTTGCAACTATTTGCAACTATAAACAAGGATTAGCAAGGCCTAAAAATAGTAACCGAAGTTAATATTAAATCGTTTATTGGTGTCACCATCACCGACCATGGTGCCGCCGATGAATGGCTGGTTCTCAGCGACAACATAGTCGAAGTAGGTGTATAAACCGCCGGCTGAAACCGCCATACCGGTGACATTCATAAAGGTGTCTTCAAGTGAGGCAGACTTACCCGTCACTAAAGAATAATCATTGTAGAAGGTGAGGTTAGATACTGGGCCAAAATCGACTGGTAAGCTGTAAGCCACATTAGCGATGTAAGTGGTCGCTTCTGCTGGGATTGAGTCATAGAAGTGGTAAGCGGCAACCACAATACGGTCGACATCCATGCCATCAACATCGTATTCGTAATCTGTTACTTGTAATTTCACGTTCCAGCGATCGTAATCGAGAATACCGTGAATAGCTGCTGCAAAGTTGTCACCATCGGTGCCGTTGGCTATTTCTAGTTGGCCTGCTTGTACAGAACCACCGAGTTCAACACCCAGTTTATCGAAGGTGAAGTTGTGCGTATAACGCAGGTTAAAGGTATTCACCTCACCTGCTTCATAACCTGCCGTTGGTGCATCGTAAGCATCTTCACCGTCTAGACGAATACCCACAACATCGTAGGCGTAACGGTCTGTACGATCTGACACATATCCGTCTATACCACCTTGCTCATCGTTTTTGTAAAAGGCAATGTCAAAACGGTTAGCGTCGCTTTTATAGGTGTAGTTCAAACCCATATCGTGGTCATCTTCAAGGCCAAGATAAAAGTTAGAGCTAAAAAAGTAGTTGTTTGATGCGTAAGTTAGCATGCCGAATGGCACTTGGGTGACACCGATTTTACCTTGTTGGTGTTCATCAAAGTTATAACCAATCCAAGCGTGTTGCACTACATTCATGTACTCAAACCAGCGGTACTGAGCTGAATAAATTAAGTCACCGTAACTGCCGGAAACATCGATACGGAATAGGTCAAAGTCAAAATCGCCACCGCGATCGGCGTTGGCATCATTAAAATCTTCATAGGAATAATTAACACGGACAGCGCCGCCAAAATTAACTTTGGCCTCTGTTGTTTTGCTGACCTCAACTTCTTCGACGACTTCGTTAACAACTGCAACTTCCACTTCTTCAATAACCTGTGGTTGTTCGGCTGCTTTTTTCTGTTGAGCTTCTAATTGCTCAATGCGCTCTTTTAATGCTTTCAGTTCTTCTTCAACAGTAGTTGCATTGGCACTAGTTGATAATGCTAAAGCGATACAAGTCGCGGCAAGGGTATAACGAGTCATCATTTTTCCTTTGGGGGGAAGTTAAGGAATGTGTAATATATGTTAGCAGAAATGGGGTTTTGCTAATAGGATGTTTGCTTGATGCTGTTGTCTGTTATTGAGTGCGATGGTTGATGTAGGTCACACTTATGGCATAAAACCGTGTTTAGAAGAGGGGCTGTATTCTAATTATGATGGCATTAATAGGATTAGATAAATGACGACTCATGGTTCAGAGTCAGATACATTGTTAGGGCAAAGGTGTCGTTTGGGAAAGAGAGCTTATTAATGCTGCAAAGGGGATTCAATGTATCCCCTTTTATTCAAACTTGAGGAGTTAGGACGCGTCTTGGTCGTGATGTTGCTTTAATTTTTGGAACAATACATCTTTTAAATTAGCACGCTGTACTTTTAACTGATGCATATGCTCATCATCAGTTGGGCTTCCTTCAACTTCTAACTCGCGTATCTCGTAATCTAATAAGTGATATTGTTTGGATAAGGTTTCGAACGCTTTGTCTTTGTGATTCAAATAAACAATGTCTTTCTTAAACTCAGGAAAGTCGAAAATAAGTGCATGATTCTCATTTAACATAGGCAACCCTTGAAATGGTGAATTGAAATTCTTTATTTTGAAACTGAATTTACTATAGCACTATGAGGTTTAGGAAAGGGAGAAGTTTGAACGGTTTAGCGATCTGGCTAGCAAAAATAATAGCCATGAATATGCAAGGAAGAGTCGTCAGTGGAAGAATGTAAAACGCCTTATTAAATGCTTAATAAGGCGTGGAATACAGCAAATAACACATTATATAATCGGCATTTTCGTGCTAAATCGCACGTTTACTGTATTGCTGCTCGAAATTAAATGAACTCATTTTCATGGTGCGGATAGAGTCAATCCAGCCAACAACAAACGGCACCAAAGTCCAGCTGAATACTAAGTAAAGACTGCCTTTTAGGTATTGACCTAAATAGAATTTATGTAGCCCTAAGCCGCCAAATAAGAACCCAAACCATATTGCCCATTTCTGATTTTTAATACGGATATTCGGATCGATCCCAGCAAGTGCGTCTAATCCTTGAGTTGCCTGACATTGAGGGCAGCTGATTAAGTTCGCGTCGATTGTCTGGCTGCATTGTGTGCAGGTTATTTGAGGCATTACAAACTCCAATGGTCAATATTGCTAATGAGGCATTATGAGTACAAGTGTGCGCTCAGTTCTAGTGTTCTAGATCTCACTATTAAAATAAAAAATTGAGCTAACAATATAAAAGGGAGCTTATGGTGCTGGTGGCTAACTTGGGTTTAATTTAATTAGCTTAGGTTAATGTGTTTTATTGTTTTAACCGATTGTAATTTAATAATTTAATTTTAATGCTACATCAGGGTTGAGCTACGAATATTTTGATAATTTATTACCTTATGTTAATTCGTTCATGCCGATGTCGCTTTCACTTTTTTATGTAAAAAAATACACTTGTTAATTTTGTTGGGGGCGGTTGTGTATGTTGTTGCGGTGGTTTTGTAAACAATTAGTCAATTAGCGTAATTTGAGTGAGCGACGGAAAATCATTAAGCCCTTTTTGCTGATTGAGTCAATCAATCATGGATCTATTCAGTATTGAAATGACCTTATTGTACTGCTATTTGAGACAATTAAACTCACGAATGCCCCTTATTTTCTTACCTTGTTCTCTCGTAAGATAGCGCCCTATTTTTTAAGAGGCTTATTCAGGTGAAACATAACATTTGGTTGCTACAGACTTGGTTGTTACAGATCTGGCTGCAAAACGTTTGGAGGCAAAAAGCTAAGGCGCAAAAGTTAATGGTGCGGTTTACCATATGTTTAATCACGCTGTGTGGTTTTCCCCCCACCCTGGTTTACGCACAAAGCGATGTACTCGCCTCAAAGAGCGAGTTAACAAATGTCGCTCCTCAATGGGTCGAAGCGCCATTAATAGAAACGGCTATACCTCAAAAAGACGTTGATAGCAGTCATATTGAAGTCGATAAATCACCACGTTTAAAAGTTGGGCTAGCACTGAGCGGCGGCGGAGCTAAAGGTGCGGCCCATGTTGGGGTGTTGCGCTATCTTGAAGAAAATCAGATTGCGGTAGATTATATTGCTGGCACCAGTATTGGTGCTTATGTTGGTGGGCTTTATGCGTTGGGCTATAGTGCTGATGATATTGAAGAAATCATGCTAAACCTAGATTGGACCAGTGGTTTTGATGATGCGGTGCCGCGTAAGGCATTAAATTATCATGATAAACAAGATTTTGATCGGTTTAATCTTCCTTTTGAATTTGGTTCGCTTGATGGTGAGATTCTTATGCCTCAGGGCGTACTTCGTGGCCAGACAATGGGTAATCTATATATTCGCTCAGCAGGCTTGGTGCCTAAGCAAGACTCGTTTGACAACCTTGCAATTCCGTTTAAAGCGATAGCCACTGATATCAGTAGCGGTAATGCCGTGGTACTTGAATCTGGTAACTTGTTAAAGGCATTGCAGGCGTCTGCTTCAGTTCCTGGCATATTACAACCTGTAGAAATAGCGGGGATATATTTAGTTGATGGTGGGATGGTGAGTAACATGCCTGCGGATACCGTTAGAAAAATGGGCGCAGATGTCGTTATTGCGATTGATATTGGCGCAGAACTAGCGCCTAAAACTGAGCTAAAAGATAGCTTCTCCATATTAGGCCAGCTTTCTACCATCATGACTCGCGCGAATGCGGTTCAGCAAATCGAAAATTTACAACCACAAGATATTCTTATTCGACCAGACATTAGCCTGCTAGATACGACAGACTTTAGCAGCATGCCACTGGGTTTTAGTAATGGTGAGCAGGCGGCGATTGAACATCAGCAACAATTATTATCACTGCAAGCAACGCCGGAATACTATCAGCAATATCAATCTCAGCGCCTAGCTTATAAGCAATCATTACTTTTATTCCAGCAGCAGTCTATCCACCAGATAACAATGGTCAATAACAGTATGGTGGATAACAAGCAGATTGAATCGGCTTTTGCCGTCAAAGAGGGTGATAGACCTAAGGCTGAAGATATCGTTGCAGCAATAGATAGAGTGTACGCATTAAATGAATTTGAGCGAGTAGAAGTCGAAACTGTCCGTGACGACGATAATAATAAACAACTGGTACTCAACGCGCAGCAAAAAAGTTGGGGGCCTAATTTTTTTGATATTGGGTTTTCATGGGAAGAAGACTTTGGTGAAGTGTCTGATTTGAAGCTTGATTTGATGTATACGATGAATAATGTGGCCGGCACTCGTGCTCAATTGCGTTTCGAACTCACCTCTGGGCGAGAAAAGTTACTGGCCGCTGAATACCGCTTACCTTTAGATGCACTCGATACTTACTACTGGAAAACGCGATATCAATTCTCTCAAGAGGAGCAATTGTATTACTGGGATAACGAACGTGGTCTCAGTACAGATAATAGTGCTCACCATGTCAGCACAGCGATTGGCATTAATTTGATTAATGACATGATTTTTGAGTTAGGTTTTTCGGCTGAAAAGGGCAATATTGAAACTGATTCAGTGTTTAACTTAGATATTGATTATGACACTTATTCTAGTTTTGCATTGCTAAGCTATGACTCATTAGACAGTTATAGTTTCCCCCGTGAAGGCACCTTGCTTTATCTTAGAGGCGCCTATAATAAAGATAACTTAGCATCTGTTGTCGTGCCTATTCTAGGTGAGATGCTTGATGATACTGAACTGTTTAATTATGAGTTTGTTTTCAAACATGCTCAAAGTTACAGGCAACATACATTAATCAGTAAAGTTAATCTTAGTGGTACTGACAGCAACCAAGTAAGCTTAATTCATACCCATAAATTGGGTGGTTTTCTCAACTTATCCGGCTTACATAAAGATGCCTTAGTCGGCTCACAGTTAGCTTATGGGTCTTTAGTGTACCAATATCGTATTGATTGGCATGGGTTCGGAGGTAAAGCCATTCCAATATATCTCGGTGTCTCAGCTGAGATGGGCAATGTTTGGCAGTATAAGAGTGAACGAGATTTAGGCGATCTCATTTATGCGTCGAGCATTTTTGTCGGTACTGAAACTGAGTTCGGGCCTGCTGTTTTAGGTGTAGGTATAAATGACTTGCATCATAAAACGGTATACTTGACCCTAGGGAAGATCTTTTAAATCAGCTTAAATTGGTTTTACTTACCTGCAAAATGATGCGGGTCACAGTTATCAAAACTCACCATTGTAGAGTGTGAACAACATTACAGTATAGAGGCGTGAAAGCACGTTAATCTGAATATAGATAAGGTTTGCCGCAAAGTCGGCACACTAATGGCTCATTATTAAGGACCTAAGCATGTCAGATTCAGCTCCAAATAAAGCATTTTACGATCGTGCAAACCAGTTTATTAACGTGGCTAATGAGCACAACCAAGACCCAGAAATTAAAACTGGTGAAATTAGCGCTTCTTTTATGTATTCACTATCGCGCTATAACGCTTGGTTCGGTTCTACAGGTTTTGAGAGTGCAGAACAAATGCAGCAGAAAAAAGCGGATATGATGGAGTATTACGTCGAAGAGTATCGCAAGATGCTTGAAGGTAACATGGACGACTATATCGCCAATTTCGATCAATACCGTAAAACGCAAAAGTAAGCCTGTTGCTGCACAGCGCTAGGTTATGATTTAAAAAATCCACTATCAGAGTATCGTTAAGATAATCGACAGTGGATTTTTTTATCGTTAATTACCCCGGTAACAACGGCATCGCAGTATTGTTTCCAATACAAACGGGCAAGACAAGATGACCAAGTCCCTATATCGCGTTGTGCTTAGTCCTACTGAGTACTCTGCCACCTGCAATCAACACTCAACACTCAACACTCAACAATCAAGAATGTGAAATGGGCTCATCAATAGGTACTATAGCGCTAATTGTTGTCGATGCAGCCATGCTACCGGATTGCCTAACAGTGGTAACTGCCATACACCATAATGCTCATCATCTTGTAGGCGGTAGTAGCGAATATCATTATCGAACAATAGGCTGCGGCGCAACGAGCTGTAAAAAGTGAACAGTTCGCCTTGTTTTCCTAAATGTTGATCTGGAGTGAGGTGTTGATGGTCAACGGTCATGAAAAATACACTTATGTTGTGACCTTCTTGCTCTATTTGTTGCTCATTAAATTGATAACGAGCTTGAAACTGTATCGATGCCCCATCGCAATTTAACAGGCTAATACAGGCATCAACCGTCATAATACCTGCTTTGTCTTCGTTGTAGAGCAAGGCCATCCTAAAATCGACTCTTACGATGCCACCAGATTCAGTCGGATAATAAATATAATTATTATAATGTTGCTCGGTTAATTCAGTTGTTTGTACAGCCGCTTTGGGTAAGGTTAATTGATTTCTGGACGGCGTGGTGGTGAGCTGTATCTTTTGCGTCAGCAGCTGTAGTTGTACTGCAGATATTAAGGCGTTATGGCTAACGGTATTGAGCAAGCCCGTTTGAGCGCAATCACCTTCTGGGCAAATTGCTAAACTGTAGTAATGATTGTGTTGTCCTAGCCATTGGGGCTGGGATGGATTAATTATGGGCAGCGGCAATGAATCACAGTGATCTTCTGAGGTCGCCTCAATGACTGCTGTTAATGGATGCTGTTGGCATAACTTAAAAGGCAGGTTTACTGAAGACGGTTGCCATTGTCTATACCCTATAACGGCGATAATGATACTCAAAAATATCAATATAACCATAGCTTTGATGGTTAGGGTTGTACGGGGATTTTTGTTTTGCTTTGTGGTCTGTGGCGCGTTTAATGCGTAACCATGACGCGGAATGGTTTTAAGCTCTATTGACTCATCGCTGGCAAGCTTTCGTCTTAAGGTACTGATGCATTGATTGAGAGATGCATCAGTCGCATTGCGGTTAGGCCAACCAGCTGATTGTAAATCGGTTTTAGTGGCAACACCTTCAGCCAGTATTAGATGTTTTAATACTGCATTTTCTGAAAACGATAATGAGTGCTGCTCACCTGTTCTAGCATCCGTCAGGGTTTGTTTGTCAGAATCGAATAGCAAGTTGGCCAGCAACAACATGAAAATTCCTGAGTGCGTTAGAAGAGATATAATATAGCGAAATGTGGTTGATATTGATGTGAAAGTGGTCAAAAAAATGACCTTCCTCAAATAAAAGGGGCATAAATGCCCCTTTGGTGGAGTGATGATGAATTTGGGGATTAATTCAATTTATGCTGTTGTTTGAGTTTGTCTAATTTATGGCAAGTCACACAGGATTCTGTTTCCAGTTCATCCTTAGGGACACCAAAACGACCGCCATTTTGCTCCATATGCGCACGTACATGGGGCTTAATTACCATGGTATTGCTGTCTTCGTCATACCGCTTGGCATGGCACGAATAACAAGTTGCCGACACTGGGCTCACATAAGCATCGACGTTAACATCAGTGGCCGGATATGCTCTGCTATCAGGATCATAAGTCAGATCCAATGCCAAGGGTTTGCCTTCTTCAGTTAAACGCTCTGCACCAAAAGTGTCACCTTCATGACAACGGTAACAGTTGGCTTGGTTAGCGGGGTAATTGACTGAGCGGATCCAATCCGGTTGTTTCTGAGTTGCCCGCTGGTTGTTATGTAATGAATGCATCCAGATTTTATGATCTGGGTGACTCACAACGAGTTGCTCAACAAAGTCTTTGTCACCTTGCACAGTATGACGTTCGCGAATGGCTTGGGTCGGCGGAGTATTGGGATTATGACATGCGACACATGCATCAACGATATCAGCAGTTGAGGTGCCGTAGCCTTTACCGCGAGGCATCATAGGCTTAAATGCAATAGCTTCTTCACCGTCATTACCGGAGAAACAGGTCGTATTCGCCAGCTCGAGGTTTGACTCAGTATTGCGAGAGTGACAACTGCGGCAATTTAGCTCGGTAGTATCCGTTTCTTCATTGTAACCATGACAAGAACCGCAATTTTTGTTTGACACAATTGGGCGACGTTTAATTTCATCACGCAGGCCATTGGCATCAAAGAACCAACGTTTGTTATAAGTAGCATTGCTCTTAACGCCTTCGGCACCACAGGTCGCAGCTTGACCTAAATCATCCGTGCAGAAAAAGACTCGATTCGAGATAAAGCCATAATTGTCTGAGGTATCACCAGCAAAGGTATCATTCATCTCAATTGGCCCGACCCGGTAAACAAGGTTGCCATCAACTAATGCATGCACAGGCGTTAAAGGACGTAACCCGCTTTGCTCTGACGTCATTCGTTTGGTGGTTTTACCGTAAACGGTATAGCCTCGGCCTTGTCCCATGTGACCAGCAAGCCCTATACCGTCTTGTTGCCCTTGGGTGAAATTAACATCAATGCCCCAGTTTACGTACAACTCAAGCCCGGTTAAATAATCCCAATCTTTCGCTTCTGTGCTAGTAAAAGGCAGCGGCTGGCCTTGTTGATCTTCAAGTCCAACCACGATTTCTGCAAATGATTCACCTTCAACATCAACAATTTTAGCATCGCTAATGTTGACATTCATGAGGCTGCGGCCCGCGATACCCGCATCGGCTTTGCCTCGGTGTTTATCATAGACATGCTCGGCACTATGGCAGCTTGAGCACTGGCTGTTATCACTCATACCGCTATGATCTATGTTGGCTTCTTCTAAGTTATGACAACTAGAGCAATTTTCACGAGTTGGCATTGTTTGCCAGTTTAGCGCTTCAGTGTGTTCGGTTGTTTCTTCATTGTTGTGACAAGCTAAACAGTTACCAACGGTCTCAGAGCTAACACCAATATGAGCTTGATGAGCAATGATAGGCCATGTTTTATCATCATCGACTCTGCCTGCTGAGTGGCAAGTGGCACAGTTTTCTAGGCTATCACCGCCATGTTTAATGCTGGCAATGTCTTCATGACAGCTTAAACATGTTTGACTATCGACAATATTACGGGTGAACGATAGCTCAGAACCATCGACCATGTAATCAGTGTTTTGATATGTGGTCGGCACTAACTCAGTGCCATTTACGCGGAGGATAACGCGTTGGGGTAAACTTGCATCATAGCCATTTGGAAAGTAACTGCTATCGGCTAGGTTGGTACCCATGGTGTATTGGTATTGGCCGTTAGCAAAGTCGGTTAACTCTCCAGGGCACTCTTCATTGCAGGTTTCGTTGAGCAGATATTGCCAAGCAGAGCTATCACCATTACTTGGGGCGAGTAACTGAGCGGCTTCCACTCTAATGCTGTTAATTTTTGTGACTGGCGTACCTTGTTCATTTTCAGCAGAGAATTTAAGAGTAATATTACCTTCAGAGACAGAAACATCTTCAATATCTAGGGATAAAACCTTTGCTGAAGGGCTGCTAGGTGGTGGTGAAATACCGTCTTCACCATCACGGCCATCGTTACCACACCCTGCCATAACAAGAGCGGCCAGTGACATGCTATATGCCAATATGTGCTTTTTATTGTTCATCATTATCATCTTAATTTTAGGATTATTAGTATTGCTTCCGCCGAGGACATTAGCTAAAGATGGGCAGATTTGATGAGTGAACTGTTTTAAAAATAGAGTTTTTTAGAGGGTTTGGCCTGATTTTAGATATTTTTAGCTTTTTTAACTGAAGCTGTTAATGGTTTGGCTTTGAAATAGGGCTCTCTAATAAAAATCCACTATCAGAGTATCGCTAAGATAATCGACAGTGGATTTTTTTGATTCCGTTTTTTGATTCAGTTTTTTGATTTAGTTTGATGACTCATCACCACTAACCACTAACCACTAACCATTAAGCCAATCAGCCTTTAATGTTATAGGCCCCAGTCGTGCTGAGTACCACGGTAATGGCAGCATCGCTGGTGTTTTTCCAATACCAACCATGGGCACCTGCAAAAGGGGTGGTTAATGAGCCAGTCACTTTATTTGCAGTACTAATGTTGTAGCTTTCATAATAGCCAGTGGTATCGCCTTGGGGCTCACCGTGAAAGTCAAAAAACAACGGGGCTTCATCAAGGGTGTGCCATTGATAGGTTAAATGAGTAAATTGATTGAGCAGTAATTTATATTCCAACCCTTTGCCTGCAGGAATAACCACATTGACGCTATCCGATCTTACCGCTGACGTTTTTCGGGCTTGTTTAATGTCGGCAACTAAGGGCGCGGTGACAATGACTAATTCTGCACTCTCAATACCATCTACACTTTCTTCATTAATCACACTTCCTGCATTTTCAACAGTCCCTATTTCAGCTGCTTGAGCTATTTTGGTTAACCCTAAGGCTTTGCCAATACCCGTCGGGTCGATATTGTATTCTGCAGGTAATATGGCTGTGACCAGCACAATCGCGGCAATAACACCTGCTGCGATACTGGCTTTAATAAGCGTTGCTGTGGAGTGCACCGGAATGGCCATTGGCTGCAACTGTTGTTCATTATTGTTCATGTTTGTTCCTTAAAAAATGCGGTAAATGATGATGCATATTCCGGCTGATTAATTGATAAAATAGCCAGTTAATTGAAAGCCCACTAACATTAAGCCGCTGCTCATTAGCAAGGTATTGGCGGCGGTAGAAAACTGCAGGTAGCTTTTATGACGTCGCCATAAGCTCATCACGATCAGTACTAATCCCAATGCTAAGAACTGACCGATTTCAACACCGACATTAAAGGCAATGATGTTGGCAACCAGTCCATCACTGGGGAGCTGAAACTCTTGGATCTTGGTGGCTAAGCCAAAGCCGTGAAACAGTCCAAAAATCATCACTGCAACTTTAGTATTGGGTTGAAACCCGAATAGGCGTTTAAAGCCGCCGAGATTATCAAAGCCTTTGTACACAATTGAAAACCCAATAATGGCATCAATCAGATAAGCATTAATCTGCACATCATTTAGCACTCCAAATAGCAGGGTGACACTGTGGCCAATGGTGAATAAACTGACGTAAATCAGCACATCTCTGGTGCGAAACAGAAAGAAAATTACCCCGACTAGAAACAGTAAATGGTCATATCCAGTGACCATGTGTTTAGCGCCAATGTAAATGAAAGGGAAGATGGAAACGCCCTGGTTTAAGGTCAGAAATTGCCGAGTGTCTTCATCAACACCATGGGCGAATAAAGAAAATGAAGCGAAAAGCCCCATGAATATCACGGCCATTTTTATGGCAGTGGCCAGTGGTTGGCTCATTGTTGTAACTCCAATAAGTCACGCCCAAACGCGCGTTATAAATATCACTTTACGACTGAGCTTAATCATTGAGATTAGGCTGAAATAATTCAGTTTGGCCTCGATGACTGCACAGTCAGTTAAATCACTCTTATTAAGAATATGATTATAAAGTCGGTGAGTTATTGATGTGGTGGCGGGATTGGGGGAGAAAATTGGTGACTTTGATAATTGACTGGATTATCTGAAAGGGTGCTCGAATGAGAAAATTCAGCGGTAAAAGTGGATTCGAACGGTGGATGAGCTGCTGAGTGCGAATGGCTAGAATGTTCATGATCTGCAGCGGACTGAACAGGGTGATTCGCCGTCAGTATTTCTGCCTGTGACTCAGTGGCATTAAAGGGCAGGTTAAGCGTAATGTCAGCGTCATGGTAAGGATGAGAGTGCTGTGATAAATGGGCATGATGATGAGCAAGCACAACACCTGATGGATGTTCTCCGTGAGGATATTGCACTGAGAATGCACTGCTCATGGTAAATAACAGACACAGCAATACCACTAACACTATCGACAGTGTCATTGGGGATAATGGCCTAGATTGAAATGGAAGTTTGGCCTGATGGTTATTGGAGTTCAGTTGTTTAAGCCTTGGCACCAAGTTGCGTCATTTATTCAGCTGATTAAATCAGATAACCTCTAAAACTGCCAGTGCAGTGATTATTGGCACGCTTAAGTAGGGCAAACTAGACTTGAACAGTCGTTCATTGTAAAATTGAGCAATCGTTCAATATAGTAACCTAAATACGTGATGAGAGTCCGTGGTTAGCGTCCGTAATAAGGGTAAGTTTATGAGTAAATTAGCCAAGTTTAATCGTGAAGACACGATTCAAAAAGCGGCCAACCTATATTGGGAAAAAGGTTTTCACGCCACTTCAATGCGCAACCTGCAAGAAGTGATCGATCTACGCCCTGGTAGTATTTATGCCAGCTTTGGTAGTAAAGAAGGACTGTTTAAAGAGGCTTTACAATACTATGCTCAAATGGGTGTTGAGATGCTAGCGAAGTGTCGCGTCGATGCTGGCTCGCCAATAAAAGCATTAAAACTGTTTATTGAACGCTCTGTCATTTGTAATAAACCTGCAGCCCCGAGCGGTATGTGTATGTTGGTGAAAACAGTTGCAGAATTAACTGAAGATAATGCCGATTTATTAGCAGAAACCAAAAATGCATTAGCAATGGTTGAGTCAGAATTTGCCGCGTTATTATCTGAAGCACAAGCATTGGGCGAGCTAGATGCTAAACAAGATCCACAAGCATTAGCGCGTTTTATTCAGGTGCAAATTATAGGTATAAGAACCTATGCACATGCGAATCAAGACGATAAAACGATTCAAGATCTAATCGATGCTGTTTTTGATAGCTCACAGCTAAAAGCATGTCGTTAACCATTTTCTGTTAAATTAAACGCCTAGCCTATTGATGGCTTTTTTGGGGAGCTAGCATGGCTACAACACTCGCATTTGATGTTTATGGCACCTTAATTAATACCCATGGTGTATTAGCGCAGTTGCACACTATGATGGGTGACAAAGCTTATTTATTTTCCACTACCTGGCGTGAGAAACAATTAGAGTATTCTTTTCGTCGAGGGTTGATGAAAAACTATGTTCCTTTTAGTGAGTGTACCCGCCAAGCGCTAGATTATAGCTGCCTGTATTATCAAATCGAATTAACTCAAGCTCAAAAACATACCTTACTCGAAAGCTATAAAACCTTGCCAGCATTTGATGACGTTAAACCCAGCTTGCTTGCCCTTAAAGCCGAAGGGTATCGTTTATTTGCTTTCTCAAATGGCACTAATGAAGCGGTTGAAACCTTATTAACCTCGGCAGGTATTGCAGAATTTTTTGAAGGTGTAGTGAGCGCTGATGAAATTCAAACCTTTAAGCCTAACCCTGCTATTTATCAGCACTTTTTAAGCCGAGCAGACAGTGTTGCAGCTAACACATGGCTCATCTCCAGTAACCCATTTGATGTGACTGGCGCCATATCAGCTGGCATGTACGCCGCATGGGTTCAGCGTAGTCCTCAAGCTATATTTGACCCGTGGGAGATTAAGCCGACACGGGTCGTTAATAGTTTACAAGGCTTGTCTGAGAAATTAGCCTCTGATGAATAAAAAGCTAATTAACGCATGCAGTTTAGGAGTCAGTTAAGGTGAGTGAGTCTAAAATACCTTGGCCACTGTGAATACCGCCTTCATTTTCGCTCGCAGGTTTACTGCGGATCAAGTACCCAGCATAACCATCAAACTCCGTCATTGAATCACAGAGTACAAGCCTGCTTGGGTAGTGCTCTGTGCATCCTAAGTCATCTCGCTTTATACTAGCTACTCACTCCCATCATATTGCAACAACGAGCACAGCTAAATGCCGACCATTAACCAAGCTGGGTTAACTGAAGTTACTGCTTCAGAACAAGCGCCAAATTCTGAAACAACCCAAACTCATCAGCATTTTAAAATCTTTAAACCCTTTGGTTTTTTAAGTCAGTTTGTGCCTGAAACTCGTAAGAAAAAGCACTTACTGGGGGAGCTGCATGCTTTTCCTGAAAAAACCATGGCAATTGGCCGATTAGACCATGACTCAGAAGGACTGTTGCTACTGACAACAGACGGCATGATGAGTCATAAGGTTCGCAGTAAAGGCATCGAGAAAGAATACTATGTGCAGGTTGACGGTGATATTACCCCTGAGGCGATTTTACTGTTACAAAGCGGCGTTGAAATTGGCATAAATGGCAGTAAATATCTCACCTTACCTTGCAAAGCCTTTAAGTTAAAAGCCGACCCAGAATTACCGAGTCGAGGGCGTAAAATCCGCGACCCAAGACATGGGCCAACCAGCTGGGTATCAATTACTTTGTGTGAAGGCAAGAATCGTCAAATACGTAAAATGACAGCTGCAGTGGGGTTTGCAACATTGCGATTAGTGAGAGTACGGATTGGGGATATCCATATTGATGATATGGATGCAGGGGAAGTGATTGAGCTAGATGGGTTTGATGAAGCACTGGGTAGTTAATAGTTAATCGTTAATAGTTAATTGGAAGGGATTGGTAGTTGGATGGGATAAATTGAATCGATAAAACCCTTTTAAATGAATAGTTTTAGTTTGAAAGTCGTGGCGCTTCGCCCACACCAGAGTCAAGGGGTAAAGCGCTAGTACCCCTTAACAAACCCTCAGCGCCCCGACGAAAAATGCTGAAAAGCGCATGATTTTCGATGGGGATTGATCCAGCTTTTGACTTTGTTTGATTACTGCTTCGGCCTTCTTCGAAAATGCTAACGCTTCCGATGGTGCATCCCTGCACCTCGAAAGCTAGCCTGACGTCCTGTCAGGCTCACGCTATTTTCTTCAACGTCCTCAATTCAAATGGAATTTTTGGGCAGGTAAAACTATTGATATTTGTGCTTTTATCTTTTTTCTTCTACATATAAAGTTAAATCGAAGAGACAGAAATCCCAGTGTAGATGCAGCAGCGAGCTTCTGATTGCCAAGGATGGCAGGAATGTCATTATTGTCGGGAACAAATTTGACCAAAACATCGATGTTTTGGCAGAGCTTTCAGGGACCTTTTGATTTCTATAAAACGTGTAGCGTCTAGCAGTTGTATCAGCACATAAGCCTGCGGCAGGCAATAGATTAGATTGAAGTTGTGGGTTTAGATAAATTAGCCAATATCAATAGGGTTACGTTACAACGACCAATAAAGCCGTCAGGCTTAAATCCTAGTCATCATAAAGAGTCTGCAGTGCATTTCTGTCGTTTCAATGGGAACGTATGAACCTTATGCAGGCTATTGCATTTTTATTTAAGTACTTTTAAACCAAACATGTAGCGTGTGATATTAAGTGGCCTAATTAGGAAGTAACAAATTGTGCTGCAGGTTATTAGCGATAGGAGTAAAACTGATATTGATTTTATAGCAATGCCAGCATCCCACTGAACGATATAGAAAGCAAAAACCACGATGATGGTTTGATGCAAAATGTAGAAGGGGTAAATCAATTCGTTAGTGGTGCGCAGCCATTTGGGTGTGCTACTACAAATGGCGCTTGCATAGCCAAATAATGCTAATAACCCCGACCATGACACTAGAGTGCAGACTAACCACCAAATCTGCCAGCGAACTGCTAGTGAAGCGTACTCACTGAGATCTGGTGAATAGTAATACCCATAGAAAAGTACTGAACTCAGCATAAAAATGATTAAGTTTAGTTTTCGACTTTCGCGTAGTGACTGCCATATTTGGGGGCTGTTTATAAAGCACATACCTGCTAGAAAGAAAAAGAAATAGAACAAAGAAATAGATAGGTTTTCAATATTATGATCTTGTGAAGGCATCCAATGCTTGCAGCCTAATCGGATGATAATTAGAGTAATCACTAACGAAAACAACCCATATCTAGACTTAGTAATGTGTTCGATGACGCGAATAAAAGCATTTCCAGTTTGAGAATGTAGAATCTTATTCAGCGGAATTGCGAGCACCATAAACACAATTAGAAACTCAATAAACCACAAATGATTCGCGTTAAATGAAAGCGCTAATTGCTGGTAAGCGGTAGTTAAATTTTTATAATCATTAATATGTTCATAATAAATTTGTGGCGGCACAATGAGTATCATGCCAATAATTAAAGGGACAAATAAACGGTGGAATTTGCTTAGTAAAAACTTGCTAGCGGGCAGTTTTTTCAATAATAACAAACTGCCAGCACCGGCTATAAAGAATAGAGAAGGTAAGCGTAATTGCTCAAAATAAACCATGATATCGTCAAGTAATTTGCTCGACTCATTGTTCATCACATGCCAACCATCACCATTGAATGGCATAAAAACATGATGTAAAAAAACGCCAAAAATTAAAATGACTCTTAGCCAGTCTAATTCTGAAAACCTATCATTATCCATTGATAAACTTACCTTCCATTGCTTTATTACTTGGTTAAGCTCACTTTATTAAGTGCAATGATGCTTTATACCACTTCAACAATACATTGTATTTTATTAGAAAAAAACTAAACCATCTTTGACAGTTCTGCCTTAATTTTACTAAACAGTGGATGCTTACTCTTTAATTGTGCAACGTTCTTCGATGTCTCAAATGTGGCAAGGGTAGAAGCCTCCCATATTAGATTGTGACATCCAATGAAGTAAGTTGAAGTTATGAGTTTAAGCAAAGCGCTAATACTGACTTTTGACGTTACTTCATTGCTCGTCAATAACATCGAATTCTCGACTAACGCGTCAATTATTTTTTGTTTTATAATTCATTGAGATAGATGAAATTATTTGATTCTTTAGTTTGGTATTAATAATGAAATAAAATGCTGTAACTAAGCTGATACTCTTTAGTTTATTTTATTAAAATTCAATGAATTAGCATAAGTTGCATTTTGACGTCGGTGTCAAAATATTGCTAGTTGAAACAGTGATTATTACGCTAGATAATTGCTTCGACTTTATCAGAGTATCAGCTCCTATAGTTCACTCCATTTAGTCTTTTTCCTTATTTTACTTTATCTCTTTAACTCCCAAGGAGTGACTTGCTGTGTCAAAGCAAATATTTAAACTTTCATCAATTCTTACTGCCATGTATTTCATCGTGCCTACTACAGCTCAAGCTCATGGCTGGGTAGAGTTTCCTGAGGCGAGACAATCAATCTGTTATGAGCAAGGTGGACTTTGGACTGGTAATCCACCTAATGCAGCTTGTGCTGCGGCACTGCAAGAGTCGGGCACCTACCCATTTATTCAACGTAATGAAGTGGCTATTAACATTCAAGCGCCAGATTACCTTGATCAAAACATTGTTAAAGCAGCTATTCCAGACGGTTCATTATGTTATGCCAATGACTCGCAAAAAAGTGGTCTAGGTATCGCACACTCAGACTGGACGCGCACTGAAATCGCGCCAGGGACATTTGAATTTATTTTCAATGCAACAGCGCCACATAACCCGTCATACTGGGAAATCTATCTAACAAAACCCGGTGTTGATGTATCCCAAACTCTTAAGTGGGATGATTTAGAATTAATTCAAGAATACGGTGATATTACTGTAGGTGCTGATAAAAAGTATCGCATGAACGTGACTATTCCAGCTGATCGCAGTGGTGATGCCGTGTTGTATACAAGATGGCAGCGTATCGACCCTGTCGGTGAAGGTTTCTATAACTGCAGCGACATTACCATTACTGGTGATGAACAGCCTCCGGTTGATCCAGACTTACCTTACTTAAATAAAGGTGAGCAATTTATCCCGAGTGACATCAGCATTAATACCCCTCAAATCGGTGAGTCGGTTAAATATGATGTGCTGAATCAATATGGTGAAGTACATAACTCATTTAGCATTAAAATCACTACTGATAATCAACTCGATTGGGATCGATTATTAGCATCGCAAATCAGTGGCTACTACGAAACTAATCACAGTGGTCATGTGTTTATTGGTGATTGGCATGCTGAAATGAATCACTACATGTATTTTAGAGATAACCTACATGCTAATTACTTTAATTCAAAAGATGAGCGTGCTTCAGGTGTATTCAGTATTGTTGCTGAAGAAATTGACCCACAATTAAAAGCTGTTATCACGCCACAGGCTTTACAAGAAATTGAAATTGCTGAGGTAGAGCACGGCACTGTAGTCGTGCTTCATCCACATAATACCCAAGGTGAGTTTGATAGTGTGCAATGGGCGCAATTAAGTGGTCCTGCCGTAAATGTTGAGCAAGGTTTGTATAACGAGTTAATGGTTAATACTCAGCAATTAGATAGCCAAGGTGAGCATGAATTGTCGTTTAGATTAACGGTATCAAACAGCGAAGGCAGTGACAGTTCAGTATATGGATTCACTGTAATCGGTGAAGAAGAAACGCCAGAAGTTCCACCTGTTGAAGGGGATTGGGATGCGGATAAGGTTTATGTTGAAGGGGATACAGTAACATTTGATGGTCGAACTTGGACAGCTAAATGGTGGACCCAAGGTGAGCAACCTGGCACGACAGGTGAGTGGGGCGTTTGGCGATAATATCGCTTTGCTAATAGCCATTATTGGTAAAACTAGAGCCACTTAATCAATGACATTAAAGCCAGTTTAGTTAGCTAAACTGGCTTTTTATTTTTTAGCATTTCCTGATCTGCTTTATCGAGTAGTTCAACAAAGTCAGTATTAAGATCCACGTCAATAATGCCGATGGAAACACTGTAATCAGGTAGATTAGGGCTGTGTCTGGCCGATAAAAAACCTTTCTGTAATCGCTGTTTGATCACCGTTTGGTCGTTCTTATTTTCTAATAGCACTAATGCGACAAATTCATCGCCACCAATGCGGCCAATAACGTCGCTTTGACGCACAGTTGCTTTTAACACCACACCGATATGTTGGATTAATTCATCTCCCACTTTATGGCCAAATTGGTCATTGATCTGTTTAAAGTTATCCACATCTAGATAGCATAACCCTAGTTTGGCTTGATTGCGTTTTGCTAAAGATATGCGTTGTTTACCTAAGACTTCAAAGCCTCGGCGGTTATTAATTTCTGATAGCGGGTCGGTAATCGCAAGTTGCTGCATTCGGCCATATAGGTCGATTAAGGTGAGATCGGATTCAAGGATATCTTTTAACTGTTCAATGAGCTCCAGGTAGCTGGGTTCATATTCTGTTTGGTCGTAGTCCATCACACAAAAAGTGCCGAAAGGCGTGCCGTCGGGCCAAAAAACCGGTACACCTAAGTATGAAGTAAAGCCATCATTATGGACTTCGGGGTTGGTATCCCAGCAGGGATCAATAGGGGCATTGGCAACATAAAGTGGCTCACCTGTTTCAACGATCTTGCGGCAAAATATATTGGCTTCAGGTTCAATGATAATACCGGCTGCGTAAGGGTTGCTGCTTTGTTGACTGGCAATAGTGACTTGAAACCCATCAGGAGTGTATTGGACTAAAAAGCCCGCGGGAGCATGAAACACTTTGGCGAGAAGGTTGACTGTTTTTTGCCATTTATCGAGCGAAATTAGCTCATTAGGTTTATCAAGTAGGAAAGCTTTGGGATCAAGTATTGTTTTTTTATTCATTGATCAGTCCGTCATACGTTCATGAAGAATTTAATTATAGTGCAAAAAATTGAGTAGAAATTTATGGTCTATTTATTGCGATGAATATAGATAAACAGCAGCTCAATGAGCTGCTGTTAAGGGGGATTTGCAAGTTCACTGTTGGCGAATTGCGATTGCAAATTGCCGATTGCTATTGTTTAGCGAGCAGCTCAGTCAGCACTTGCTTGTAAGTCTCAACTGGGTGAGCGCCATTTAATGCGCTGGTGCGATTAAACACGACCGTCGGAACAGACGATATACCTGCCGCGGTCCATTGATCTTTTTCTGCTTTTAGATGTGCTCTGACTTCTGGGTTATCCAGTAATGCCATGGCTTCGTCGGAATTTAGGCCGACTGCGGCAACTTCACTGGCTAGTACATTTCTGTCGGAGACATCTTTATGCTCGGTAAAATAGGCACTGAATAAACGCAGTTTTAGCTCTGTTTGCTTACCTTGAGATTTGGCATAATCCAGTAAAATATGAGCATCAAAGGTGTTAACGATTTTTGAATCGTCATTAAAGTTAAATGCAAACCCTTGTTCGGCGCCACGTTGGGTGATGTTTTCTCGAGCTTTAGCGCTATCTTGTGCGCTAGAACCGTATTTACGCGCAACGTGATCACGTAAGTTTTCCCCTTCTGCTGGCATATCGGGATTGAGTTCGAACGGTTGCCATTCAAGCTCAATTTGATCTTCAATACCGAGTTCAACAATCGCCTGGTTTAAGCTGTTGTAACCAATGATGCACCATGGACATACGACGTCTGAGACAACGTCGAGTTTAATTTTTGTCGACATAAAAGACCTTATACTGCTGAATAGAAAGAGGGGGCAGTAAAACATTAAAGAGTGGATAATGCACCACTCTTTTCTAGTATGTTATTTACTTAGTCGCTTGCCAGTTAAACTGTTGGAATGGCTCATCAACGGGGGTTTTAGCCACATGGTTTACATAGTTACTGATCACTTTTTGCGATAAGCCTAAAATGATTTCCAGTAATTGTTGTTGGCCATAACCAGCTGCAAAAAAGGCTTCCATTTCTGCGTCAGATAACACGCCACGATTGCGCACCATTAATAATGTGGTGTCATGCAGCGCTTGCAGTTTAGCTGTTGGCATTGCACCGCGGTTTCTTAATGCTTCAGTTAACGCAGCATCGACCTTCATTGAGTGAGCAATCCCAGTGTGAGCCGGTACGCAATAAGTACACTCATGTTCAACATTGATGGTTTGCCATACAACCGTTAACTCTTCGGCATTAAAAGATGACTGAGTAAACAGAGTATGCAGTGTTTGGTATGCCTCAAAAGTACTCGGCGATTCGGCTAACACACCATGCAAATTGGGGATCATGCCAAATGCTTTTTGAGAACCTTCTAACATAGCTTTGCTAGCCTGTGGGGCGGTGTCGATATTGTGGATAGTAAATTTGCTCATGGTATTACTCCAATTTTTATTTGATAGGGCTTAAGGTGGCAAAACCCTAAAACAGGATGTCATTCAAAAGTGTCGGGGTTAACCGCTCGGTATGGCAATACTATACCCCTACCTTGAACGATCGTTCAAGTTATATTTTGAACAAGTGTTCAAAAAGACGGTTATTACTGCTTATCTCTATGATTTATCGTTATAATTTTTTTAGTGAGATTGAAGTGGCAGAACGATAAATAGCCATCATGGCATGTGCTAAATAGCCTTCGAGCTTTATGTTTAAGTGTTAACTTGCTATACATAATAATGACTTACTGATATTTCACCGTGTCACCCAATTATTTGTATCTTTTGAGATTTTGGATAGATTTTATGAAAGGCCAATCGCCTTATAGCCGAATAGAACGCGTGCTTGATTATATTCATCACAATAGTGATAAGACGCTCGGCTTAGATGAGCTTGCTGAAGTGTGCCAGCTTTCTCGCTGGCAATTACAACGTATTTTTCAGCAGCAAACGGGCTTGAATGTGGCGCAGTATGTCCGAGAACTAAAGTTAAGTCTTGCAGCGGATAAAGTGGTGACTACAGATGATCGGATGTTGGATATTGCCTATCAATTTGGCTTTACCTCAGAGGTGAGTTTTAGTCGTTCTTTTAAGCAACTTTTTGGGCTTAGCCCTAGCCAATATCGCAGACGTGGCACCAAAGTCGGCTTGCGTAATGCGATAACTCAACGCGCTGAACACTTTATTGATAGCACCTCATTACAAACCCGTATTGAACATAGGCCGAGCTTTACCGTTTATGGTGTATCTACTCCTGTGAATGGTTTACTGGCTGAGGCGCCGAATTTTGCGACCATAGTGCCGATTACATGGGAGTCGTTATTCAATCTGATTGACGATGAAGGGGCTTTAACGGCGCAAATGATTGGCGTTGTTGATACCCGATTACCTAAAGACCTGCATTACTGGGCTGCGCTTACGGTCGATACTGAGTTGCCTTTGGCGATTCAGGCGTTAGTCGAGTTGGAGCAATTAACCTGTTTAACAATACCAAGCCAAGAATATGCAGTGGTGTCTTATCATGGCTTGCTAAGCGGTTTTGGTCAGCTAGTTGAATGGTTAATTTGTGACTGGTTACCTCAATCAGGTTTTGAGGGCGTTGATGGTTTTGATTTAGAGCATTATGGTGCCCTAAGTATCAACACGGATGAACCTTCCCATATGGAGTATTGGCTGCCGATTAAAAGCGTGACTTAATTTACTTCTATTGCCTCTCTCTTTGCATCTTGTAAGTGTGACACTTCTCTCGAAATAGCATTTATTTTATAAATTCATCCCTTCATGCACCAAATTGTTAAATGTATCTAGTTGAAACACTATATCATCCGCGCTTGATAATCATTCTCATTAGTATTCATGTTTACTGACATGGAATTGAACGTTAAAAAGGCAGAGGGCGGTATGGTCTCATCTAACAGTAGTAAGTCATTTAAATTATCCATGGTTGCAGCAGCAATGAGCGCATCTATGGTTTATAGCCAGCAAGTGTTAGCTGAAGACATTAATGACTTATCGATTGAAATCCCAAAGTTTGAAACCATTACAGTTCTTGGCCAAGCCTATCGAAATACAGCGACTAAAACATCGCTAACGGCGCTTGAAACACCTCAAGGCGTCACCGTTATAGACAGCGAATTACTTGAGCAACGCGGTGTTAAGTCATTAAACCAAGCACTGCGATATGTGCCAGGCGTGACCACTGAGCAAAAAGGTGGCGCTGTCACCATGTATGACACCTTTAATATTCGTGGTTTTGATGTTAACCAAAGCTACTATGACGGCTTAGTACTGCAGTCACTAACGGGTTGGAACTTACAGCCTCAAATTGACCCTGTAGCGCTTGAGCAAGTTGAAGTGTTTAAAGGACCAACGTCAGTACTTTACGGTTCAATGCCACCAGGTGGCATGGTCAACATGATTGCTAAAACCCCACAAGATGCACGCAGCACTGAAGTGAATGTGGCGGCAGGTTCTGATAATTTAATCGAAGCCTCTATTGATACCACTGGTCAAATTGGTGACAGTGATTTTTCTTATCGCGTGATTGCCTTAGCGCGCAGCAAAGATAGCCAAGTTGATCATACCGAAGAAGAACGTTTTGTGTTCGCACCTTCGATTGATTGGAACGTGTCGGACAGTACCTACGTAAACTTCAATCTGTACTACCAGAACGATCCATCAATGGGAATGAACTCATCATTGCCGTCATCAGGCATGATTTATGACAATCCAAACGGCAGCACTAGCTCATCGACTTTCGCTGGCGACAAAAACTGGTCTGAGTTTGAGCGTGAGTTTGTATTAGCGGGTTATAAAATCAATCATGATTTCAACGATAACTGGTCGTTTTTGCAGAACTTCCGCTATATGGATGCGACGTTAACGCAAAAGAATACTTACCATTTAGGTGATAACTTTGATCCTGAAACAGGCATCCTAGATCGTAACATTTACAGTACTGAAGAAAGCTCAACAGGTTTCACCATTGATAACCAATTATCAGGTTTAGTTTATACCGGTGATGTTGAGCATAACTTGTTGTTCGGTCTTGATTACCAAAAACTTGATGGTGTTTCGGCTTATTCAGAATATGGGATGACCAGCCAGTTTGGTACGTTCAACATCTTTAATCCGAATAACGACATGATCAACCCGTCCGAATTAACTTCGACTTATGATGCGACGGATGACGTTAAAGTTGAGCAAACGGGTTTGTATTTCCAAAACCAAATGCGCTACGACAATCTAATCATGATTTTGGGTGGCCGCTACGATGACTACAGCTCATCGAGTGAATATTCAGATGATTATGCTGATACAAACTCAGCAGCTGATCATCAAGAGTTTTCATACCGCGTTGGCGCAATGTATGAGTTTGAAAGTGGGATTTCGCCATTTGTTAGCTATGCCACCAGTTTTGAGCCAGTTGCGGGGACTAAAACCGATGGTTCAACTTACAAACCTGAAATGGGCGAGCAGTTTGAGTTCGGTTTGAAGTATGGCTCAGCAGATCAAAGCAAAACAGCGGCCTTGTCATTCTTTAACATTGTTAAAAGTGATGCCTTAATGGCGAACCCTGATGATCCTTGGGGCGATAAACTGCAAATCGGTGAGATTGAATCTCGCGGCGCTGAATTCGAAGGCCAGTGGTTTGTTAATGACAATGTCGATGTCGCGGTTAATTACACCTATATCGATATGGAAATTACCAAAGACAGCGGTAACGGTCTGCAAGGTACTCAACCTATTTATGTACCGAAACATGCAGCATCATTGTGGACTAACTACCACATTGATGATGGTGCGCTAGCGGGTATGCGTATTGGCGGTGGTGTGCGTTATGTGGGCGAAATGCAAATGGACGCGATGAACACTGACCAAGTTGAATCATACACCTTAGTGGATTTATCAGTAGGTTATGATCTTGGCGAGTTCAGCAGCAGTTTATTAGGTGCTAGCGTTAATTTAGTTGCTAATAACCTATTCAACGAAGAGTACTACACCTGTTATGACTCAGTGAATTGTTGGTACGGCGCAGAACGTAACGTTGAATTAAACTTCAAATATAACTTCTAATTGCGTTTACGATAGCCATAAATACGGGGCGAAAGCCTCGTTTTATGGTTTTACTTATTTATGAAAGCTATTAGTAATAAAAGCTATTAGTAATGAATGCTAACTGACCAATGTAATAAGTGGCGATGCAATGAGTTTATCTGTTTTTAACGATATTTATCAGCAATGCGAACAAATCTCTCCTTACCTTAAAGGGGAGATTTTGGTTTCTGACGCTCCCGATTCATCACTGATTTCATCTCAGCAATCGAACTTACAAAACATTCGTTCTCTGCATCAAAGTATTAGGCAGCAATCGCCTGAAGCGGGCCAAGCTTATTGGCTGACTCGCAGCTGGGATTTACTGACTTGGCAGCCGCTATATGTTGCTATTACAGCGATTTATCATTGCCAAGCCCTACCTGATTTATGCAATATGTCCCAGCGTCACCAAGACGGTGTAGTGGCAGGATTTTGCTTTTCGTGCACTGACTGCAGCACGGGCGAGTACCATCAGTTAGTGAGTGCAGCAGGTCAGCAATTACTGACTATCTTTGAGCATTTTCGCCAAGAATTAGATCAATCAGTCCGTTGTCGTCCTCGATTTGTAGAGCATTTAATTGCAGATGCCTTATTGAATCGTCTACTCTTGTTGCAACAGACTAACCCTGAGTTTTCAGCCTATTTTATCCGTCAGCAGGCGGCATTATGGTTAAATGCGTTGTCATTGCCAGACGAACATCTTAAGAAAATTCAGCTATCACCTATAACCAACCAATTAGTATTTACTCGTTCAAGTTGCTGCTCGGTGTATAAAACCGTCACTGGCCAGAAATGCGCTAATTGTCCCAAGCTAAAACAGAAGAGTGTTTAATGTACCAACTGAACGACGTCAAAGTTATCCGCGATCAACGTACCATTCTTGATATCGAGCAACTCAATATTGACCCTCATGCACTGACTGTGGTCCTTGGGCATAATGGCTCGGGTAAGTCGACACTGGTTAATTTACTTTCCAATCAATTTCAGCCTGAGCAAGGTGAAATCACCTTGGCAGATAAAACGTTAAGTAAATACAGCGCGAAAGACTTAGCTCGTACTGTGGCATATTTGCCACAAAAACTGCCTGAGGTGGCAGGGCTCAACGTGGCTGAATTAGTGCGTTTAGGGCGTTTTCCTTGGCGCGGTACTTTAGGGCGCTGGCGCGATGAAGACCAAGCGATTATTGAGCAAGCAATGGCAGAAACCGGCGTTTCTGATTTTAAAGATACTTTAGCGGATCAGTTATCAGGTGGTGAGCGTCAACGTACTTGGGTGGCGATGTTACTGGCGCAGCAAGCCAAATTGATGATTCTAGATGAACCCACCTCTGCGCTTGATATTCAGCATCAGTACCAGTTAATGGAATTACTCAGCCGTCTTAATAAAGAGACAGGGGTTGGCGTGATTGTTATTTTGCACGACTTGAACCTTGCACTGCGCTTTGCTACCCAAATTATTGCACTAAAGAAAGGCAAAATCGCTTTTCAAGGTGATACCGATATTTTGTTAGATGAAACCTTACTCAGTGATTTATACGCGACACCAGTGACATTAGTCGATCACCCAAGCAAGCCGCATAAGGTGGCGATTGTATGCTAAGAGTCGTGGTTTTATTGTGCTTAACCGCTGTGCTGATGATGCCACATAAAGGCTTTACGGATCAGCTCCGTAGTACTAACTCAATAATTGAAATTAAAGATAGCAATGGTATTCAGCAGTTTGCCAACATTCCCACTCGAGTTGCTGCGTTGAATTGGGATGTTGCTGAGCAAGTACTTGAATTAGGCGTAACGCCCATCGCAATGCCTGATGTCGCTGGGTACAAAGAGTGGGTAATGAATCCTGCTGTGCCTGATGAGGTGATGGATGTGGGCACTCGCGTTGAACCGAACTTTCAACGTTTGGCTGCGCTGAAACCTGATGTGATTATTATCGCTTCACCACAATTAGATTTATTGCCACGACTTGAACAAATCGCGCCAGTGTTATTTTTTCAAACCTACAGTGAACACCATGATAATGCTCAAGCTGCATTAGATAACTTTTTGAGCATCGCCAAGCTATTAGGCAAAGAGCCTGAGGCGCAAACGAGAATTGCTCAAATGCATGCGGTGATAGCCGAACAAAAACAGCAATTGCTGAGTGCCTATAACGGCACTTTGCCAAAAGTGAGTACGTTTCGTTTTGCCAGCATGACATCGGTATATTTATACGGTGATAACTCGACAGCGCAATACGCACTTAAATTATTAGGCATTGAACCCGCATTAAAAGTTGAAGCCACTCAATGGGGCCTTAAACAGCAGCGTTTAAAATCACTGCGTTATATTGGTGATGGTGTCGCGTTGTATTTTGAGCCATTTGCCCAAGAAGCTGAACTTAGCCAAAGCGTGATGTGGAATGCCATGCCATTTGTGCGTCATAACAAGATGAACAGTATTGCCCCAGCATGGAACTACGGAGGGGCAATTTCAATTGAATATATGGCACAAGCCCTGACTAAAAGCTTATTAGCCATTGCCCCCAATTCAGTTAATACAGCGCCAATGGCCATCGACGCTGAGTTAATGAGCTCTGATAAATCAGCGATTGAAGGAGAGCTTTAATGAGTCAGCCTTTAATTAATCGATATGCATTAACCTTTATTGGCTTGGTCCTCGCCGTGCTGGTGTCGGCTCAAATTGATACCCAAATTCAAGTTTCCAAGCAGCTCAGTTTATTGATGCATTTTGCTGACAGACAAGCATTGGCAGATAATTTTGATGCCATCATGTTTGTAGAGTCTCAACTACCTCGTATTGTCATGGCGATTATGGTCGGCGCGATGCTGGGGTTAGTGGGCAGTCTAATGCAGCAATTGACCCAAAACCCGCTGGTGTCACCGATGACCTTAGGTACCGCCTCTGGCGCCTGGCTTGCGTTAGTGATTATGAATGTGTGGTTTCCAACGCTGGTGGGCGATTATGCCTCTGTAGCGGCGTTAATTGGCGCCATGCTGACCCTTGGCTTAGTGATATTGATTGCAGGTGTGCGTAACCTTGCAGGCTTACCTGTGGTACTAGCGGGTATGGCAGTTAATATTCTATTGGGCGCAATAGCAACGGCGATCATTTTGCTGAATGATCAATATGCTAAAAACCTATTCATATGGGGCGCGGGCGATTTAGCACAAAATGGCTGGCAGCAAGTGCAATGGTTACTCCCTAAGTTGTCAGCTGCAATATTGATTTTCTTATTTGCGCCAAGAGTACTGGCTTTATTGCGCATGGGCCAAGCGAGTGCTTCAGCTCGTGGATTAAACATTATTCCGGCGATTCTCGGTTTATTTGCCATTGGCTTATGGTTAGTCGCTGCTAGCATTACCACTGTGGGCGTCATTAGTTTTATAGGTTTGTTGGCGCCTAATATTGCCCGTCAACTTGGGGCAAGAACCCCTAAAGATGAACTGTTTTATAGCATGTTGTTAGGCTGCGTTATCTTAGTGATTACCGACGCTTTAGCTGTGGGGTTAAGTGTACTCACATTTGATCTGGTTCCTTCTGGTACCGCCGCAGCCTTGATTGGTGCGCCAGCATTAATTTGGTTCACCCGCCGTAAGCTATCGGCGCAAGATCAATTGTCATTTTCAATGCCGAAAAGTCATTATGCAATGAGCCAACCTAAGTTATTGGGCTTATTGTTTGTCTTGGTGGCCCTTGGAGTATTTACTACCTTGTTTAATCAAGTCACTCATGGTCAAGGCGTGACAAACGGACAAGAAGTCAGCTGGATATGGGCAATCCCTGATGCCTTTGGCTGGCAAATTCAATGGCCAAGATTGATAACATCAGCTGCTGCTGGTGCAGGGCTTGCGGTAGCAGGGGTGTTATTACAGCGTTTGATCTATAACCCGCTTGCCAGCCCAGATATTTTAGGTATTTCTGCGGGGGCAACGTTGGCATTGGTTGGCGGGGCGATTTTTATTGGGTTAAACATCTTTAGCACCGCACCTGTGATTGCCTTTCTAGGCAGTATGTCGGTGCTAGGGGTATTGCTTGTACTGGGTAAGCGTCACCAGTACGCGCCTTCAATGCTGATTTTAATTGGTATTGCGCTGACTGCATTGATTGAAGCCATCGTGCAGTTTGCCTTAGCTAAGGGTGATGAAACCTCCTACATTATTTTAAGTTGGCTTGCGGGCTCAACCTACCGAGTCACGCCGTCATCGGCAGTAATGCTAGCCGCGATTGTAATTGGTTTGATTGGCTTTGCATTAGTCACATGTCGTTGGCTGACGCTGATTTCAACAGGGCGTGAGTTTGCTAAAGCGCGTGGTTTAAATGTGCCGCGGGCGTTTGTGTTATTGCTGTGTTGTGTGGCTTTATTGTGTGCTGCGGTTACAGCAACCATGGGACCGGTTTCTTTCATTGGGTTGTTAGCGCCGCACATGGCGGTGATTTGGGGCGCGAAAAAAGTGGAGATGCAATTGCCCACGGCGGCAATACTAGGCGCGAGTTTGATGGTGTTTTCTGATTGGCTAGGGCAAAACTTAGTCTATCCATCGCAAATTGCAGCGGGCACTATCGTGTCGATAGTTGGTGGCATCTACTTTATTTTATTGCTGCTTAAAGGCAGGCGCTCGATGAGTTAGCTTTGATGAATTAATAAAGAGCTCACTGCAATCATTATAAGTGAGCCCTTTTGTCTTTCAGATCAAGTTTGTTGGGGCTGAGATCAGCAACAATCGCGACTTAGCTGCTAAGATGGATAAAATACGATGCTTAATACGCTTTGTTTTATCTACACTTATCAGTATAGGAATTAATTTATGTCATCCACCACCAAGCAATTAGCCCTTTTTCTTGATGTGGTTCAGCAAGGTTCTTTTACAAAAGCTGCCACCTTGCATGATATGGATAATTCGCTACTGTCGAAGCAGATTAAAAAGCTTGAAACTGAGCTTGGGGTGCAACTGCTCAACCGTTCTACACGTTCTTTTTCGTTAACCTCTGCAGGTGAAGAAATTCTAGTCAAGGCGCAGCAACTGACTGACACCTTATCTCAAATTCAAAATATTGCTGATTCATATCAATCTGAACCCAAAGGAATCATTCGTATTACTTCTGGGATTTACTTCGGGCAGGAATATCTACAGCCTGTGGTTACCGCGTTTATGAAGCGCTACCCTGATGTAAAAGTCACCCTTAATTTAGATGACAAACTCACCGATATTATTACTGATCACTTCGATTTGGCGTTTAGGGTAGGTAAGCTGACCGAGTCTAATTTAATTGCCAAGAAAATCGCTAAAACCCATTTTGCGATAGTCGCTTCAGAAGCCTTTATTGCTGAACATGGCATGCCGACAACTCCTGAAGAGTTGGTGCTATTACCCGCTGTGGTTTACAGCAATGGCAATGTCAGTTTAGATCAAATGCGCTTAACTGAAGTCCCTCATGGTGAGCAATACAAAAATTACCAAATGCGCGGTAATTATCATATCAGTGATGTACGTTCACTGATGAGTGCGGTGCAATCGGGTATTGGCTATGCCATGGTGGATTTATTTAATTTAGATCAACCTATTGCAGAGACTAAATTGGTACCACTGCTAACCGATTATGGTTTATCCACCATGGATACGGGGATTTATGCGGTGTACCCGCATCGTAAGCAAACCTTGTTAGTCAGTGAGTTTATTAAAGTGGTACAAGAATACATCGGCACACCACCGTTCTGGTTAGATCACCTGCCTGATTATAAGCACCTGTATAAGTAGTATTTGGAATTGAAGTTGTAAGATATTAAAGGTTGAAGCTGAATTTTGGGGTAGTGGGTTAGCTTTCTAAGCATTTCTGGACAAAGATTTGTTACACCAGACCTGCTTATGGGAATCAGAAAACTTGCAAATTCTGCACAATAAACAAGGCGGGGAAGTGTCTTAAGGTATAATTTTTAATTACTTCCAGCAATCATAACCAAACTGACTACTTAACGTCGTATCAAAAACACCTTTAAACATGGTTACTTTCTTTCCTTCTATAGTCGTTATCATCCTGATAGGCATTCCATTGAAAGCTGGCATATATTGAACTGAGGTATCAAGAGGCGATATTGCATATTCTCTAAAATCAATTTTGTGCTGTATAACTTCACCAGTCTCCATTGGATACCAGTCACCTTGACCACCGGCATTTGCCTTACTAGTCATTTTCGGGTAACTTTCAGAAATATTGAGGTTGACTAAATCAACTCCAAATCGATGAGCATCATATTTATCTACTTCCATAAAAGCTGGATCTACCAGCAGCTTTTGACCGGAGACATTAGTAATTTGAAAAATCGTTTGTCCCTCATTTGTACATAGAGGAAGAAACTCTAATTTCAAATATTGTTCATCTGTAACTTTTTCATAAAGAGAAGCTGCAGAGGGTATATCTGAGACCACACAAATACTTAAAGTAATGATTAATAATACTTTATTATCCATAAACCTCCATAGCGCCTTCAAGAAATTAGTAGGGTAAATTAGTCGGGGCAGAGTAAATTTTATATGGGAGTTGTTTGATACATCATTATTAAATGGCCTTTCTTCCTTAGATGGTGTGCTCGGTGATTATCTTCGAGGCTACCCAACTCTATCCTTAAGTTGCTTTACTTTAATACAGCTTATGCAGATAATTCAATGTTTTTACTTAGTTTTTATTGGATAGATTATTTTAAATTATCACTTCAATCTAACCTATTTCCTGCCGCAGGCTTATGTGCAGATACAACTGCGAGACGCTGCATTCTTTATTTAAATTAAGCTCTGCCAAAAAAAATAACGTCCTTGTTAAGCAGCCAGTTCGGCATCCATGCCTCTCGCTCAGAGCGTTTCACACTGTGAAACTTCGCCATGTTTTGGTCATATTTGTTCCCGACAAATAATGACATTCCCGCCATCCTTGGCAGTCAGAAGCTCGCTGCTGCATCTACACTGGGATTATTGTCTCTTCGATTTGACGGTATTCGCGACAACTAAAAGATCAAAAAGATACAAATCTAAAAGACTCAAGTTGCGTGGGTGCTTTTGATCTTCTTTGAATGTTCAATTTGAAATGAGGTAAGCAAGATAATTACGTGAGTTCAGACATGGATGTCTGACTAGCTTTCGAGGGGAAGGGTCACTCCTTGGCATCCATGCCATCGTGACATTCGTAAATCCATTTACTTCAGATGCCCCATCGTAAGCGTTAGTGATTTTGTAGCTTGCCGAAGCGGACTCAAAATGAAGTTTAAA
>NZ_JBFRJJ010000043.1:81175-105787 GCF_041468785.1 Shewanella sp. 10N.286.52.E4
AATGAAGTTTAAAGCTGGATGATTCTCCGTTGGAAATTTTGCTGTTTAAATTTCGCCGGAGCTGCGGGGCCTAATTTTTTAATAAAGAGTATAGAGGGAGTCGCAGTTCACTCCCTTTTAGTCTGGTGTGGGCGAAGCGCCACGACTTTGATTTAGACGTTAACTTAGACTTTGATTTAGACTTTTATCCAAATCTAGAAATCATTAGCTGACTAAAGCTGCTAACAAATCTTGGGGCATAAATGTTTTACGGAAAGCAATTTTATATTTCATAAAAATTGGCTCTGTTACTGAGAATAATCACTTTAATCTAATCCACTGCCAGCCTCTCATTCAGAGTCAGTGAAACTGATTCATGTCATGGAGGTTGCAGTTGCGCTTACACTGGATGACTGTATCCATGGCAATTAAATGAAATAAAAAAGCCCTGCTGTTGCAGGGCTAGTTAACATGAAATGCTGTTATGACTGATTTAGTCTACGGCTTATTTTACCGAACTCGTGTCAGCAGCTTCTTTGTCAGCAACGTCTTTGTTTGCAGAAGCAGTATCAGGATAAAGTGTGTTCCACCATTGTGGTTCATCTTTTAGGTGTAAATCGAACCATGCCAATGTGGCATCCCACCAGTCAAAGCGTGCTTGGCGGCCATTAATGTGATGATCTTGCCCATTGAACTCAATCAGTTCAACCGGCTTATCCAGCATTTTGAGGGCCGTGTACATATAATGGCTTTCGCCTACAGGTACGTTAGTATCAGCATTACCGTGAAGCAGTAACATCGGTGTATTGATTTTATCTGCATGATACAGCGGGCTGTGGTCGACGTATAAATCGCGATTATTCCACGGGAAGCTGCCTTTACTAGCTACGCCTGAGTAGCCGTAACCCCACCAACCATGGCCCCAATAAGCCGATAAGTTACTGATCCCTGCGTGTGCCATAGAAGCAGCAAAAATGTCAGTTTTAGTGGCTAAATACATGGTCATAAAGCCGCCGTAAGAGGCGCCCATGTTACCTACACGTTTAGGGTCAACAAAGGTGTGTGCTTTCAAGAAAGCTTGCGTACCTTCGATAATATCGTCAGCACTGTAATCACCCCAGGCGTTAACGTGACGACCACTGAATGCTTGACCATATCCTGTTGCACCGTTTGGTTGGAGTACATATACCACGTAACCTTTTGCAGCCCAGAGGTTAAATGGCCAGCGACCAGTGAAGTTACGGGTTACAGGTGAGGTGCCGCCGTAGTAATACACTAAGGCTGGGTATTGCTTGTTAGCATCAAAATCGACGGGTAAATACACGCGGCCGTCGATGTTGTGTCCATGCTTGTTGGTGAAATCGAAATCTTCAATTTTACCTAAGCGTGTGTCGGCATAACTGGCAGCTTTACTATCAAACAGTAGCGATTTTTTACCTGACTTCATAAAGTAGGCTTTTTGCGGCACTGTTGCAGAGGTGCCAGCATAAGCGATTACTGGTTTTGATAAGTCACTTGCCACACTGTAGCGGTTAACCATGTCCATGCCAGCGCTAATTTTACTGAAGCGTTTTTTGCTTAAATCAAACAAATACAGCTGGCCACGATCGCCTTCACCAACACGTAATACTAAGTCATCATTACTGAGTTTTGCTGCGCCGCCAATGGCTGGGTCAAAATCTTTACTCAGTGCAATGACCTTACCGTTAGCATCACGCCAGTAAAGCTGACCGTCATAATTATTAACCACCACTTTGGGGTCCTGAACGCCTAAGCCATTCATAAAGTCTGGCCCTGCCATGATGTACATACCGTCATCGGTATAAGTGGCTGAATTAAAGGTGCGGTACTCGCCAATCTGGGTTTCAGTTAAGTCAGCAAGATTAAGCTCAACTAGCTGAGTCAGGCCGTGAGCGGGTTGTTTATAATCCACTGGGTTACGGGTGAGTAGTAGGGTGTTGTTGTCGATGTGGCTATCGACTAGGTTACTACTGAGCTCGCCATCAGTCAGTTGGCGGATAAAACCTGAATCTTTGTCCAATAAATAAATCTGGCTGTTATTACGCCAGTAACTCCATCTATCTTCTAATGCTTTAAAGCGTTTGTTAGTGGCTTTTTCGTCTGCTTTGAATGGTTTTTGCCAGCTGAATAATAAATTGTCGCCATACCAATGCAGGTTAGAGACGTTTTCCATATCAGTTGCTGCGATATCAATACTGATGTCTGAAACTGTCAGCAATTGAATTTGATTATCAGCAACATATGCTAGCTGCTTGCTGTTGTTTGACCAGGCTGCACTTGCTGGTGCGCTGTCTTGCCAGCGATAAATCACTTCTTTATCTGAAGTGTCTATTAACTCTGTCACTGCAACGGGTTTGTTGTCATTGTTGGCTGGATAATGACTTTTGGTTTGCAGTAAATATTTACCGTTTGGCGATAAATTAAGGCTAGTAATGACTTCAGAGTCAAATAACTGCTCAGCCGATACCCGTTGGGTTTTAGTTTGGCTAAAGCTTGGCGCATCAATATCGGTTTCACCTTGCCAGTCTAGACTGAAATCGGTTTCAGTATCGTTGCCATCGGCAAGGATAAGGACTTGATGATCGCCACTTGGCAGTTTAAGTTTTGCTTCATTCGCTGCGTTAAATAAAGTGCCGTTGAGATAAATTTTCGGTGCGTGTAGACCATTGACCGTTAAGGTTCCTTGGGTAAAGCGATCCACACTCAGCTGCACTTTATAACCTAACCAGCCTTTGTCAGCTGCCGCAGTTGCTGATTGCCATGGGTAGTCTTGGCCAAATATGCGGATGTCGTCATTATCTTGTGCCAGCGCTGCGGCAAGGTTTGCGCTTAACGCATCACTATGGCTGCCAGCAGATAAGGTTTGTGAAGTGATAGTGGCGACTGGGCCAATTTGTTGAATGTTATTTCTGTCAATGTCTGCGCTATGGCTAAAGCCTGAAAACGCCAAAGCGATACTGGCACAAACCAGAGAAAGTGCTTTCATGGGGCATCCTTGTTGTTATTGATTCTGTGCTTGATTTTTTATTTTGTTTTTTATTTTGTTCTAAACCCAATATTTGACCTCACAGTGTGTCAAATCTGTTGTGAAAATGCACTGGGTTTGAGGTGGAAAAGGTTATTGAATTGCAAAAGAATATGTCAGTAATGAATTGAAATCATCTTAGCCATGAAACTGTTAGAAACACATTAACTATCAGGCTCGATTATTAGTCTCGATTATTAGTCTCGATTATTAGTCTCGATTATTAGTCTCAACTGTCAGCCTCGATTATCAGGCTCGATTATTAGTCTCAACTGTCAGCCTCAATTATCAGGCTTAATTATCAGCCTAAACTATCAGTTTCAACTATCTGTTTAATTAGGGGGAGTGGATCAGTGCAGCGGTATGCGATAAATATCAGCGTCATTAATCCCTTGCATGCTCACGATGATGGTATCGTCGCTTGCTGCTGCAATACTGCGCTCATTACGAATGCTCATTGCGGGTAATTTAAACGCTATCTCGCTTTCTCCATTGGAGGTTAAGCGCTTAATTAAATCATTTTCGTCGCTACGCTCAAGATAATACAACGCATTATTTTGGAAGAAAAAGCTGCCCCAATCTTTGGATCTTAATGTGTTATTAACCTTAATGGGCTGTGTTGAACCTGCTGCTAAATAGTAAATGCCTGCGACATTGTCTAAGGTGTAATACATGCCTTGATTATTATCTTCAACGGCATATTTAATGTTGTCATTGAGGATGAGTTTTACCTGTTCACTGGCTAAGTCATATTGATAAAACCCCCACTGCTCATCAATCAGCGAGGAGTAATAAACGCGACTGCCATCAACCGAGAAAGAAGCGTAACGAACGTTACCTTTAACTTGTGGAATTTTCACTAAGCTTTGGTTGGCGGTATCGCCTAAATACAGTTCGTTGTAATCCAAGCCTTTGGTTCTTATCGGGGCGACATACATTGAATTCTGGGGCGATGTTGCAGGAATACTGACCATTCCCATTCCATCTGTCAGCATGGTATTTTTATTATCTTCTTTTAACCATAACTCCCAGTCTCCTGAACGATTAGAAAGAAAAATGAGCCCATCTGTTTTGGCAAAGTATTGGCCGTATAAATCCCGTGATGATGAAATCAGTTGTTTGACGATACTGCCATCTGTCAATGAACGCTGGGTAATGAATTCCTGTGAAATATGTCGCGAATAATACAAGTCATTGGTGGCTTCACTGATAGTGATACTGCTGATAGTTTCATCTTGGTGGAAGCTTGATAATGTTTGTGTGTCAAAGTCGTAGCGTTGGATGATAAATGCCGCTTCTCTTAATGCAGTAAAATACAATAAATTGCTGTTGTGATCCCAATCTAAGCCAATGACTAAGGTTTCATTATCTGCAATGACCTCAGTTGTATTGGTGCTAAGAGTATGGAGCATGACTTTGGCTATCATATTTTCTTGTGATCGCATGATGGCTAATTGACTTGAGTCAGCTGACCAAGTCACCATCAAATCGTGTTCACCGGCAATAGGCGAGGTGAGCGCCGTGACGGTGTTGTCGCTGAAGCGGTATTGATGAATGACTGAACGATTTTCTTTTGCTTTTGAATATGCTAAATATTGGCCGTTGGGCGACCATTCAAGGCTGTGTAAATAGCCTTTACTTATACACCCTGAATCTATTTGTTTATCTTGGTTGGTAATTAAATCCCGTACATGTATGAAGCACTGATTATCTGCAGTATGGCGCATGTATGCCAATGAGTGTCCATCAGGCGACCAAGTCGGTACGCCTTCAGTGTCTTTACTCATCGAAATTTGCCTCAATGGCGCTTTATCATCATCAAGATCTTTAATATACAAGTGGCCCTTTGCATTGGCTTTACGCCATTGAAATGCCATAAAACGTCCGTCTGGCGAAATCGCTGCGCGCTCTTCCACTCCTTCAAAGTTGGTAATGCGCTGTGGCGTGATAGACGTGTTTACTGTATTTGATTGGGTCAGTTTATTAGCTGATTGCACCGCAAATAAGCCTATTGCGGCTAGCATTAACACGGTAACAGCGATGAAAACATTTTTTTTATGTTCGACGGTTTCGCGAATGACGTTGCTATTCGTTTTTATGATGGGAGTGGGCTGTATTAATAACTGATAACCGACTTTAGTGACGGTTTTAAAATAATGTTCAGGCTGTTGCCCTAGCTCAGAAAAGGACTTCCTCAGCTGCCAAATCGCATTACCAGTGCCACGTTTTCCGACTTCAATATTACCTTGCCATACCTGTTCAATTGCCTGTTCTTTAGTGACAGTTTGTTCAGGGTACAAGATCAGTAACTTCAAAAATTCGAATACTTTTGCAGGTAACGCAACCGTATTGTCATTTGAAGTGATGGTCATGTCATAACAGTTGATAGTGCATTGACCAATTTGATATCGCTGATATGGAAGAGAAATCATGAATGCAGCATAAACTCCTGAGTATTTTCTAATTATTATTATGTTCAGAGGATTATTTTGTCATAGCGGCTAAAAATGAAGTTTTATTTGATTTTCATTTAGTCGTCATATTTGATTGATGCGTTTTACGCATTACTAAATAACCTTGAGTAACATAACCGATCTATTAATTTTTGAAACAAACAATGAGTTTTTAAATTTGAGGAGATGAAACTAATTGCTATTTTTAGCCTTTAATAACATGGGTTTAATTGTTATTAAGTAAATGTTAATTATATGTTTCAATTTGTATCCTAAAGAATAAAAAAGCGCCCTGAGGCGCTTTTTATTCACTTTGATGAGATTAACTCATTATTTCTGTCTACGGCGTAAACCGAATAAAGCTAATAAGCTAAGGCTTAAAAAGCCTAGGCTACCGCCATCATCATTATCCGCTTCTGGCTCTGGTACAACTACAGGAGCATTAATGGTCATGGTGAAACTGGCTTCAGTTTTATTAACCATATCATCAGCTGTTACTACAACATCATAAACACCTGCAGCAGCGGTACCAGCTATCATACCTGTCTTGCTATCAATGCTAATGCCTTCTGGTAAGCCTGTGGCGCTAAATGTTAATGCATCACCTTCAGCGTCGCTAAAGTACATTGATGCATCAATTTCAGCAGCTTGTTGGTCAGCCATAGTGACCGCAGGCATAGCTTCATTTAATACAGGAGCAATATCATTAACATTATTGATGTTAATCATCACTTTAGATACTGCCGTGAAAACTTGACCTTGCTTGCCGATCACTTCCAACTCATAGCTAGTGTTGCCAGCATCATAGTCTAATGCTTCAGGGTTATTGACCACAATCTCACCGATATTGGTCACAGTGAATGGGTCGCCAGGGATCGCTTTAGCCAAAGAAATAGAGTAAGGAGACCATTCTGCTTCAAAGTTACCGTTGGCAAAGAAGGTTTCAGCATCTAATTCAACCGTTGCAACAACACTGCCCATTTCTGCGTCTTCATTGATGCTATGCATTTGACCATCTTTTGGATGCGGTATAAATGCATATGAGCCTTGGCCAGAAGGTACAGCCATTGCCCAGTTATCTTCAAGGCTCATCATTAGCATGCCATGGTTATCACAACCTATGCTGCCAAAACCGAAGGTAAAGCTACAGGTGCTTGCCACACCTAGCTCAACACTTTCACCTGGCGCTAAAGTTTCCATGGGACTGTATTGCTTGGTTTCACCTTCTTCAATAAGGCGAGATATCATTGGAAGTGCACCAGAATTTGTTTCCACCTCCTTCATTTCACCCGTCATCCAATCAAAGTAACTTGAGGCTTCAGTTTTGCCGTATTTAACCGGGTTAAAGAGAATGATCGGCTCACCTAAGTTGGCAGCGGCATCACGGTCAGTACCAAATATCCAACCCTGATTTTGATCAAAGTCTTCAACGCTTGCCATGTTTTCGCCGTGGTAAAGTTCATCCATACAATATTGAGCGACGAAATTCTTACCATGTGCAGTGACATAAGTCGGTAAGCTTGATTTAGTGTAACGGCCATAATGGTCGGTCCAATCATATTCTTTTTTGAAATCAATGTACCAAGATTGTGGCTGACCATTTTCATCGACTTCAATGAAACCGCTCATGCCGACTTGGGTGGCTTCATCCCATGCATATGGGTCGCCAGTGACTTCTTGATCTAATCCTTGATCAATAACAAATTGTTCTTGATAAGCGCTCCAATAAACTAGGGCTACGCCCGCTTTATCAAAGTGGTTTGCCATGCCAACATCGTTAGGTTTAAAAAACTGACCAGCAACAACCATCTTTTTACCTGATGAACACATGGCTTCATCATAAACACCACCCGCCACAGTTTTTAACATGTTGCCTTGGGTGTTTTCTTTGCCTACAGGAACTTGTGTGCGGTTATACATGGCAGGGAATACTGCATAGGTGGTGTCAGTAGTACTTTCATTAGTAAACTGCTGAACATGGGCGCCAGCGTCAGCGGAAAACTTAGCCGTCAGTTCAGTACTATGTTGTTCTTCAAAGGTATTAAAGTTGCGGGATATTTTACTGCTGTTACGTGGCTTGGCTAACCAGCTAATGGCAATAGTTGGCACTTCATCTGCGGTTAATTGTAATTGACCCGATAGTTCAATCGCCTGCCAATTTTCTATGGTTAAGTCTGTACCCATTTTCATTGGCCAGTTTTCAAGTTGGTCAAAATTAACCACCATGGTCACTGGGAATACAACAGTTTGACCTGCTGGTACGCTGATGGTTGAAGGGTATTCCCATGTTAGAGCTGGAGTGCCACTTTTCTCTATGCTATTTAAAGCAACATCATAGGTTACTGTTTCTTCTGATAAGTTTTTAAGTTGCACTTCTTTCATGAAGCGCTGAGTACCAGTGCCTTCGTGGAAGCCAAAATTTAAATTCGGCTGATAGCTACCTTTCTCCCAAGCTACGGCATTTGACATTAATGCAGCGTCAATGTTCTCGACACCGCTACCTATGAGGGTAATTTCACCTTGCTTGTCATTACGATCCATAATCGCGTTGTTGGCCGTGTTCATCAATAAAGCTTTGATTTCGATCATTGATAATTCAGGGCGTTTAGATTTTAGTATCGCAGCGGCAGCAGCCACTCGTGCAGCAGCCATGACGGTATCAGACTCGGTGTCCATCTCATCACCGCCACCGACAACAGCCACGTCGATGTTTTCAGCATAACTGACCATATCAGGTTTAGTGTAATTGGTTGCTCCACGCACAGGACCATAAGGTGTTTTCTCAGTCACCATCATATTGTCTTCAGCGTCAGCTGTGATACCGCCAACACTTAGGGCACTAGGTGCCGCGCCACGCCATGTCATATTGAAGTTATTGTCGTACCACTCTCCGCCGTTACCTGCATTAACCACGACTAAACTGCCTAATGCTGAGGCCATTTGAATAGCATATGCTTCAATCACAGCGCTAGAAACGCCATCATCATGCTCGGCATAGAATGCATTACCGCCGAGGGCGTCAACGACAATGATGTCGGCTCTGTCATCAAAACTACCATCTTGATTTGGATCCAGTGCGTACTCAAGTGCCATTATGAAGCTACTTGAAGTTTCTGCAGTTAAGCTATATCCATTACCCCATGGGTCAGAAACGTTTGAGGTTTTGTAGGCTGCAATTTTAGCACTAGGCGCTAAGGCATGTACTACACTGGCTAAGCGAGTACCGTGTCCTGTATTGTGAGTTGCACCATCATAATCACGAGTAAAGTACACGTTTTGATCTATTGGGTTAGGATCAAATCCCCAACCTGCATCACTGGCTAAATCCATACCTTCAACCACGACTTCAGTCGGGAAACCATCAAACGCATTGACTGAGTTCTCCATCGCTGTGGCATAAGTTTCCACCGTGCCATCGCCGCCTAATGACGTGTGAGTATAATCCACACCACTACCAATAATGGCGACTTTAACGCCTTCGCCAGCGGTTAAATCATCTGATAATGCAGGTGCTTTAATTGAATCAGTTGCTGGTATTGCAGTATTGGCTGTTTTAAGGGCATTGCGAGGAACTTGAATAGGAGCAGCTGCGACGACAACCGATTGAACACCTGGCATTTTTTTGATTGTTTCGATGTAGCTGGTGTCTGCCTGAACTCGAATAAAGTTACTGACAAGCTTTGAGCCTGGTAGGGTTTTGATGTTGCCATCAAGGGCTTTTATGTCGTTAATGATTGCTTGTTGATTGGTTTCGATTTGCTGTAAAGATGCAGCAAATTTTTGCTTGTTGTTAATAGTTGCCTTAGTCAATGAACCCTGTTCTGACAGATAAACAAATAGAGTGGCATTTTGTGTTTGCGCTACTGAACTTGAGAATGCAGATAAGGTATCTGTTTGTGTGGCGGCATAGACTGCAGTAGGTGCTAATGCTGCTAGCGCGATACAGCTTGCGAGTTTTGACTTCTTAAATGACATAGGGTTTCCCTTCAAAGTTAACGTTTAATCGTTTTATTATTTTTTTGCTTGAGTAGCCTCTTGCTTCCTCGGCGAGTTAAGTCAGAACAGTCCTGCTCAACACTCGTACATAAGGTTTTCATTCAATTGCAGCTAAACCACAAGTTAAACGCTGTTGATTTTGTTTCTTTTATGTTTCATAAAACTTTCAATTGCTTTTAAAACAATAAGATACAGATTGCATTTTTTGAGGTTTCTTTGATGAGTTACCAGATAATTGTCATATTTTTGTGTTAGGAGCCATAATGACTTTTTTTAGTGATAGTTTGATACATATGGATACAAGTGTGGTTTGTAACTGCATGAAAAAAAAGGAATTGAAAGAAAATTGAAGCTTAAATGAAATCGAATAGTCGCCGTATATTTGCCTCGCAATAAATCAATCGAGTATCAAGGTTATAGCAAACAACAACATTCCAATTTGCAGGCTAACACTCAAGATTATCCGCGGTCGGTTTGTGAGATAAATAATAATGATAACGAGGAAGACATTGTGACGTCGATTTATAAAAAGAGCTTAATAGCCGCTGCATTATCTTTAGCTTTCGCCCCTAGCATCAATGCCAATGTTATTGATACTCGAGGCTTGGATACGGATGGAAATGTAACTAATCTGCGCTTAGCTACAACAAGTAAGCGTAATATTGAAAATCTTTATATTGTGCTTTTAGATGATCAGCCATTGGCAACATACCGTGGTGATGTTGATAATTTAGCGGCGACGAGCTTGCTAAGTAATCCAACTAATAGCCGTAAAGGTAATGGCGTATTAAATATTAACAGTGCCGCCAGCCAGAACTATATTCAGTATTTAAAAAGCCAAAGACAACAAACGCTTGCTCAAGCCAAGTCACGACTCAATCGTCAAATCGAAATTAAAAGTGAATACCAAATTGCCTTAAATGGGTTTAGTACTGAACTATCAGATAAAGAAGCACAAACGCTTGCTTCAGTTGCTGGGATTAAAAGCGTTAAAAAAGTCGAATTACGTCACATCAATACAGATAGCGGCCCGTCACATATTGAAGCACCAAGTGCATGGGATGGCACAGCAACTGGTGTTAGCAGCATGGGTGAAGGTATCACAGTAGCAATTTTTGATACCGGTATTAATGCAATGCATCCTTCATTTGCTGACGTTGGTGCAGATGGTTATGACCACACTAATCCATTAGGCGAAGGGGTTTACACCGGTGATTGTGCCAAGTCAGAGTTAGCACATTATTGTAATGACAAGCTCATCGGCATTTGGGGGCATCCTGAGCTTCTTGCTGATTATACCCCTGAAGGTGATGATTTAATTGCCATAGATCATAACGGCCATGGCTCTCATGTAGCATCAACCACAGCTGGTAATGTGGTTAAAAATGTCCCAGTGTTTAATGCTGTCGGCGAGGAAGCAGAATTTAGCCTAGGCGAAATCAGTGGTGTTGCTCCTCATGCAAATATTATTTCATATCAGGTGTGTGTGGCTGATGGTAGTTGTTGGACTGATATCACTGCTGATGCCGTAGAGCATGCAATTGAGCATGGTGTAAAAGCCATTAACTATTCAATTGGTGGCGGCGCAAGCGATCCATGGAATGATAGCGATGCAATGGCATTTCTAGCAGCACGTGAAGCGGGCATTCATGTTGCTGTGGCAGCGGGCAATGACGGCCCTGGCGCTGAAACTGTTGGCTCTCCGGGTAATGCTCCGTGGTTAACCACCGTAGCGGCTTATACCCATGATCGTAACTTCACAGACAAGGACGTCACCCTAACAGGAGGAGATTACGACTTAGAAGCACTATCAGGTAAAGGAGCGACTAGCGGAATATCAGGGGATATTGTGTTTGCTGGTGACTTTGGGAATGCGGGTTGTCTTGAGCCATTTGATGCAGGCACATTCTCAGATCAAATTGTGGTATGTGAACGTGGTGAAATTGCTCGAGTGAGTAAGGGAACAAATGTGCTTGCTGGTGGTGCAAGTGGTTTAGTGCTTGTTAATGTCACCAGTGTTGATGAAACCGTTGATGCAGATTTACATGTATTACCCGCGATTCATCTGGATATTGACCAAGGTCAGTCGCTCATGGATTGGTTAGCACTAGGCAGTGACCACACCGCGACCATTGGTGCATCAGTGATGGAAAAAGATCCTTCTAAAGCCGATATTGCCGCTTCGTTTACATCTCGCGGTCCAGAATCAATTATGAATCGTTGGTTAACGCCACATATTGCAGCGCCTGGTGTGGCAATTTATGCGGCTAATACTGAATACCAGCCTTGGCATGACGACGCTAATAAAAACGAATCACCATTCACCTTCATGGATGGTACATCAATGGCGACACCACATATTACTGGTGCTTATGCCTTGATTGCCGCATTGCGACCTGAATGGACACCTGCGCAGGCTCAGTCAGCGCTAATGCTCAGTGCTGAAACCGATACTTTACTAGAAGATGGCGTGACCCCTTCTGACTTCTTCGTTGCTGGAGCAGGTAGTGCACGTATTAATGCTGCGCTAAATGCCGGTTTATTAATGGACATGTCTCATGACGATTACCTTAATGCAAACCCTGGCTTAGACGGTGTCCCTGAAGACATGAACATAGCATCTGCATTACAAAATGAATGCATGATGGAATGTAATTGGACTCGTACCTTTACAGCAACTGCAGACTCAACTTGGGCTGTGACTGGTTCTTCTGATACAACGGGTATGTCGGTAAGTGCTACACCAAGTAGCTTTACATTAGCAGCGGGTGAAAGTATTACTCTCGATGTGACAGCATCTATTGGTAATGGCTACGCATCAGAATATGGCATGGGGCATTTAGTATTAACCCCAAGCGATAATGGTTTAACCCCCTCAAAAATGCCGATTATTGGTAGTTTTGTTGCAGGGAGTTTCCCAAGCGATGTGCAATTATCAACAGCAAAAGATAATGGCAGTGCAGAAATCTCAGGAATTACTACCGTTGGATCAAGTGATTTACAGGTAGGTGTATTTGAATTAGCTGAAGTGGAAGTGATTGAAACGACCATTCCGCGTGATGACAGTGATAACTCATACTGGCCAACTAATGTCTATAATGACCCTAGTAAATATTATTCTCAGTTAATTAATGTGACCCCAAATACTAAACGTATTGTGGCAAGAGTAAAGCATACTAGCTCACCAGATTTAGATATGTATATTGGTCGAGATAGTAACTATAACGGCCGTCCTGATAATGCATTAGAGATGGACCCTCTGATATGTATGAGTGCAACAGAAACTGCTTATGAAGTGTGTGAGATTAATGATCCAGAGCCAGGTTCATATTACGTAACAGTGCATAACTTCGGTGACTTTTCAGCACCTTCAGATGTTGAAGATGAAATGATTTTAGAGCTTGCAATCATTGGTAAAGATGATGGCGCGTTGACAGTAGATTATAAGTCGGAAGTCGGTAGTAATGAAGATATTGAACTGGTGCTAAATTGGAATAAGCCGTTAAAGTCAGACACCTTATATACTACGGTATTGGAGTTAGGTACTGGTGTAGATGTGAAAGACAATATCGGTTTAATGCCTATTGAGCTTTATCGCACTCCAAGTTTTGCTTTTAGTAGTATTGATGTTGATGCTGCCGATACAGGTGATATCGTCACTTTATCTATTGCCTTAACAGATAATATCACTGATGAAGAGCGTACCATTACTGTGTCAGCAACCATTCCACAAGGGTTAAGTATTGATAGTGATAGCCATGAAGGAACACTTGAAGGTGATATGATCAGCTGGGAAATGGTTCAAGCAGCGAATGAAGCTGGGCAAACGATTGTTGTAGCTTTTGATACTCAAGCCATTGTGATGTCGCAAGCATTAACGTTTAACGTGTCTCATCAGGTAGGAGAGCTAAGCTTATCTGATGAACTTGCTCCAGTGATGCTTGAAGGGATCCCTGTTGCCATGATTAATGGTGCCACTTCGGTGTCATTAACCGCTGATGAGTCTACTAGCGTGACATTAACTGCTGCTGGTAGTACAGCACCAAATACTGACGACGAGCTGACTTACACTTGGACTCAAGTTTCTGGCCCTGTGGTAACCTTTGCTGATGCAACAGCGATGGAAACTGAGCTAACGCTACCTGCCGTTGATGCTGACGGTACGGCAGTAATTGAGCTAGTGGTGAGTAACGGTAATAAAACCGCAGTAGCGGCAGTGGCTAATATTGCCATCACGGCTGAGGTGATTGCACCGACACCAGAGCCTGAATCAGGTTCAGATTCAAGTGGTGGTGCAATGGGAGGATTTATCCTATTAGCAGGTTTATTAGGCTTTAGACGTAAAAAAGCGTCAAAATAAACCGAATCTAAGAGGCATAAACTTGTTACCAAACCGCATCTTTTGATGCGGTTTTTTTATTTTTAAGGGTTTGAATACTTACTTGAAAAAGCTTGGCTGTTTTTATGTCAGCGACTTGATATCAAAGATTTTATATCATTGACTTGGCACTTAGTCGGAAACAGGAATTCAACTCAATACATCATTTAAAATCTAGCTATGGAATGATGTAATCGCATTAACTTCTTAAAAGTGCATTGAGTGATCTTTTTTCACTATACTCAAATATATATTAAAGGTGCTATTGTTTATTTTCATATAAATGTCATAACGTTAGAGCATGGTGATGGCTAATTAAGTCGATTAAGTCGATTAAGTCGATTAAGGTGAAAGGGGATGTTTATGATTAAAAGATTAATACTTATCTGCTCAATGCTGCTACTGACAGCCTGTACAGCATCTGAGTCAGCACAAAAGAAAGCTGCGCTTTATCAATTTGATGAGCTGGTTGAAGTCAATTCAATCGATAATTTTCGTATGGATGGCTGGCGCACTATGGATAACCGAACCGTGTTTGTTGATAGTCGTCCTCGGGAAACATATTTGTTGGTATTAAATGGTGTTGATAGTAATTTGAAGTTTGCTCAAGCTTTAGTAGTCTCGTCCAGAATGGGTAAAGTGACTGTCGGCTTTGATAGCGTTATGACAGGATCAGAGCCAAGATCTAGAACCCAGATTAAGAAAATTTATCGCATCGAAAGTAAAGAACAAGAGCAACAGGTTAGAGCGAAAATTGAATCGTTTTCTGAAAAAGACTAATTGATTAAGATATTTCACTCACCCTGTCTGTGTGGGATATCAGAAGAAGCCACATTGCATATGTGGCTTTTTTGTTATTATCAGCCATAATCTATGGTTAGACTTAATTAGTGGAAGTTGCTGCAATTTAATTTCCATAAACTACGCTATATAGATGCGTATCTACTATTTATTCAGTTCGATATAAAATTATACTAATAAGAATGGAATTGGAGTTCACATTGTTAGCTAAAACATCATTTACTTATAAGGTCTTAAAATTCACATTTGCCATTCTGAGTTCAATATTGAATCTTGCTCAAACTACTAAATCTATAGTGAGTAAAATCATACTAGCGTTGCCAATGATAATCTTGAGCCAACAAACTGTGGCTGAGGGCTATCATTTTGTGGGAGTTGAAGGCTCTTCTATTCAAAATATCGGTAAGTTAGTTTTTCAACAGTTGTGCATTGAACAACAATTAAATTGCGATGTTGAAATGCTACCTGCACCTCGTGCTGAGCGCAGTATGGTTGCTTCACAGGCTGTAGGTGAAGTGATGCGAGTGTGGAGTTACGGTGAAGAACATCCCACCTTTATTAGAGTACCTACATCTTATTACAGTGTTAAAACGGCAGTGTATGTTCGAACTGGAAGTAACATTAACGTTCAAACCTCCGCAGATTTAAAGGGGCTGACTATAGGAGTGTTAGAAGGCGTTAAGCATAGCCAAAACTTAGCTATTGAGGCAAAAAGTGTGATTAAGGCTTCAACGCCAGAGCAGTTGGTGAACTTGCTTACCAGAAAGCGTGTTGATGCCATAGTGAGCAGTTATGTTGATGGAAAAGCCACCATTGCAGCAATGAATGCTGATAAGACCGTTGAGTTGTCAGCGGTAACAGATACTCATCCTGTGTATATTTATATTCACCCTAACCATGCTGAATTAGCGCCAATTATTGATAATACAATCAACAAGCTTATGGCATCAGGTGAGATGAACAATATTATTTTAGAAGCTGAAAGCAATTCTTTTTAAAATACTGCTTTGTGTTTTACATGTCATGCTCGTGTCATTCTATAGTGCTGACTTGTGTAGAGTAGGCATGCGCTTATCATTTAATATTTAGCATTAAAGGTTTACCTAGAAGCGGTTTCTAACCTGAAATCGCCATTCCCAATCATCGACATTTTCGCCGTTGGTAAAAGGCACCGCTAAATCAATATGGCCAACACTGCCGTAACTCGATTTAGAAGAATATATCCGAGCACCAATCCCAACACTGCCAATGGGAGTCGTGACTTCATTGTTTGCATCTGTTCCGCCAAAGGCATGCCCCATGTCCACGAAAGTTGCCCAGCCTAATTCGGCTAGCTGATACAAATTAATGTTTGGGTAATATCTGACTTCGCCAGTGACCAGCCATTGATTATCACCGTATTGATAATTATTGGGGTAGCCACGTACGCCGGTGTCATCACCTAAAGCAAATGGCTTATCGAGATAGTTATTTTGTGAGGTCGCAATACGGGTTTTGGCATAGGCTGTCCACTTGGGGTGAATTTTATAAAAGTATTCAGCTTGTGCACTGATGTTATAAAAGTCTTTTTGGCTGGTGTTAAAGCTGGCTTGGCCACTAAAGTTTAGGAGTAGCAGGTTTTTATCTTGTTGATACCCCCTGCTAGAACTCATATTCAGATGGTAGCCTACAGAGGAGTTTTCATCGACATCGTTAGTCTCAATCCCAAGCCGTGCATAATGGCGCCAGCCTAGGTTAAAGTCTTCGTTGTTATTAATAAGATGGATATTAGTAAATACATGATAATCATCTTGTAGGTATTCAAACCCAAGCCAAGGATAAATAAAGTCGCGGTCCTGAGGTAAAGCGCCATTTGGAAAAGTGTCACTGGGGGAAAATTGATGCTTATCTTGGGTGATACCTAGGGTGATCCTTGATAAGTCTGCTTCAGTTTTATTTAACAGCCAACCATAAGATAGAGCGGCATAATCAACATTATGTTCAAATTCATTAATGTCTTCGCCATTTTGCCTTAGGGTATCGAGTCTTTGGTCTGTTAAATACTCAGCAAAATACTGATTTTGACTATCTAGCGAATAAAATGGCTTATTAAAATAAAGATGCACTGCTTGACCGTCACTATTATCATAAATATTGGCTGAAACAGTGGCGTGTTTAATGACTTTAAGGGGCGCGCTAACACCAAATTTATAACCGGTTCTATCAGCATTTGATTGATATTTTAGGCGCGTTTTAATCCCCAGTCCCATGAGGTTATCTTCTTTTATCCCTACTGAATATTTAGTTTCACCGCCGCTTGAGCTTAAGCTAAAAGTGGGGAGTAAAGACCAGTTATCCCAGGTTTCGACAACCACAGTTTGTTCGTGAGTATCGGCATCAGGGGCTTTTTTCGAAGTATATATTTTTGCGTCACGTAAATATGGTTCAGCGCGTAATAGGCGTTGGGATTCTGCAAAGGTTTTCTCGCTGACAACATCACCTTCTTCAAAAGTGAGTTTGTCTAAAATGGTGGGTTCAGTGGTATTAATGTGTAGCCAATTAGCCCAGTGATGGATAAAAAAAGCATCGGGATCGGTTTCATCGAAAATAGCATTACTGACCACGACAATGTTATCGACTGTCATAGGGGCTTGTTGGTTTTTTTCAGCTACCGCTTTTTCTGCTTTTGGCTGCTGGTTAGCATTTGCCGTATGAATGGGCAGAAGGAGTATGCTGGCAACGATAAGTCTCAGTGCGCATTGAGATAAATTTATCGCTATTTGTTTTGTTTTTATTATTAATACCTACCCAATTATTATTAAAGGTGATGCTAATTAAGCTATTGAGTAAATAGAGGTTTAATCTTGAACCTTGAAATTATTTACCTTTAACAAGTATGGCGGGTATTCAAAGTTTCGCTGATTTTTTACAATAATAATTACGGGTTGTAGATCCTTCAAGATTGTTTTTGCTGCGAGCTGTTGTTCACTTAGACTGGCTAAAGCTGTGTGGTGTAGTCATGCTACAGAAAAAGCCTATAAGGTAATAAAATGAGCAACAAACGCTGCCTGAAGGGGCGGCTATAAACGGATTATGCTTGGTTGAGTTAATTCTTGCGAACAAAGAGTGTTTAGATTGTTAGGCAGAAATACACTCAACGCGCTTAACTTGTTTTGTTTCGAACAAAAAATAACCAGCAAAGCTCAACCTGCAAAGGTCAGCTGGCCCTAGCGCTTTTTGATTAAAGCTGCGCAGCGATGAACTTTATCATCCGTATTGTAAACGTAAAAAAGGAGCCTCATCAGGGCTCCTTTTAGAAGGGGTCACCATGGACGATGATCATCATCCATTGTTAAGATTGCAATTAATGTTTAGAAACGACCTACAATACCGATACCAGCGCCGAAACCATCAGCATCAGAATCAAGTACTTTTGATAGTTCAAACGTTGCAGAGAAAGAATCTGACATACGTAACCAGTAAGCTGTTTTTAGTGCAAAGTTATTATCTGAACCGTCATCTGAATAACCAGCACCAACAGACCATGCTTTAGTAACATACCAATCAGCATTTAAGTCGAAAGTGTCATTATCATCAGTATGGAGCCACATAGCGCCTAAATCGACACCTGAAGTGCTTTCAAGCGCAAGGAAACTACGGATTTCTGCACCAAAAGATGATTCTATATTATCACTACCGTCAGTGTAGAAAACTGCAACTTTTGAGCTGTCATTGAAGTAATAACCTACATCAACTTTGTATACACTGAAATCGACAACGTCAAAATCAAGTTTCTGATATGCGCCGCCAACGAACCATTTATTATCAAATACATAAGTACCATCAATACCAATGCTATCAAAATCAGCAGCATCAAACATTGAGTAGTCAGCACCAATGTTTGTTGTTTGGGCTAAGAAGCCATTTAGCGCATATGGACTTTCATCTTGAGAAACAGGAGCGGTGTAATAACGGTAGTTAACATTCCATGCTCCGTCGCCGAATTCTTCAGAATTAGCAGAGTATTTAAGACCCGCTTCATGTTGAAATGGTGCATCTTGAGCTGCCATAGCAGGTAATGCGAATAAACTAGTTAAAAGTGCTAAAGCTGTAACGTTTTTCATCAATCATTCCTTTATTTGATTTATTGTCGCTAGGTAATTCAAGCAAGATAGGCAATGGTGAAGTCAAAAAAAGGTTATTCATCCATAAACCTAAATGCAGCCTAACGTCATAGTCGGGCCACATGCTTTCCTAGCGGCGCACAAGGTAATATAGATTGATAAACAAAGAAACGATTTTATTTAAATTGCTGAAAATAAATGATTTTTACTAATTATTTAGGGTGGGTGTAACCGTTGGGTACAACAAATAGTATTAGTGAAGGGCGTTATTTTTAGCGGAAACGAGAGATGACTATTTTGCTTAAACAAAAAAAAGGGAGCTAAATGCTCCCTTAATGATCAAGCGCTAACCGTTAAGTTACAAGCTTCTTCTCGGTGGCACGATAACGTTGGCAAAAATCAACCCTGCGATCAAGGACATGAAAATTAAGAAGATTTGGGTGCCAATATGCGCTTGATCCAGCATGGTTTCACCCGAAATCATCGTATTTAAGCCTATATAGGTTTTACTTCCGGGCACTAAGATAACGATACCTTGAAGCAGGGCGATAGAAACTGGCGCTTTCATCCAACGAGCATAAAGGTTTGAGTATATGCCAACAGCCAATGCACCGACGAAAATACCAATAGATTCGCCTAAATAAAGGCCACCTAACATGGCTGAAAAATAAGCCACGATACCAGCGCAAATGCCCCATGGTGAATCTTTTATGCGGGCTTTAAAGATGATAACTAATGCCATTGATAATAGCGGAACAGCCGCCCAAGAGGCATAGCGAGGTAAAGCATCTGGCTCAATATATACCGATTCGCCGAACATTACTTTACCCAGTGTCATTCCAAGCACGGCGCCAAAATACAGTTTAAATAACAGCATTATCGCATCCATGATGCGCGCGGTTCCTGATATTAAATCGCGAGCAGCAAGCTCAGCAAGACCGAGTGTTAACGCTAAACCGGGCACAAAAATAATGATGCCAGATAAAATCACCACTGGAATATTGATGCTGGGGTCAATCACAGCAGCAATGCCGCAGGTTAAAATTGCACAAACTACCGCGGCTAACGGTTCGAGCATTTCTGCAACACGCTTAGATCTTTCAGCCCAAAAAACCAAACCGTAAACAAGTAATCCGAGCATGCCTGACCAAAATACGTCATTCCAGCTGGTATCCATCAGCATGGCAAAAGCACCCGCACTAATGCCAAATGACATTAGGGTAAGGCCATGACCATATGGATTAGGTTTGTTAGCTATTTCTTCCAGACGCTCTAATGATTCTGCTAGGGTGCGTTGGCCTGTGCTGAGCTCTTCCACCAAATCAAAGGTACGAGCCAATGAGCCTAAATCTAAATCGCCAGGTTTTACTCGCGCAACATGGTTATATTCTTGCTCGGTGTCATGTTGCAATACAAAGGTCATCGAAGTCGGGGAAATTAGAAAGTATCCCTCAATTCCCAGTGTAGAAGACACGGTTTGTAAATGAGATTCGAGTCGATATGCAGGGGTACCAAATTTATGCAGGGCTTTGCCTAATCTTATGATAAATCTGCGTTTTTCAATGAAGCTGGAATCGTTCATTAGGCCTGTATCACTCTAGTCAATTTGGGTAGTGGTTAGTTGGCGCGAATAGTAACCGAAATGGGGGTGGCTGAATACCTTCAAATCATCAAATCTTTGTTAAAAATGTGATAATTCCATTTTGGCTCAATCTGTATAGAATGAATACTCCATTGTAGTCACTAAATGGCTTTATGCTGTAAAAAATAACAATAAGGAAATATCGAACATGTCATTGATGATTTCAGGCTTTTACGCAAGTATCACAGCGTTATTAGCCATTGGGCTATCGATACGAGTGATTAAACAAAGACGGCTTAACAAAGTCGGTATCGGCACTGGTGGCAATAGCGATTTAGCCTTAGCAAAACGAGTACACGAGAACCTACTTGAAAACGCACCTATGGTGCTGATTTTGTTCTTGCTGGCAGAATATAATGGTTTGTCTGCGGCACTATTACATTGTTTTGGTACGGTTTGGATTGTGGCGCGGTTATTACATGCTATCGGACTGACAGCAGGAAAAGGCGGCGTGCATTTTGGACGGATCTGGGGTGTTTTACTGACTTGGGTAGTGACTATCGGCTTAGCGATTGTAAATATTGGTTTTTTTATCGGTTTATAAGATAGTTAAGCAGCAAAATTTATAAAGTCATTGTTTTTAATAAGGTTATATTATTATCCTAAAACAACAAAAACACCATGATTGGTGTTTTTTTAGTCACACTTGCTGTGGCGTAACTGCTATACTCCGCCTCCAGAAAAAAGTTGGGTGAGTTGAACTAAACTTGATGTAGTGCAACTCACCAGATTGATGATGTTTTAATGTAGGCAAATCTCATGCAAGTTGAATCCACGTTATTTAATTACCCAAGATACTGGGCCGAATGCTATGGCACGGCGCCGTTTCTTCCTATGTCTCGAAAAGAGATGGATCAACTTGGTTGGGATAGTTGCGACATTATCATTGTCAGCGGCGACGCTTATGTCGACCATCCAAGCTTTGGTATGGCTGTTATTGGTCGTATGCTCGAAGCCCAAGGTTTCCGTGTTGGTATTATTTGTCAGCCTGACTGGTCGAATAAAAATGACTTTATGAAGCTAGGCCGCCCGAATTTATTTTTCGGTGTTACCGCAGGCAACATGGACTCGATGATTAACCGTTACACTGCCGATCGCCGTATTCGCAGTGATGATGCTTACACCCCAAATGATGAAGGCGGTAAACGTCCAGATCGCGCAGTGACTGTTTACACCCAGCGCTGTAAAGAAGCCTTTAAAGAAGTGCCAGTAGTAATTGGTGGTATTGAGGCAAGCTTACGCCGTATCGCCCATTATGATTATTGGTCAGATAAAGTGCGCCGTAGTGTCATCTTTGATGCCAAAGCCGATATCTTGATATATGGCAACGCAGAGCGTCCGCTGGTGGAAGTGGCTCATCGCATTGCTAACGGCGAGAAAATGGCCGATTTACACGATATTCGTGGTACAGCCGTCATTCGTCACGAGCCATTGCCGGGCTGGAAAGGCATGGATTCTCGCAAACTCGACCAACTTCATAAAATTGACCCTATCCCTAACCCTTATGGCGCGGATGATGTTGGTTGTGAAAAATTATCAGGCCCAACTGATAAGAAAATTTTTGATAATGATGCGCCTAAAGCCATCAGTGTCCAGCCTGCAAGACCAAAGCCATGGGAAAAAACCTATGTGTTGCTGCCAGCATATGAAAAGGTGGCTGACGATAAATTTTTGTATGCCCATGCTTCGCGTATTTTACATCAAGAGCAAAACCCAGGTTGTGCTCGGGCATTATTCCAAGCTCAAGGCAACCGCTCAGTATGGGTAAACCCGCCAGCATGGCCACTTAATACCGATGAAATGGATGCGGTATTTGATTTACCGTATCAGCGTGTGCCGCATCCAAGTTATGGTAAAGCGGTCATTCCAGCTTATGACATGATTAAAACCTCGATTAACATTATGCGAGGTTGTTTTGGTGGCTGTTCATTCTGTTCTATTACAGAACATGAAGGACGGATTATTCAAAGCCGCTCGCAAGAGTCAATCATCAAAGAAATCAAAGATATTCAAGAAAAAGTGCCTGGTTTTACCGGGGTTATTTCTGATTTAGGCGGCCCTACAGCCAACATGTATCGTTTGGGCTGTACCAGTGTTAAGGCTGAAACCACGTGTCGTCGTTTATCTTGTGTTTATCCGAGTATTTGTGGCCATTTAGGTACAGACCATAAACACACCATTGATTTATATCGCGCAGCTCGTGATGTCCCTGGGATTAAAAAGGTCTTAATTGCATCAGGTGTGCGTTACGATTTAGCCACTGAAGATCCGCGCTACGTTAAAGAGTTAGCCAAACATCATGTGGGTGGTTATTTAAAAATTGCTCCTGAGCATACCGAAGATGGCCCATTAAGTAAGATGATGAAGCCGGGTATGGGCAGTTATCATAAATTCAAAGAGTTATTTGATTTTTACTCGAAAGAAGCGGGTAAAAAACAGTACCTGATCCCGTATTTTATCTCGGCGCATCCAGGTACTACCGATGAAGATATGTTGAACTTGGCGCTTTGGCTGAAATCAGAAAAATTCAAGCTTGATCAAGTACAAAACTTCTACCCATCGCCAATGGCGAATGCCACTACGATTTATCATACTGAGCTGAACTCGCTCAAAAATGTAAAACATACCAGTGAAGAAGTCACCGTGCCTAAAAAGGGTCGTCAACGCCGCTTACATAAAGCATTACTGCGTTATCACGACCCAGCAGGCTGGCCACTTATACGTGAAGCGCTGGTTGCTATGGGCAAAGAGCACTTAATTGGTAATGGCGTGCAGCATATCGTACCGCCAGAGTCGCGCAATGAACGTCAAAGTTATCGAAATGGTAAAGGTGGCGGTAAGAATGATGGCAGTAAAAAAGCGTTCACTCGCTTCTCGGGTAATCAGTTTGATGATAGAAAGTCATCAGGTAAAAAGCCAACCGCTGCGAATAAAGCCAAGGCAGCTGGTGAAGGTCATGGTAAAGATAACACTGCGGGCAAAGCAAAAACGGGATGGTCGCAAAAGAAAAAGCCATTCGGAGCTAAAAGTTCAGGCCCATCAAAAGGGGCTAACAATGGTGCTAACTCCAGCCATAAGCAAGGTAAACGACCAGCTAAAGCGAAATAAAGCCTGATAGCTAGTCATGAGTCTCATATAAAAAACCGTCTTTGCAGGCGGTTTTTTTTCAGGTTAAATTAAACAATCACTGTTACTGTGGTGTGTTAATAAAAGTTAATTGATCGATACCAAAAGGAATAATAATGAAAAAAATATTGGTCGCTGGTGTAATCAGCAGCATGGTGCCTGCGATGGCTATGGCTCATGCCCCTAAAGAAAACCCGCAACATCAATATTTTGATGCCATTGCTGCCCATTGCGGTAAAGCGTTCGCAGGTGAAGTGACCGCAGGCAATGAAGCTGACTCAGCATTCAGCAACAAAGCATTGGTTATGCATGTGCGTGAATGCAGCAATACAGAACTTAAAATCCCATTTCATGTGGGTGATGATCACTCGCGTACTTGGGTTATTACTAAAACAGAGACTGGCTTGCGCTTAAAGCATGATCATCGCCATGAAGATGGCACTGAAGACAAAGTGACTATGTACGGCGGTGATACTGCAGATATGGGCACTGCTACACAGCAATCATTTCCTGTTGACCAAGAGTCGATTGATAACTTTAACGAAAATGGTTTAACAGCTTCGGTGACTAACGTCTGGCACATGTATATTGAACCTGAGACGTTTACTTATCGTTTAACACGCGAAAACCGTGATTTTAGAGTCGATTTTGACTTAACTAAGCCAGTGGAACTTCCGCCAACGCCTTGGGGTCATGAGTAACCGTTGCTTAAAGCATAAGCCTGCATAAATGACATCATAGGCAGCTAAAACACGCGAAAATCGTGACTTAAAAGTTGATTTTGATACTCCTGCCGAAAAGGCAGTAAAACCTCTTCTTGCTTTGTGTGGGAAGAGGTTTTTTATTTGATACTAACTTACTGGCATTTTCTAATAAAAGCTCAAGAGTGAGTTGATTATTCAGAGGGTCGAGAGCTGGATAACGAGTCGCTTAACAATAATAAATATGCTGAGTTTTCTTCAATCCCTAATAAGCTTATGCCCCAAAACGATTTAGCAGTTTTAGCCAGCTAATGATTTTATTTGAATAGAATCAATATCAATATCTAAATCTAAATCTAAATCAAGATCTTAATCAAGGTCGTGGCG
>NZ_JBFRJJ010000044.1:0-23228 GCF_041468785.1 Shewanella sp. 10N.286.52.E4
CCATTCTGCCATCGCGCCGTATAGATAATGATTGGAGCGACATATCGGGTTCGAACCGATGACCTATACCTTGGCAAGGTATCGCTCTACCAACTGAGCTAATGTCGCATCTTTATGCTTAATTAATTCACTTAACAAGGTATCGTCTGATACAAAGCCAACTAAGCTAATCTTGCAATCATTTGCCTATCTTCGCAGATTAGGCCTCGATGTCATCAAGTTGCAACCTTTCGGTTATACGCTGAAGCATCACTGTCTACGGGGGTGCATTCTACCGATTTCAGTGTCGGTGTCAATTGCTGTTTTCAATAAAAATGACTGAATGCGCACTAAATAAACTCATTGAACTTTTATTGCACTACTCGGCAGTTAAGTCTTTCCAAGCTGCTGAAATATAACTCATCATTGACCAGAAAGTCAGCACTGCAGCAATATAGAATAGACCATAAGACACATTGGTCAAAAATTCATTCGGTTGCCAAATCAAACCTACTATCGCCACCATTTGTGCTGCGGTTTTATATTTGCCAATCCATGATACGGCGACAACCCCACGTTTACCTATTTCAGCCATCCATTCACGTAGCGCAGAAATGACGATTTCACGACCAATCATAAACAATGCAGCTAGAGTCAGGTAAATATTATCATTTTGCTGAACCAACAACACCAAAGCCGTAGTCACCATAATCTTGTCAGCAACGGGGTCTAAAAATGCGCCAAAACGCGTGGACTGTTTGAGTTTTCTTGCTGCATATCCATCTAATGCGTCTGTCACAGCCGCAAGCCAGAATATTAATGCCGACGCAAAAGGCGCCCAAGAATAAGGAAGATAAAAAACCACGACAAAAACCGGCAAAAGCAACAACCGGAATAATGTTAGCGCTATAGGTAAATTAAAAGGCATGAAAGAAACCAAATAGTCAGAAACAGCGCCAATCTTGCCTTAATTTTATCCCCCTCGCAATGCATCATGGATTGTTTGTGCCATTTCTAGGCTAATTCCGGGCACTTTTGTTAATTCTGCTACACTCGCCCCCTTTACTTCCTGTATTCCACCGAGATGTTGTAACAATAGTTTGCGACGTTTAGGGCCAACACCAGCAATTGATTCTAATGTCGAGGTGTTACGTGTCTTCTGTCGCTTATTCCTATGTCCTGTAATCGCAAATCGATGTGACTCATCACGTATGTGTAAAATTAAATGGAATGCAGGAGAGTCACTGGCAAGTTCAAAGGTTTGTTCATTGCCACCAAATACAAAGGTTTCTAAGCCGGCTTTGCGGCCTTCACCTTTTGTTACGCCAATTAGTAGAGGCGGCTTGTCTAAATGAACGCACTTTTCATCAACAATTTTTTGCGAAATACGTAGTTGACCAATACCGCCATCAATAAAGACGATATCAGGCACTTTGCCATTATTATCGATTTTATCGAATCGACGCTTTAATGCCTGCTCCATTGCCGCATAATCATCACCGCCGGTAATGCCATTGATGTTATAACGTCGGTAGTCAGCTTTGTGTGGGCCTTCTCGGTTGAATACCACACAAGAAGCCACGGTACTTTCGCCCATGGTATGACTGATATCAAAACATTCCATACGTGTAATTGGATGCCCTAACTCTAAGGCTTCTTCTAATAGCTGAAAACGTTGCTCAACCGTGTTTTTATGAGATAAACGGGTATTGACTGCATTTGTTGCATTAGTCAGTGCTAAGCGCAAGAAGTTAGCCCGCTCGCCTCGCACTTGAGTCTTAATTTCAAATTTACGATCTAACGCCTGTGAAATTGTACTTTCAAGTACTTTCTGTTCGCTAAAGGATTCGCTGATCAGCACTTCTTTCGGGATCGTTCTTTGAATGTCGGCATTTAAATAGAATTGGCCAATGAACGAGACTAACACTTCTTCAAGTTCAGTTTGTGGCGGCACTGTTGGGTAATAGCTACGGCTACCAAATATTTTACCATCTCGGATAAACAATAAGTGAAAACAGACGATACCAGAGGCGTAATGCACCCCTATGACATCCATATCGCCTTTGTGGTTCGATACCTCTTGCTGCTCCGCCACTCGTCTTAATGCAGTAATTTGGTCACGAAATTGCGCTGCTGACTCATATTCCATCTCATTAGCTGCAGTGTCCATTTTAGCCACTAACTCAGTGATCACTTGCTTATCTTTGCCTTTTAAAAACAAGCTAGCTAATTTAACTTGCTCGGTATAATCGTCATCAGAAATCCGCCCAACACAGGGAGCACTGCAACGTTCTAACTGATATTGCAAACACGGACGAGAGCGAGACTTATAATACAAGTCATCACACTGGCGAATAGGAAATAGCTTTTGCATCAAGTTTAAGCTTTCACGCACCGCCCCACCATTTGGGTAAGGTCCAAAATAATGACCTTTCTCTCGCTTAGGGCCGCGATGGTAAGCTAAACGCGGATGCTTGTGACCGCTAAGTAATATATAGGGATAAGATTTATCATCACGAAGCAATACATTGTATTTCGGCATGTATTGCTTGATGTAATCATTTTCAAGCAAAAGCGCATCGGTCTCGCTGTGAGTCAGGGTGACATCAATATTTGCAATACGGGCAACAAGCGCTTGTGTTTTTACATTAGGCAGGTTCGCCCGAAAATAAGATGACAGGCGTTTTTTAAGATCTTTAGCTTTACCGACATAAATGACCTCGCCTTTTTCATCGTACATACGATAAACACCTGGCGAAGATGAGACGGTTTTTAAAAACAATTTTGAATTAAAGCAAGCAGGCATCAACTATCCTAAAAATAGGCGTCAATACCTTTGTATGAACACCTAATGTCTAAAAAGAACTGGCATCGAGCATTTTGTAGCGAATAGCGAGACGGGTCAACTCAACATCGCCACCAATATCTAATTTGGCAAATAAACGATAGCGATAACTGTTCACTGTTTTTGGACTTAAGTTTAGCTTTTCTGAAATATCATTCACCTTCTCACCATTGGTGATCATCAGCATGATTTGCAGTTCTCGCTCAGATAAGCTGCTAAATGGATTTTCATCAGAATGACTAAATTGGCTCAACGCCATTTGCTGGGCAATTTCAGGGGATAAATAACGCTGTCCACGTGATACTTGCTGAATAGCACGTAATACTTCTGGCGAGGTCGAACCTTTGGTTAAATAACCTGACGCTCCTGCTTGCATTACTTTTGTAGGAAAAGGGTCTTCTGTTTGTACTGTAAGCACAATGATTTTAGCTTCTGGCTGATAGCGAAGTATTTTACGCGTGGCTTCTAATCCACCCATACCTGGCATATTCATGTCCATGAGAATGACATCGGCTTCGCTTTGTCGTGACCATTGTACAGCTGTTTCGCCGTCGGGCGCTTCGCCAACCACCTTAATACCCCGCTCGTCTTCTAACAAACGACGAATGCCGGTTCGTACTAATTCATGGTCATCAACTAAATATACTGAAATCAACTTCTATCCACCTTAAAAACACATTCATCCTGAACTTTATTCTTATGCTTACATGAGTAATTTAGCTTATTGCGCGACTGACTGAAAGAGAAATAAGCGTTTAAGCTTGTAGGAATGACTTAGTTAATGGTTTCTTTTGATAAAAGTGCCCAACAAATTTAATTATGATTAAAAAACAATCTTCTAACTTTATATGGCGTGATACGAATCAAACTATTTTTTATCACGAAATCAGCATAATCCACTAAAATACACGCTCAAAACTCAAATATAGAAATGTCAGTTTCAGATTACACATACCATCTGACTAACTAATAAAAAAACTTAATTGATTAAAAATTAGCAGCTTGCCCTCCATCAAGGAGTGAAATTAGTCCGTCATAAAAATAAAAAACCGCAATCGAATAATCAATTGCGGTTTACTATCTCATCTGATTTTAAGCTATCAATCCCATAGCTTAAAACCTTATACCCTAAAAACGATTGAAAACACCGTTCTATTATTCGTCGTTTTCTACGAAGTCATCAGAAAAATCTGTTTCCCAATATTTATAACCTTGAACAGTTGCCTGAGCAGCAGCTCCCATTAGGTTAACTTGATAGGTTTTTACGCCACTGACATCTACAGACTGATTAGCAGAAGCCTGGTCACCGCTATCTTCATATTTAGCACTGGCTTCAGCTTGTGCTTGGCCTTCATAGCCAGACTCTTTAAATCGTGTCATGGCATCGTTATCCATAAAGGCTTGAACAAAAGCCATTTGTTTCCATCCGATACCAGCACCGACTCCACCTGTAGCGAAGCGATAATATGAGTTTCGTCCATTTGCAGTCAGAACACACACTCCGCCGCCAGTAGATAAAGCAAATAAGTAGCTGTTACTGCCTGTACAAACAACATAGCCTACTGATTGCGCCACAGCAGTTTTAGCCCCACTATGTTCAGCATAAATTTCTTGCAACGCTGATTGAGTTTCTTTACGTGCATTGGCTTTTTTAGACTCTGGGTTATCACCTGTCGCACAGCCTGTTAGTAAAGCTGGCACCATCACTGCTGCTAAAAGTAATTTTTTACTGATTAAAGTCTTAGACATGTAAGTTTCCTCTGTCAAAGTGGATATAAATTGGCCTTTATTGGCAAGTTACACAGATATATCATTCACTCATCAATATGAGTGGGTAATGCTTTCAGAAATAAGCCACTTAGTGGGCCACTGTGTCACTTAACCGCTTCTGAATACGCTCTATAGGTTATGCGCTCAACTCGATATAGGGCTATTATAATTGAACACCACCACATTAGTTACCATTTTACGCCACAAGCAACTATGCTTAATTACTGTCTTTAAATTTAGCCTTTATTTGTAAAATTTCATCTAATTTATCGATAAATAACGGCACTAATTTAGGATCAAAATGACTGCCTGCTTCACGCTCGATTAGTGCAAGAGCGTCTTCAACTGTCCAGGCTTTTTTATAGGGGCGTTCACTGGTAAGTGCGTCAAATACATCAGCAATGGCAACAATCCTGCCGTATAACGGAATACTTTCACCACTTAAGCCATTAGGGTAACCACTGCCATCCCATTTCTCATGGTGCGTCAGTGCCACTTCTTTAGCGATGGTCATTAACTCCGAATCTTTATCACCAAGGATTTCAGCACCAATTTCACAATGCTTCTTCATCTCTTCAAACTCTTCAAATTCAAGCTTGCCTGGTTTCTTTAAAATGGCGTCTGAGATACCAATTTTACCCACATCATGCATGGGCGCTGCATTCATCAATACTTCGGCATCTGTTTCATTGATCCCAGCAGCAAGCGCTAAAACATGAGTGTAATAACTCATGCGGATAACATGCATCCCTGTTTCATTATCTTTATATTCAGCTGCACGCCCCAAGCGACGAATAACATTCAATTGGTTTTGGGCAATTTCCGCAGTTTTTTGCTGTACTTTAATGGCAAGTAATCTGTTTTGATCGGTTAAAGCGAGTTGGGTATGAACACGTCGTTGCACAATAGGTGGATTGAATGGTTTAGTAATATAATCAGCAGCGCCTAACTCTAAGCCTTTTAACTCATCGGCAGCAGAGATTTTAGCCGTCACAAATATGACTGGGATATGACGAGTTCTTTCGTCTAGTTTTAACTGTCTACACACTTCAAAACCATCGATACCTGGCATCATAATATCTAATAAGATTAAATCCAGCTTGATACTACGGGCAATTTTTAACGCTAGCTCACCATTTTTAGCAATCTTAATATGATATTCAGACTTTAAAACACCAGCTAAAACATCAATGTTCTCAGGAGTATCATCCACGACTAAAATAGTCTGCTTTTCCATCGGTATTCCTTATCGTTGCTGAGCTTACTCGCATATTTGCGTAACGTATTTAATCAGAATTAATTAAGCGCCTTTAATTGCTCAATCATTTGCTTAGCTATTTCCATCGCGGTGTCCAGTTCATACTCGCTTAATTGTTTTTCAAGTAGCTTATAGTTATGTATTAATGGATCTACATTCAAACATTCGCCATGGGTGTCGAGGTATTCCGTGGCCTCCATGTCGAAACTTTCTAACATAGTCACTAATACTTCTAACGTTCTGATTGCTAATGGCTTATCTAATAATAGCTGAGTTTGTTGAATTTGTTCTTTTGGCGTCAGCAAGGTGATCTCTTCGCAAACGTGTGTTAGTTCAGCACCTACTTCAGACAATAGGTTAAGGTCACTTTCAGTTAATCCGTGCTCAAGTTGCGCAGCTAATTCAGCTAACTTCTCAGCACCGATGCTGCCCGCAACGCCTTTAAGGGTATGCACTAAACGTGCTGCCAATGACTCATCGTTAACAGCTGTTGCACGTGAAAACGCGCCAACAAATCCTGACTGACCGCTAACAAATTTAACCAATAATTTAAGGTATAACCCTTCATTACCTTGGGTGCGCATTAACCCCAGAGCTTTATTGATATGAACAGTATTGATAAATGTCCCGTTCTGAGCTTCACTGCGTCCTCCATCAGCGCTGATATTGTCAACTCGCGAAGATGTAGTATTAGATGTGTCAGCAGGAGTGGCCACTGGCGTTATTGGCTTGGCAGGTGTTATCCACTTTGCCATCGTAATAAACATCGCCTCGACATCAATCGGTTTTGGAATATGGTCATTCATGCCAGCATTTAACGCTTTCTCTCGGTCTCCCGCCATCGCATTCGCCGTCATCGCTAAAATTGGCAAATCGCTATTTTCTGGTATGCCACGTAATACTGATGTAGCGGTATATCCATCCATAACTGGCATTTGGCAGTCCATAAGAACGCCATCAAAATGTTCAAGGGCAAGCTTCTCTATTGCTTCCTGTCCATTATTAGCAATCGTTGTCTGAATATGTTTACTGTTAAGTAACTCTTCAACCAACTCTTGATTTAAATCATTATCTTCTGCAATCAAAATGTTTGCGCCAGCTAATTTGACTAACGCCTTGGAGAGTTCCGATTCATCACGTAAATGACTCAATGGATTGATAGACTCAGACATCACAAAAGACAGCGCTTTCATCAAACTCGATTGCGTCTGGGGCTTAGTTAAAATACTGTCAAAATGTACATCCGCTGCGCTAAAGAGTAAGTCCTCTTTGCCGTATGCAGTTATCATAATGAGCTTTGGTTTACGGTTAGCAGGGAGCTTGCCAATAAATCGAGCAACGTCAACACCAGTAACGTCAGGCATTTGCCAGTCAACAATAGCAACATCAGGACTGTCACCTTCCGCTAGAATATCTATCGCTTGTTGACCTCGTTCCAGCGCGTTAACTTTCATTCCGATACGACTGAGTAAATTCGATAAGATCTCTCTTGCGACCTGGTTATCATCAACCAGTAATACACTTTTGCCTTTAAGATCAGTTATATCTTCGTGATATATAGTCGAAGACGTAATTGGGCTTAAATCAAATGGTAAGTTGAAACTAAAGGTACTGCCCACGCCAGGTTCACTGGTTAAGCTAATTTGACCACCCATTAACTCTGCAAGGTTTTTACAAATCGCTAGGCCTAATCCCGTACCACCGTACTTACGAGTCGTTGAGGCGTCAGCTTGTAAGAACGCATTAAATAGTCGAGACTGCTGCTCCTCTGTCATACCTATTCCAGAGTCCGTCACTGAGAACGTAATGAACGCTTGCTCTGTGGTCAGTTTATCCAGTTTGACAGAAATGATGATGTTGCCTTTTTCGGTAAATTTAACCGCATTATTGGCTAAATTTATCAATACCTGACTAACTCGAAGTGAATCACCGAGTAAATTTTCAGGTATGGCATCGTCAATATCAAACAGCAGTTCAAGCCCTTTTTCGGACACCTTTATGCCAATTAGATTACTGACATTATTGAGCAGTTCATCAATACTGATGTCTATATTTTCAATATCTAACTTGCCCGCTTCAATTTTTGAAAAGTCGAGAATGTCATTAATAATCCCTAATAATGATTGCGCGGAAGCATTGGTTTTTTCGATATAGTTACGTTGCTGACGATTAAGGTCTGTTTCTAAGGCAAGATGAGACATGCCGATAATGGCATTCATTGGAGTGCGTATTTCATGACTCATATTGGCTAAAAAGTCACCTTTAGCCTTATTGGCACTATCAGCTTCTGAGATGGCTTTTGCTAGTTCACGTTCTAACTCTTTCGCCGCGTTCACATTGATATGAACACCACTGATCCGTTCCGGGGTGCCATCTTCGCGATACTGATAGGTTTGGCCAATGCTAAGGATCCAATCATAACCGCCATCTTTTCGCAGCATTCTGAATTCTTGGCGTAAAACTTTATTCTCACCTGTTGAAGCGGTCAACTGTTCATTGAGGAGCTCAGCTTTATCGTCAGGGTGGATCATATTGGCAAATGTTTCAGCCCCATTGATAAGAGCAGACCATTTATCTGCGTTGATACATATATCAAGGCGGTCATAACCTAACATTTGATTGTACATTCGATTAACGACAACGCGGTTCTCATGGGGGTAGAAATCCCACATGCCCATTTGCGCACTTTTGGCGGCCACTTCGAGTTTTTCTTCCGAATCAAGCAATAAGTTTTCGGCTAACTTTTGTTCAGTGACATCAAATATAGTGCCATCAAAGTGGCCTTCGCCGTGATTCTCTCCTGCTTCAAATTGCGCCATAATTTGCACATATCGCAACTCACCGAATCGATTCAGAATGCGCATGTCTACAAGCACTTTTTCGCGATTTAATACGGCATTACGCACAACTTGAAAAAACTTATCCCCGTCACCACCAATAGCTAAATCAACAAACCGTCTTGAGGCACTTTTACCAATAAAATCACTTACAGGATAACCAGTAATATGCTCAAAATTAGGGCTTATATAGAATATAGTGAAATTATTAGTGTCTATATCAACATAATTACACCGAAATACAGCCCCCTGTATGTTCTCTACCAAGGTTTGATATTGTTGCTGATTTTTCAACATTTCAGCTCTAACAATTTCTTGATCGTTAATATCAAGCAGTGACAAGCGAATTTCAGTTAACTTGCCCTCTTCTGTAAACTCTGTGCGCACGGTTAACGAAACTGCCAATACTTTTCCTGATTGAGAGATTAAATCTAGTCGAGCATCAGAAGTATCAATACCTTTTATTGCAGCATCAAAAATCTGCTGACCTTCACCATCTTTGGCCCCTAACACATCATGCCAAGTTAAATCGGTAAAAGCGGTTCGGTCATAGCCAGTAATATCAGCAAATTGTTTATTATGTTTAGTAAATTTACCGTTAATATCTAAAGTGGCATAGGCCACTGCAGAGTTCTCGTATAAATCCCATAATCGATGCTCACGCTCTTGCAAATCTTTGGTGCGAATGGATATGGTTTTTTCTAACCTTTCATTACTCACTTGTAATCGAAGCAGCACGTGGCGACTCAGCCATAAAGTCGCCAAGGTAATTAAGATGCAGGACACAGCAATAACGCTTATCAGGATAAGAATAATCGCTTTAAAGTACTGATAATTACTGCTTGCTTCTTTAATAGACATTTCAGTGACAATGCCAAAACCATAACGGTTATCCCATTTCCAAGCGCCAATGACATCAACGCCTAAATAGTTTCTATAACGCTCGTTACTATTGCCATTCAACTGTAGAGTTACCTGCTTAGCGGCATAGGTCAGTGTCTTATCATCATGATTTTCATCTGCTGGTGACGCTAAGGTCAATTTTTTTAAGGGGTCTGTGACGCGAAAGTTTAATACTGACAATTGGCCTTGTTCAAGCAAGCCAAGGGGAACTAAGTCTTCCTCAAAACGGCTATGAGATAACATTCGGCCTTTAGAATCGACAAAATAAGATTCGCCCGTCTCCCCTACTATAGCGCTCTGAGTAAGTGTAGAAAACTCTAAATAAGGGTCAATTCTTAAAGCTAGTACTGCGCTGATAGAGCCATCATCTTGGGCAATAGGACTGAGTACAAACATGGTAGGTGTATCTTCACGCTCAACTCCATACGGGTTTTTTAATATAATGTCTGAACGCATTGGCGGTGTAATTACGATATTTCCGCTGACAGCTTCGGCAAACAAATTAGGATGTTCGCGCTTAACAATATTAGTTACGCCAAGGTTGCTATCTCGACTTGAAGCAATATTGTCTCCTTCTAGCGTGATGATAAAAAAACCTAACGAGCCAAAAGACAAGCTATAACGATTATAAGCATCACGAGACCATTGGAGGTGCTCGCTATCCAACAATAATTCGGAATCGGTACCAATTTTTATAAGTTCCTTTGTTCGTAATTGCAGCAAAGGATTTGTAGCAACCGTTCTGACTCTGTCTTCCCAGCCTTTAACCCAAGATGACAACGCGGCATCTGTCGTCAAGGCAACTGACTTTAATGCAAGTCCACTCCTTTGCAAATCTTGTTTATAAGCCACATTTAGCCCAATCGCAGAAATAGAGGATATCAATGCTAGAAAACAGAACACAATAGAACCGATATAAACTCGATTACGACCATTTTCAAAAAAACGAGAAATATCTTCATTCGCTTCAGAACGTAATCGAACGAATAACCAGAACAAGTAAAACAAGAGTCCCAGTGACAAAAATAATAACGTGCTATTCATATCCATCTGCAATCCTAAACCTGCTCATTCGACTTAACCCTATAAAATAAAATCAACTTGGTTAATGCGGTAAAAAAACTGAAATATTAGTGGTATTGTTTTCATCATCGACGCTCAGCGACACTTTACCTCGCTGAGCTTCTGCAAGGAGTTTAGCTGAGTAAGTACCTATGCCTGTGCCATTATCCTTTCCAGCTGAGGTATATTTTTGCCAAAAGGTGTCACGGATCTCTTTATCAACAACACCAAGGTTTTGAATGCTTATTCGCAGCATAGGTGTAGCGTTATCTTCATCTTCTGAGCGAGATAGAGAAATTGATACTCGAGTTTTATTTGGCGCAGCCTCGCAGGCATTTTTAAGCAAGTTAAATAACATCGAATAACTGAGGCTCTCATCCCCCATCACTTGATAATCTTCATCACCATTTTCTTCGCAATCTAGGTATATCAGTAGATGTTTTACTTGGAAGGTTTTCTTCAACACTGCAATCATTTTTTGCAGCAAGTTGATGATTGAAAATGGCTTTGCCTGCAAGTTAAATCGACCGGTTTCAATCTTGTAAAGCTCACTAGACATATTGATCATATTCAGTAATTGAAATGACATGTCTTCAGCAATATCAGCATTTTCATGGTTGCTTTTAGAAATATGGGGGTCATGTTTGATTTGCTCTATCAGTGCCATCAATCCAGCTATTGGACCTTTTAAATCATGCTGTAACACCTGTTGAACCTCTTGTTTCAACTTTTCGGTGGCCACCATATTGTCAAAGTCGGATTGCAGATTCTTATGCATCTGCACATAAGCCATGAGGTTTCTAACCCTCAATCTTAATAACTCTGGTTGTATCGGCTTACTAATAAAATCTACAGCGCCACCATCAAGTCCTTGCACTTGATACTTATCTTCTGTCAGTGCTGTTACAAAGATAACAGGAGTATGGGTGGATTGAGGGTGCTCACGAAGCCGTTTTAATACTTCGAAGCCGTCCATCTCTGGCATCATAATATCTAGTAAAATTAAATCAGGCGGATTATCAGATTGAGCAATCTCAATGGCTTTTTGACCATTTTTTGCCAGTTTAACTTGATAGTCATCTTTTAGTAGGCCGCCAATTAAAGTGAGGTTTTCAGTGGTATCGTCCACCACCAACACTGAAGACTTTTTGATTTTATTTGTCGGTGAGATGTCTTGTAGATGCTCATCTTGTTGTAAGCTGTCTAGCGGATTAGCAACTAACTCTTTTGCAGTAATTGAAGAAACTTTATTACTGATTTGACCTTGTAAGCATTGCAACACTCTTTGCTGCAAGGTAGCAGTAGTAAAAGGTTTAATCACAAGATCAGTAACCCCTTTACTAATGGCGGCGCTAACCCTTTCTCTTGCAGCTTCGGCCGTTATCATTAAAAAAGGCAGGTGTTGCCACTTAGGAGTCTGCCTTACTTCACAGAGCAATTCGATACCTGTCATCACCGGCATATTCCAATCAGAAATGATCAGGTCGATATGATAGTTTTGCAGTATTTTTAGTGCCTTGGCACCATTCTCTGCTTGATAAACATGACCAATACCAAAACGTTTGAGCTGATCGGAGCTGATTTTTCGGATGGCATCCATATCATCAACAATTAACACATTTTTCTTTGATAACTCCATGTGACCTCTTCTAAGCAGATTCAATCACTTTACTCAACGAAAGGTAAAGTTTGAGTCACTTATTATTCTTTTTCATTCTGAGACATTTTGGCACCCACTAAACTTGCAACAATAATCGCCATATAGAACTGGCCAAATATGGCTTCAAAGAATGCAAAAAAACGGGCTATTGGTATTGCAGGGGTTATCTCTCCATACCCCACGGTAGAAAGCGTGATATAGCTGTAATAAATCACCAAAGATAAATTATCAGTCCACTTTTTCACTTCTACGCCATTAAAGGCGACACCAAATATTTCAATAATCAGTAGGTAAATAAATGCCCAAATAAGCCCTAAAAGTAAAAATATACAGATAGAGCCAATAATTTGGTTTGATGAAATTTTGCCGCTAAAAATAACTTGTTTGGCCGCGCGCCAAGTTGCTGCAATTAAGAAAGATAATATGGTGAGTAAACCAAGAATATCGAGGTTTAATAATTCAAAAACTGAACCAATGCTGGCAAATAATAAGGTTGTTATCATTAAGCCAAAAGTTGAGCGTATCCATTTTTTGTTGGCGCCTAAGCCAATAACTGAAATGGATAAACTCATTACCGTTGTAGCAACAACGATCATTTGCCCCGAATCAAAAAACTGCTCGACTAGTGCCGCACTTAATAACACTAAAACTAAAGACCCCAGTAAATAACTAAAGTTGTCTTCTTGCGACATAGGGGTACCCATCAACTATTATCCTTCGGTTTTTTCAATTTCTGGAAGTAATGCTTCAGTATCCACTTCGGCAGTTTCGACCACTAACCATGCAGTAAATAACTTGTAACTCAATGCCAGTACAACAGCACCAACAAACAAGCCAACAATCCCTGACAAAATCATTCCGCCAATGGCACCTAATAAGATGACTAACATTGGAATATCAACACCACGCCCCATGAGCATAGGTTTCAAGAAGGCATCACTTGCGCTCACAAGAATACTCCAAATCATAAACAGAATTGCCGTTGTTGAAGACTCAACACTGAATACATAAGCAATGATAGGACCTAAAATTAAAATTGGCGGCAATTGAATAATGGCTAAAATAAGTACCATAAGCATCCAGATCCCAGTACCAGGGACACCTGCTAGCCCTAAGCCCACTCCCGCGAGAATAGATTGAATAAAGGCAACACCAATGACCCCTTGCACCACACTTCTGACTGTCGCAACAGCAAGAGCTGAAAACTCTTCGCCGTGTTCTCCAGCAAGGCGCACTGACACTTTGTGGAACATTTGATTTGAGCCTTCAGCTTTGCCCATAAATACGCCAGCAATAATAATGGATATTAAAAACTGTAATACGGTCATGCCAAAGCTACCAAAAGCACCCGCGGCCTTGGTTGAAAAAGCTTTTATCTCGTCAGCATAGGTTTTTACCAGCATCTCAATATCTGAATTGGCAGAAGACCAAAAGTTATATAACTTGTCACCGATTAACGGTAAGTCTGCGACAGACTCTTTTGGCGCTGGGATCTCCAAAGTGCCATCATGCACTTCAGCGACAAAATCTTGTGTACTTGACACTATTGCGCCAGAAAACAGTACTGTGGGTGCAATTAAAGAAGCTAAACATAGCAGCGTGATTAATAAACTAGACTTAGCCACTGTCAGTTTAAGCTTGCGGCTAATAAGCTTAACGACTGGATATAAGGCAATCGCAATAATACCGCCCCACAGAATAGGCATAATAAAAGGCTGAACAATTTTAAAACACCACACCACCATGATAAAAATTAGTACAATTTTTATCGCGGCATCTACAGCTGCATGAGTAAACTCTGCAGAGGTCGAAATTGGTTTATCACTCATATATGTCTATCCCTGGTTTAGTGTCATTCCATTTAAAAGTAAATTTAACAACTCAAGATGTCAGCACTGCGTTGCTAAGCTATTTAAACAAAAGTAATTTCGAAACAATTCTGATTAAAAATATAGCGCAACTGAGGCAATAAAACATCCGCAACAACACAAAAACATTTCATTATCCATCAGTAGTTTAATAAAAGAACATTAAAATCTGCATATGTGTATTTTTACGATATAAAACGATGAGTTAATCCACTTAATTAAAGCGTTTAAATAAGGCGCCTTAGATCGCTATTGATCTATTGAGATGTTTTGACGAAACACTCTAGGAGAGTGCCCAGACATTCGCTTAAATGCCCTTGAGAAGTGAGCGACATCAGAATAACCTAATGTCGCAGAGATTTGAGTCACAGAAATGGCACCATCAGACAGCATTTCTTTTGCCTGTTTAAAACAGATGCCATCTACCATTTGCCTGTAACTCATTCCTTCTTCGCTTAATCTTCTTTGAAGTGTGCGGACACTGAGCCCAAGTAAATCGGCAGCCGTTGTAACGGGAATGCGCCCCAAAGACAAATAAGGCAATAAAGCAAATTGCAGGCTTTCAACAAAACCTTTAGGGCCTTCAACAACCGGGCTCATCACCTGTTGCCAGCCATTTTTCAGTTTCACTTTTCCAGCAAGTACCGAGTCAGAAATGCTCAATGCGGTAACTTGCCTACCATAAAACACCTGTGGCTGATTAAGTTTAAGGACGTTGAGGTAATCGACTTCAGTTGCTGACTGCAAAGCAATATCAGCAGGTTGCCATTGAGCCTGAGTGAGTGAACGTACAAGCTCCACCATCATGGTAAGCGCAAATTGCTCAGCCACACTACTTTCAATAGGATCATTTTTTAAGCGATGCCTAACAAACCAGACTTTACCCAAGCCTGTTTTAAGATGAACATTGGTTTGCTTTGACTCTAAATTAACCACATGGGTAAAATCGACAATAGCTTGTTTAACAGTGCCATTCAGCGTGATCTTAGCTAAGTGCTGAGGAACAAAAATAGTGCGAGCGACTTGAAATAACCACTCAGAAAAGCGCTTACTGCCAAGTTTAGCAGAGATTAATTTAAGTAAATTGAGTACAGCTTGTTCAGAAACATAATCATGATTAGAAGTTAATAAACTAGCAGGTAAACCAGCTTGCTCAATGAGTGGATAGACATTGTTATCAAAGTCTTTAAGTCTAGCGACAAAGGGCGCAATATACTCAGCTCTTAATAGCGGAATAAAAGCGCCTTCTAATCCCGCATCGACAGCAGCGATTGAAGTCTCAACTTTGTTTGAGCTCATAACGCCTGTTGAAGAGGTAAGCTTTTTAGCATGACGTTTTGACTGCACTTTTATGACCTCTCACTTAGCTGCGTTTACAACAAGGTTAAGCTTCCTTATTTCCATATTTATTTACTTATACAGCGCTTCTTTTAGTCAAAAACTTCCAATTACGAGTTTCTAAAAAGAAAGATGCAACAACCATATAAACTCCCACCATAAACAATTGCGCTATACGAATATAAAAGTTTGTCGCAACATCCGCATCGGTGGAGGATGCAGTCGAACCAACGACCACAAGCAACGCAGAAAATATACCGGCAAAGATAGGCGCTTTAGCGGGGTCGGAATATATTTTTTGACTGAAAAAAAGTGCGCATATCATCGCTAAGCCAACATAAAAAACTAACTCAGGCACGATAACAAGCAAGTTATAAAACACCACTGCCAATGCACCGCCAATGCCATTAGTTATCAATAAAAATAGGCTGACTTTTACACTTTTACTTCCAGCTGATTGCAACGATAAAATCGCAATAAAAATCATCGTTAACAGTGCACCTGTGATTTCAAAAAAATAGAAAAAGGTGATAACTGGAAATGCGATGATTAACGCCCTAACAGACTCATAAAGGCGTTGGTCATTGGTCAAACCTGCGGCAATATGCGTTTCACGATTGGGAGATAAATCAGGTAATAAAATATGCAGCAGAGTAAAAATCAATACCGACACTACACCAGAAAAACTCAACCCGACTCCAACAACAATCGCTGCACCTGGGTGCAATATACCTAAGTAAGGTAAAACCAAAGTTGAAACAATCAAAATAGTGGCAAAGAAATTCCACTTAGGATCAGAAAATAAGTAGTAAGCCCACAGCATCAATAACGCTAATAAAGGTAGCAAGACTAATGGATACTGCACCGGCCCAAAACTGACCAACCAAGCAATGGCAATCGTGACCACCATTGATATTAATAATTCATAGACTGTTTGTACCGTAGGCTCGGTTCTATCCACTAAAAACTTAGCCACAAGCACGGGAACAATAAAAGCCAGTTGCCAAGCAAATATCGCTGAAATAGTCACAGCTAAACCGATACCCAGAGTGAAGCGAAGCACTCGACGTGTAAAAATCGCTTCTTCTAGGACAGGATCAATTGTAGCTGCTGTACTATCTGACATAAGAGAACCAACTGACTAGACGGATCCAAAATTTGCCAAATAAATTCATCATTGAGCTTTCTTGGGTATATACCATTACATCAACTTGACCACCAACACGACGTAGCCCTTTGGCTTCATCTTCATCAAATACAATGGTCACAGGAAAACGTTGTGATTGTCTTAACCAGCCTGTTTGCCCTGTAGTTTGTGCAAGTTTACCTGTTTGTTCGTTCTGGCCCCAATCAACACCATAGTCAATATATGCCACTTTACCGCTAAATATTTTTCCTGGCGCATAGTCGAGTGCAAACTCAACTTTGTCGCCTGTTTTCATGTTACCTAGACTGTTTTCTCTGAAGTTGGCTTCAATCCACACATCTTCTGAAGATATAAAGGTCATCACAGGTTGACCAGCACTGGCATAAAACCCTTCTTTTAAACGAAAATTAGAAGCCACGCCATTGGTTGGCGCTTTGATTTGTGTTCGTGCAAGGTTAAGTTCTGCTTGCTCAAGTGCCAGTAACGCTGATTTGACTGCGGTATTATTTTCACCTTCTGAACCTAAACGTTCTTCTGCTTTAGCAAGGTCAGCATTTGCGGCAGCAACGCCTGCCTCTGCGCTAGCTAATTCAGCTCGGGCATTATCGGCATCCGCTTTTGACATGACATTTTGTTCAACCATGGTAAAAATACGTTTGGACTGAACTTTCGCATTTGTTAGGTTGGCCTCAGCATTAGCAACCTTGGCTTTTGCGGCTGTCACATTAGCCGTTAACGCCCCCATATTTTGCCCCGCTTGAGTCACATTTTGCTCAGCGGTATAAAGTGCAATTTCGTAATCCCTTGGGTTAATCCGTGCGAGAACTTGTCCTTCTAAAATGAGGGTATTTGGCGTTGTCAGAATTTCAATCACTTCACCGGAAACTTGCGGCGTAATCGGTACCACATAGCCACGCATACGCCCTAAATCGGTTGAAGGAATATAACGGTCTGCAAAAAGATGAAACACAAACAAAAAAGCAACCACAAGAAGGATCATGTTAGTCACTTTTCTAATCTTTTGATTTTTGGCTTTTTCAGCAGGCGTATCGGCCTCGGGAGCATTGTCGACTTGAGGCTGAGCTTCTTCTGCCTTAACAGCCACCTCAGTTGAAGAAACTTCTTTATTCTTATCAGTCATAACCTTCCCTTGAATCCATGCATTGAACGCAGCTAAATAACGTGACTAGCTCATCAAAATGTTAACAACAAATTGGTGAGTTGTTACTGTTAATGCAGTATAGAATTATTTCGATGTAGAACTCAAATATAACCATAAAATTAGCCAGTTATATTCATTGTCAATTGAGCTAATATGTTTCGATAGTTGCGAAATGAATCAATAGCAATGTTAAGAAAGGTGATGACAAATCAGGGATACTCTTTATTAAGCAGCAAAATTAAGCAGCAAACTCCTTTAATGCTTGCATGGCCAATGACGCTTTATCAGCTGGTACAAATATATGGTCATGATAGTAAGCCGCGATGACATTAGCGCTAATGCCATAATCCGTTAACTTGTGAGAAATTGCTGCTGTTAAGCCCACGGCCTCAAGGCTCGAATGTACGGTTAACGTAATTTGTTTAAACCGAACGTCAAATGCCAGATAACCCTGAATAGCAGCTTCTACGGTTAATACTAACGTTAAGCCCTCTTGTTCTTTAAAACAGCAAAGCGGTTCTAAATGTGCATAATCTGCAAGTTGTCCATTCACACTGCAAAACACAAACTCGCCTGCTTGTAACTCTGGCGACATGTCTGCCAGAAGTGATGATAATTCTGTAATGCCCGATGTCATTGCATTCCCCTTAATTTCATATAACACCTTTAATCTGGTAACCAACAAACTTTAATCAGCTAACCAACAACCTCTATGATTTATTATTGGCTGTAATGTCTAATCACAGACACTTTTCCGTTTTCAATTTCAAGCACTTCGAACGATGAATTATCGTGCTGAATTACTTTGCCATTATCTGGATGTGTTCCTTTAGAAACGGTATGAAACTCAATCATAATGACATTGTGACCAAAAGCTGAGTTAGTCAGTGTGGCGGAATACTCATCGTGTGACGCAAGGTAATAGGTCATTCCTTTGCGAAGTGCAGCTTTGCCATCTGGCTGACGGCTATCATCATCACTCCACGGTAAATGTTGATAACCAATATCATCGGTTAATAGCGATAAGTAGTTTTCTAAGTCTTGCTCGGTAGCATTTGGCTGTTGTGTCCCCTTCCAAGCCTCAAAGTAAAATTGGGTAAATGCAGCGTAATCAAAATCAGATTTTTGCTTCACTTCATCTGAAATAGTAGACAATGGCATCAATATTAATACTGATAAAAAGCCTAATAAGACTCGGGTTGAAATCCTTGTTTTCATAACACTTCCTTTTACGTTATTCACAAATGATTGCACTAGTGACTTAACTAGCGACTTAATACATAAGCAATCACTAATTAAATATGTAACCTACTGAATTAAAGTTCAAATCGCAACTCATCAGGTCATATTCATTTTTGATTTACAGCCAAAATCCAATTACATAGTCTTCTGATATTCAAACAACCAAAAAGGCTCATTAATATCAGGCTGCACTTCACCCACTTTGACATAGCCGAGTTTTTCATAGAAATGGTGATTTCGAAATGCTTTAAAGGGAGTAACCAGTGACCAACAAGTCACTCTTGGGTAGTGACTCTCAAGTTGTTTAACCACTTGAGAACCAATGCGCTTATCTTGAAAATCTGGCGCAATAAAGAAGTATTTTATTTCAATTTCTTGATGGCTTTTAATCACAGCAAGAATGCCACCAGCAACTTCATCACCATATTTAATCAGGTAGTAATGCCCCGCTTCCACACTTTGTAAATGCCACGCTGTTGACTCAATATGCGGAGGGAAACTGCCATATTGTTCAAAATCGGCTTGAAAAGCATCTACAGCTAAATTCTTTAACTGTAACGCATCTTCAGCACTTGCTAACACTAACCTTGATTCGGGCATGCTTTCACTCATTTATATAAGAGAAACTCAACGGCAGCGATCAAAAAAACAATTAACCTCAAAGACCGCAGACGGATAAGCCTCTTACGTTGCCAAAGCTAAGTGATAAAATCAATGTTTGTAGTGGTCAATACCGTTTATACATGGCTTATAAAGCGGGGAAATTTGAAATTAAATATCCCCGAGCCAAAAGATGACAACAGTTCAATATAAAGGGAGTAAAGAGAAAAACCAGAAGGAGTATAGAGGGTTTGTAATAGTCAATTAACCCCGTTCAACACTTGGGATAAGCACACAAATCCGCGCGGCCAGTCCTTATTTACTAGGAGATTTGTCTCGACATGTAAAAGAACCTATCTTCTTCTTTATCTACCTCAAAGTTATTCCTAATGTATAGATGATATGCAGGACTAATTTTAAGAACTCGTAACCTAAGTTGATTTACACCAGCTTTGATTGCTAACCGTTCACACTCTGCCAGGGCTGCTGCACCAATACCTTTATTTTGAAATGTTTCACTAACCTGTAGATCTCGGATATAACAGCCATCACTATCAAAGGCTAAACGAATTGCACCCACCACCGATCCGTTGAAAAGAATGTCCCAGTTTTCTAGGTCAACAATTTGCTCATGTATCGTAGACTGTTCCCAATTTACAGAATGGTGTTCATAGTATGAACGCATGTTTTTAAATGTAATATCTGCCGATGCATAAAGATCGGCTGTTGGTTGATATGAAATCATCAAAATCTCCTAATGCCGTAATAAGCCAACTAAAACAGCGGATTAACATGTGGAGAAAATCGCACCTTAAGCCACTGTTTCAGCTTAGTTAAACGACCTTTCCATGCTTTTAGGCTTATACGGAGTTAAGTTGGCTTTTCTTCTTTGACAAGCATGTCCATGAATTTTTTAAATCGCCTTTGTCTAGTCTCTGGTTTCTTCGCACTTGTTAAGCCGTAAGCGATAACATAGCGACTCGACTTATTGAGTGTTTCAAAAAACAATTTTGCCTTAGGCTGATTTTCCACAGCAGTTAAGAAATCTGCTGGGACTTCCATTTTACTCACTGTATAGGCATTCTCCCAACGACCATCCGCTTTCGCTGCATCAACATGCACAAGACCAGCTTCTTTCATTCGGTTTTCGCTTATTAAACGGTCAACATGTTCTGTGTTCCTTTTAGACCAGTTGCTTCGTACCGTCCTAGGAGTTATGCGCTGCAGATAAGCTTGCTCATCAATTGACTTTTTTATACCATCAATCCAGCCATAGCATAAAACCTCTATCACTACATCATTCCAAGTAACACTCTGGGTTCCAGAATTTTTCTTGAATATTTTTACCCATAATTCACTTTCTGTTGCATGATGCTCAGCGAGCCACTCACTGAGGTCATTTGATGTTACAAATGTCTTGATTCTCGACAAATCTGCTTCAGGCATCTAATTAGGTTCTCTTTGGCATAATATGCACTTAAACACCACTATACCCCATAAACTTTAGCCAAGAATTCCTCTCTGTTTTTAATTGTGCAGAAAGAAAACTATATGCCCATGCTCGATTAGTGTTATTGGTATCTGAAAAATTTAAGTCTTCGCAAACCGCATTTCTTATTAACTCATGTAGTGCTTTATTACCATTTTGGTAATACTTATCTAAAAGGATAAGTGCTAATTTCGTCTGTTCCAGTGAGCTTGAGTCAATCTGGTTCTGCGTAAATTGAACAAAGACATCTACCTCAAAAGAAAGTAAACCATCTTGCTGGTTGAATTTATCTGTAACTTCAGGAAAGAATTTTTTAACCTCGTTCAAAAATTCGCTTCGATGCAGATTACTCATGGTTCTACCTGTATATAACGTCCCAAACAGCGGCATAAATTGGTTTGCTATAATTGTGAGCAAAGCGAAACATAGCCAACAGTTACGTGTCCTTGTTTATTTTCGTGTTAGCTTCCGTTGAGCGAATAACTATTAGGGGGCAGGAACTGTTATTCCTGTATTTATTATTGCTTTATGGTTAGGTAAGTTAACAAAAATCCATTGTCTAAACTTATCTAACTTCAAGCTATTTTGTGTTCGACCGCTTTTACGAATATATGCCCAAACATACTCTTCCATAAAGCCTGCTTCATATATAATAACTAACTCATCTAAATATTTATCTGGTGTAACAGCTTTATTAGCTTTTAATTCTTGCCAGATTTGTGCTGTTTTTGACCGTGCAAAGAGCTCTCTTTTATACAGGTTAGGTTGTCCACTTTCCTCAAGCTCTATTGGCCAAGTTTTTAATGCCATTCCATAGAGCAGCCAGCCATGCATTGCATTCTTATCATTTAATATACTTTTACTGATAATTATTTGATCATTTCTAACATCTTTTTTAGAACTTCCAATTAATTTAGAGTACAGCTCTAATTCCTTAGTTCTCTCAGCACTTAATCTTGATATACACTCTAAGGAGTTGGAATCAGCAATATTACTTTTAATCCAATGTCCTTTTTTAGGTAAATCACTTTCAAATTCACAAACAGCATCCCTGTATCTAATCCATAGACGTTGAGCTTTTTTAAGTTTCTGAGTCTGATTTTTATTTAGAAATTTAACCGTATTCATATACGCTATATTTAACTGTTCATCGTGCTGAATAGCACTTTTAACAAGATCACCAGCAGAACAAAAAAACGGGGTTATTATTAATAAAAATGCTATTTTTCTAATTTGGTGCATCGACACATCCTTGTGAAGCTAACGCCTCGTTAAGAGGCAAATAATATGTTGGCTAAAATAAGCGACGCAGGAGCAAAAGCCAACTGTTATTTGTCCTGCTTTGACGGCTTGTTATAACGGACTTTACTCATACTCTTGTTGTTGAGGTAAGTTATCAGCTATGTCATGCCAAGCGGCTTTGCTACCAACATAAATATGACGAGTTGGTTTTACTTTAGGATCGGTGTCTAAGGTGCCAAATGGGAAACCTAAAATATCAGGGTACTCATCAAATTTAGTAAATAGGCTTGAACCACAATTAGAACAAAAACCTTTATGCTCACCAGGAGATGATTCGTAGAATTTTATAAGCTCTTCACCTTGAATCGTTTTCCAGCTTTCAGATGTGATTTTTGCTCTTGTTCTAAACGCCGAAGCATGTAATTTACGACACATACTACAATGACAATTCAGAACATCTTCGAATTCACCATCGATTTCATATTGAACTTGATTACACAAGCAACTTCCTTTGTTTATCACAATACTCTCCGTACGTTATAACGATCATAGTTCATGAGCCGTAGGTCTCATGTAACGGGTTGTTCTTTACTTCGGAGAGAGGAGGTTGTCGCTACTCAATCCGTGAGTTCATATTCCATGCCCTTGGGGCTTAATTGAAGCCCCCTGCGGCGTGAGGGAAGCATCGCTTCTTTACTTGAAGTCAATTGCAGGTCTCTTTAAAAGCTACGCTTTACGAGCCTTAGCAAGTGCCTTCAAGCTACCATAAAATAGGCGTTTCTTCCATCGCGTTTGGTTCTATCTACTCCCTCGGCTAGACTAAAAT
>NZ_JBFRJJ010000045.1:0-17346 GCF_041468785.1 Shewanella sp. 10N.286.52.E4
CATAAAGGTGTTGCTCACCCTTACCCTAAAAAGTAAGTAGACCTACATAAGAGGTGGCGAATAGGGAGTGATGACCCTTGCAGCTATCAATTAAAAAAACCTCGCTATGGCGAGGTTTTTTTATGGCTGAAATTTGCTGTTGTGAATTAAAAAGCAAGAAGGCGACTATTATTCCAAGCACAAAGACTTGTGTAGATTGTCATAAAGGTGTTGCTCACCCTTAGCCTAAAAAGTAAGTAGACCTACATAAGAGATGGTGAATAGGGAGTGATAACCCTAGGCATGATCAATTAATGTCTATAACCATATTGATTAGTGCTTTAAAGCGTAACCCATAATTAAAGCTCAATAAAAAGCCCCACGAATGTGAGGCTCATAACTTAGATGCTGTTTAATTTCGTTATCACTTCATTTGTGATGCCAGCTATAAGTATCAATCTTCAGTTTGAGGTAAATCCAATACTTTTTGGCGATATTCTAATAAACCAAAGACACCCAAGAAATAGACTTTAATGTAATCGACTAACTTAAGTTTTAGTAATGTGTTGAACATAGTGTAAAAAATCAATAATTGGAACAAGTGCATAAATGCCGTGATCAATAACAGAATATTGAGAACAATGCTGACTTTGCCATCGAATGGCATGAACACATTATAAAACATCACCAACCATGTCAGCAGGGTAAAGCTCTTACCTGCCAGAATAAAAAATTTCATCTGTAACCTTTAATCAATTTGATATTGGAATAAACGGTAGGTCACTTGCCCTGCCGATTTTTGTTTAAGCTCAACCCAAGTATTGGGGATGTCTAACTGAGCTAAGTCGGATTCCGTTTCGACATAAATTTGTGCATTTTCATTGAGCCATTGTTTTTCATCTAGCAGCGCGATGGTTTTACTGGCCAGATCTTTGCGAAAAGGGGGATCGACAAAAACAATATCAAAGCCTTTATCTGGATTACCTTTGGCGAGCAAAGCCAAACTATCACCATTAATGACATCGGCCGTTTCGCATTTTAGGGTTTGTAAATTTTGTTGCAACTGCTTCGCTGCGCTGGATTGCAGTTCAAAAATTCGAGCATAGTCAGCGTAGCGTGATAATGCTTCTAGGCTCAGTGCGCCGCTTCCAGCAAAACAATCCAACACTCTTGCACCGCGAACGTCTGTGGATAACCAGTTAAATAAGGTCTCGCGCACTCGATCTGTGGTTGGTCGAAGACCTTCAAGATCGTGAATAGGAAGTTTTCGTGAACGCCATTGTCCTGAAATGATCCTGACTTGGCCGCTAGCGGACTTATTTTTGGACATTTTGCCCTCGTGATTTTGCCTGAACAAAGAAAGTGGTAGACTATGCAACCAATTAGAATACTCGATATTTTATACCAAACTGATGCCTAAAGGTGAGCAATCCTTCTGACATTATCTGTATTAAGTTATCGAGAGTATTTTTCCGAATTTTTTAGCTCACTAAGTACTGGTAGTAGACATGGCAAAGAAAGGTTTTTTTTCGTGGTTTCGTAAAGACAAAACCAAAGAACAAGAGAAAGTTACAACCGACAACGCTCAAGAGCAAATTGACACCAGTAGTACTGAGCAGACTGAAGCAGAGCTTGCTGCTCAGCAATTAGCTGAACAGCAACGTGTTGAAGAACAAAACCGTCTTGCAGCAGAAAAAGAAGCTGCTGAAAAGGCTGAGGCTGAATTACAGGCTCAGCAATTAGCTGAACAGCAACGTGTTGAAGAGCAAAACCGTCTTGCAGCAGAAAAAGAAGCTGCTGAAAAGGCTGAAGCTGAATTACAGGCTCAGCAATTAGCTGAACAGCAACGTGTTGAAGAACAAAACCGTCTTGCAGTAGAAAAAGAAGCTGCTGAAAAGGCTGAAGCTGAATTACAGGCTCAGCAATTAGCTGAACAGCAGCGTGTTGAAGAACAAAACCGTCTTGCAGCAGAAAAAGAAGCTGCAGAAAAAGCTGAAGCTGAACGATTAGCTCAGGAACTTGCAGAACAGCAATTAGCCGAGCAACAGCGCGCTGAAGAGCAAGCCCGTATTGAAGCTGAACAAAAAGCAGCGGAACAAGCAGCTGTAGAGTTGGCAGCTCAAGAAAAAGCGGCTGCTGATAAAGCCGAAGCCGAACGCCAAGCACAAGCTGAAGCAGATCGCCAAGCTGAGCAACAACGAGTCGCAGAACAAACTCGCCTTGCCGAAGAGCAATTAGCTCAAGAACAAAGAGAGCTAGAAGAGGCTGAACGTGCAGAAGCTCAGCGTCTCGAAGAAGAAGCTGCTGCTAAAGCGGCACAAGAAGCAGAAACAACAGACCTTGTCGCAGAGCCTCAAGCTAAACCTGTTAAAGAAGGTCTTTTTGCTCGCTTAAAGCGTGGCCTAAAGCGCACCAGTGAAAACATTGGTAGCGGCTTTATGGGGATCTTTAGCGGTAAGAAGATTGATGATGATTTATTCGAGGAATTAGAAGAACAGCTGCTTATTGCCGATGTTGGTGTTGAAACCACCACTCGACTTATTGATAGCCTGACTGACAGCGCCTCTCGCAAACAGCTTAAAGACGCCGAAGCGCTTTATGATTTAATGCGCGATGAAATGCAAACCATTCTAGACCCTGTTGCGATTCCTTTAGTGCCTGAAAATGCCAATGGCCCATTTGTGATTTTAATGGTGGGTGTTAATGGCGTGGGTAAAACTACCACCATTGGTAAATTGGCAAAACAGTATCAAAAACAAGGCAAATCTGTCATGTTAGCTGCGGGTGATACCTTCCGTGCTGCAGCTGTTGAACAGTTACAAGTATGGGGACAGCGTAATGAAATCCCTGTGGTTGCTCAGCACACTGGTGCAGATAGCGCCTCAGTATTGTTTGATGCACTGCAAGCGGCTAAAGCACGTAATGTTGATGTATTAATTGCAGATACAGCAGGGCGTTTACAAAACAAAAGTCACTTGATGGAAGAACTGAAGAAAGTCGTTCGCGTGATGAAGAAATTAGACCCAGATGCGCCGCATGAAGTCATGTTAACGTTAGACGCAAGTACCGGCCAAAATGCGATTAGCCAAGCACAGCTGTTCCAAGAGGCTGTTGGCGTTACAGGTATCACGATCAGTAAATTAGATGGCACAGCAAAAGGCGGCGTAATTTTCGCGATTGCCGATAAGTTTAATATCCCTATCCGTCACATTGGTGTTGGTGAACAGATTGATGACTTACGTACCTTTAATTCAAACGATTTTATCGAAGCATTATTTAGTCAGGATAAGGCAGAATAGTCACATATGATCCATTTTGAGCAAGTCAGTAAGATCTATCCGGGTGGCCAAAAAGCACTCTCTGAAGTCAATTTTCGTCTTCAACAAGGTGAAATGGCCTTTTTAACCGGACACTCTGGCGCAGGTAAAAGTACCTTGCTCAAATTGATCACTGTCATTGAACGTGCCAGTGCCGGTAAAGTTTCTATTAATGGTCATGACATTGCCAAGCTTGGCAAAAAGCATGTGCCATATCTTCGCCGTAATATCGGCATGATTTTTCAAAACCATCACCTACTCATGAATAAAAGCGTGTTTGATAACGTGGCTTTACCATTAGTGATTGAAGGTTTTTCTCACGGTGAAATTCGTAAACGTGTTGCAGGCGCCCTTGATATGGTGGGCTTGTATGGCAAAGAGCGTCATTTACCTGTGATGTTGTCAGGCGGTGAGCAGCAACGTGTCGGTATTGCTCGCGCCATTGTGAATAAACCGCCTTTACTGCTTGCCGATGAGCCAACAGGTAACTTAGATCCTAAGTTATCGATGGACATTCTACGCTTATTTGAAACCTTCCATGATTCTGGCACCAGCGTCCTAATCGCAACCCATGATTTGGGCTTAATTGCACGAATGAAATACCGCACCTTAACTTTACGCCAAGGCAAAATGCTTGGTGGTGATGAAATCTATTCAGCTGATACTCAGGGGCAGATTTAATGTCGAATAAAGTTAAGATAACCGCGAGTAAACTGCCCTTTACTGGGCGTTTAGTGATGTTTTTTGTACGTCATATTCAACAAGCAATGGCCAGTATTGGTGAGCTGTGGCGTAACCCTGTGTCATCTGTGATGACAATGGCAGTGCTTGGAGTCAGCTTGAGCTTACCTGCAGCACTACAAGTCCTAGTTAAAAATGCTGAAAATATTACTCAGTCTTGGAATAACGCAGCAGAAATCTCGCTATTTATTAATGAAGGCCGCAGTGAACAGTCAATACAAAGTCTGATTTCACGGATTAATGTCTATTCCGAAGTGGATGTGGTGCACTACATTAATCGCGACCAAGCTTTAGAAGAATTTCAACGTTTATCAGGTTTTGGTGAAGCATTATCTTATCTCGATAGTAATCCGTTACCTGCAGTGGTGGTGGTTACGCCATTAGCACGACATTCAAGCCCTGAAGGTGCAAGAAAGTTGCTCGACAAGCTTGAGCGCGAACCTGAGGTCAGTTTTGGTCGTTTAGATATTGAATGGCTTGAACGATTACAAGCCATGGTGAGACTGATTGAACGCACTGTACTTGCCATTGCAGCCTTATTAGTGCTCGCGGTGGTGTTAGTTATTGGTAACACCATTCGATTAGCGATCATGAATCGCCGCACCGAAATCGAAGTGATGAAGTTAGTTGGTGCAACGGAAGCCTTTATTCAAAGGCCCTTCTTATATACCGGTATTTGGTATGGAGTGATTGGCGGTGTGCTCGCCTGGATCATCATTAACCTTTTAGTCTGGTATCTTGATTCTGCCCTTGCTGAGTTACTTGGCTTATACGGTAGCCAACTGCAAATTCAAGCCTTAAGTATGGCTGAGTTAGTCAAATTGGTGCTATTGGCTTCTTTCTTAGGCTGGTTAGGCTCATACCTCTCTGTTAGGCAACATTTACGCGCAATTGAACCTTCTTAATATTACTGTCGTATTGTAGTGGCAATATATGATGTCCAAATGTGTTGGTAAGATTATTTTGGACTAAAAATGAACATTTGTTCACTTGCAATTGCTTTGGATTCAGCAGAGTATAATTCAGCGCGCATTTTGTGTGCATCCTTGTGTTGAACCACTGTTGACATATGTTGTCCGATAATAGATAGTTCACCACTTAACTTAAAATATTTTAAGTTACATAAGTGTTAAAAACGCAGTAATAGTAGGAGCTTTAATGGCCTTTCAATCGCAATCTATGTCACTCACTGTCCCTAGAGGAAGTAGCAGCTTAGAAGCTTATATGCAATCAGTCACAGGCATCGAGATGCTTGGGGCAGACGAAGAGCAGGAGCTTGCAAAACGCTTGCAAGAAACTGGCGACCTACATGCTGCAAAAAAACTGATTATGTCTCACTTGCGCTTTGTTGTGCATGTGGCGAAAGGTTATTCTGGGTATGGTTTGCCACAAGCAGATCTTATTCAAGAAGGTAACATCGGTTTGATGAAGGCGGTAAAACGTTTTGATCCTGGTGTTGGTGTTCGCTTGGTATCTTTTGCAGTGCATTGGATTAAAGCTGAAATTCATGAGTACGTGCTTAAAAACTGGCGTATTGTGAAGGTCGCAACAACCAAAGCGCAACGTAAATTATTCTTCAATATTCGTAAAACTAAAAAGCGTTTAGGCTGGTTTAGCGACGAAGAAGTCGGCATGGTAGCAGAGAATTTAGGGGTGTCTAAAAAAGACGTCACCGAAATGGAGTCGCGTATGGCGGCACAAGATCCTGCATTTGATTTAGCCAGCGACAATGACGATGACAGCAGTGTTGATTTTGCACCTGTTCATTATTTGGAAGATCATTCTTCTGATGTAGCCGTTGAAGTTGAAAATGAAAATTGGGAATCAGATTCTCAAGCGCGTTTATTCTCAGCGATTAAAACTCTAGACGAGCGTAGCCAGCATATTTTGCGTGCACGTTGGTTAGATGATGACAAAACGACTCTGCAAGAATTAGCATCAACTTATCAAGTTTCTGCTGAGCGTATCAGACAGCTTGAAAAGAACGCGATGAACAAACTTAAATCTTGCATGGAAATCTAATTCCGCTTGGTTAAGTTTATAATTAAAACCTGCTACGGCAGGTTTTTTTATGGCTTTTTTTAGCTCTGTTATAGAAGCGTTGTGGGACTTTACCCTACAAAGGCAATCTTTGCTTTACTGCGGCAATAATCGCTTTACGAGGGATCTTAAGGCTAGTGGTTTTGATACCGGTTGGCCAAGAGTAATAATGTCTTGGGCGCTTGAAACGAGCAATTCTTTCAATAATAAATTGCTCGATTGAATTAACTTGTGCTGTTGATAATTGGGCTTCTACTGGAACAGTCGCAGTCTGTTGGCTTGATAGTTCACTATTCTTGAGTTGAATGATAGCTGCAGGCAATAAGCTGAATGTCTTATCTTCTTCTGCAAACACAAGCGCATTTTCGATTAAGGGGTGTGCTTTTAATGCTGCTTCAATCTCTTCTGGGTGAATATTTTCACCACCGCAAATAAACATGTTATCGGCGCGACCAAGTAAGCGAAGGTTACCAGAATCATCCAGTTCGCCTAAATCTTGGGTGTTAAACCAGCCTTGTTCATCAGTGACTTTTTCAGCAATACATTGATGGTGTGAAGGTACAGTATTATCGGTTACTGCATCAGTTAAATAACCTAAGAATAGGCAGTCGCCTTTTACCCAAATAGTGCCATCTCTAATTTCCATTTGTCTGTGGCTTAATGGCTTTCCTAAATGGCCCTGAGGGTTTATCAAAGCTGTTGTGATTTGTGAACTCATTTCAGACATGCCATAACTGCAATATGCATTAATATGTCTGTCAGCGAGCGCTGAGACTAATTTAGCTTCTATGGCACCGCCGCCTAATAACAAGGCTTTTACTTGATCTAATGCTTGCGGATGCTGAGCCAAAATTTTACTTAATTGCGCAGCCACTAACGAGACATGACTGATTTCGTTGCCGCTAATTTGTTGCCATAAAGGCTGATTATTACTCAGGACCACACATGCCCCAGCGAGCGCACAACGATTAATGATGGCTAAACCACCAATATGAAACAAAGGTAGCGATAATAACCAGGTGTCACCGCTTTTGAGGCTAATATTTTCAGCCGAGCCCTGTGCACTGGCAATGTGATTTGATAAACAATGCACCACGCCTTTTGGGGTACCACTAGAGCCAGATGTGAGAATGATATTCAGTGGCTTTTTACTATCAATACTTGGCTTACTTTGAATTGGAGCAGGATGTTCACACTCTAGTTGAAGATCAATTTTGAGCCGTTGTTGGGTCCCATCACTGATATTGAAATCAGGCTGCTGCGCCTCTGACCAATAAAAATCAATCTTAAAACGCTGACATAATTGGGCTTGTTGCGATACAGGAAACTTAGGTGATATTGGCAAAAATATCGCGCCTAAATCAACGCATGCCCAATAAAGGCAAATCATTTCGAGGTTATTAAGGCTGATACAAGCGAGACGGCTATTATGACTAACGCCTTGCTTTTGCAGCGATCTCACAAGGTTAGTTACCAGCGCACTTAACTTAAGGTAACTGATTACGTCACTATGCTTAATACTGGCTTTATCGCCGTTATCTGTTTGCTGAATAGCTATAGTTTCGGGCATGTCTAAAGCTGTTTGGTGTAGCGGAGAAATCATCACAAAACCTTTGTTAACCTGTCTGACTATGGCGTTTCTTATTCATTAGTATAGCGATTGATTAGCTGAGTAACTTGTGGATTCAGTTGATTATTTTCGAGCATTAACGGCTCGCTAAAGTTAGCTAGCGTGTCGAGCCCCGGGATTTCATCAGGGGTTAACTGTGCGGCTAGCGTCGCTAAGTCGTTAATCCCCAGGTTAGCTTCTAAACTTGAGCTAAATATACAACGCACGCCATGTTCTGTGGCGGTTTCAATGAGTTTCGCTAGTTTGTCGATATTGCCAATAATCATCGGCTTGATGATAAGTGCTGCTAACCCATCAAACATAGTAAATTGATAGTCTGCATCATTTAACGTTTCATCTAGCGCAAAAGGAATCTTAAGTGCTTGATAAACCATGCGGCTTTCTTTGAGCGTTTGACAAGGTTCTTCAATGTATTCGATGCTGGCTTTTGGTAAGCATGCCAGAAACTCAATGGCTTGCTCAGCACTAAAACCTTGATTCGCATCAAGGCGTAATTTGAGCTTTGGATTAATAGATAATATCTGATGAATAAACTGGATTTCTTGTTCTATTGAAGCTTGAGCCACTTTGACTTTTATTGCATAAGTACGTTTAGGTAGCGTATTTATTTTGGCCGCTAACGCTTCATTAGTCGTGTCAGGTTGATAATAAAATAAACTGATTTTTCGATCATCAACATGGGCATATTGAAATGCCGAACTAAACTTAGTCGCTAATAAGCTGAGCCCAAATGCTGCAGAGGGCAGTTTTATTTCACTGGCAATATTAGCTAATTCGGTTAACGGCTTATTGATTAACAGCGGTAATTGCTGCTGGAGTAATGCAATCACTTGTTCAAGTGATTCTTCGCTAAATCCAACAAGAGGTTTGTTGTTGGTATCTACGCCTGACAAAGGGCTGATTTCGACACTTTCGCATTGACCATGATTTAATTGAGCATGGTTTAATTGAGCACTGATGACTAAACCAAACCGTTGATCGATGCGCTGAGTTGCCACAGGCAATGTGGGTGATAATGGGATTTGGTAACGGTGCAGTGTAAGCTCACTGATGATGGCAAGTTCGACTTGTTCAAGGCTAGAAGTTTCATTGTTATCACCAGTGTGCATAAAGCGTAAATCCTTTATTAACGAATACTCACCGCTTAACAGTGTTGTTAGCAGTTATGGGTAAAGCAGCTGTATGACGCTTGCTGCAAACATCTTTGGTTGCGCTTTATGGGTATTGTGCCCTGAATGTGGGATTGTGATCACCGATAAATCAATTTTCTGTTGCCACTTCTCTGCCAAGTTAGAAAATTTATTGTCATTTTCACCCACCAATAGATATCTCGGGCAGTGTAATTGTTTCAGTACTTTTTGGCCATTATCTTGTAATCCAAGTGAAGTGCTCTGAAAGCAATGCAGTAACGCTTGAGGATTATTTTTACTACGAATATTAATCAGCTGTTCACGAGCATCATTATTTAATTCAGCAAAAACCGGCTGTTGGTACCATTCACTTAAAAATGTTCTTAATGGCTTTGACGCTAGTTTCTCTGCCCATTTCTGATCGTGTTTCAGTCTGGTTTGCTTATCACGTGTGGAACATAAACCTAAATGAGCCGACTCCAACATAAGACTCAATAGTGCCGCAGGATGGAATTTAGCGATATGCAACGCTACTCGGCCACCTAAAGAGTATCCCAGCAAATGAAATTGCGGATAACCTAGATTAATCACTTGATGGGTAATGGTATCAGCAAGGGCTTCAAAGCCTGGCGTTGGCAATATCTGCTCGTTTTCACCATGGCCTGGCAGATCGATGCAAATACAATGAAAGTATTGGCTTAGGGTGGGTAAGCAAGCTTGCCAATCTTCTTTGGAACCTAAAAAACCATGTAATAAAACCAGTGCAGGTAATGCGGTGTCACCGTATCGTTTAATGGTTGGCATTAGTGTTGTTTCACCCATTGTGCAATGAGCTTGATTTGATCGCTTGCTTGATTAGGGCTGACATTGACTTCAATCACAGAGGTGCCTGCAAAGGCCATTGCATCAACATAAGCTTCATTAAAGCTGGTTAAACAATCCACTTGGTTATATGGCAAACCAAACATGGCGGCAGCATAACCAAATTCCAGTCCGTGACTCAAACGGTAATATTCATCTCTTACTGCTTCATTAGGCACAGGTAATAAGTTGAAAATATTGCCGCCATCATTATTCAAAATCACAATCACAAACGGACTGTTAATTTGCTTGGTTATGGCGAGCGAATTAAGATCGTGCAAACTTGAAATATCACCAATGAGTAGGGTGCTTGGCTGTTTACTGGCGAGTGCCATTCCGCTTGCTGTAGCAATTAATCCATCGATGCCAGATGCACCTCGATTGGTATAAATCGCAGGCGTTTCGCAGGTAATAGGTGAATACATATCGTATAAGCGAACTGGCAAGCTATTACCAATAAACCATTGATGTTTTGAGGTCTGCACCTTAGCTATTTGGCGAACAACTTGGGGTTCACCAAAGCCGCTTTGGTCAATATGCTGTGTTAGCAATGCTTCAATATTTTGATTCATTTCTACTAATGACAGCGCCCAATTGGCAGATGATGATCTTGACCACTGCGCACTGCACATTGCTGAGACACTAGCGAGCCATATCCGTTTCGACTGATGGTTAGGGTCAAGGCGCTGTTGAATCGGTAAGACTTGCCAGTAGCTATGCCATTGTTGCTCAGCAATAAAACTAATCAGTCTTTTAGAAATAAAACGCCCGCCAAATACCAATACACGGTCTGCTTGTTCGACGAATTTAGCCGCTTTTGGGTTGAGCATCAGCTGATCAATATGACCTATCACACTAGGATGTTGCCTGAGCTGAGACTGTGCATCGACCACAATGGGCCAGCCCAATTTTTGCCCCAGTTCAATAATCTGTTGTGGATTATCTTTTGGAGATAACGTGCCCACCACAATCACCCCTTTGCCATGGACGAAACGCATCATGGTGTCTTCAGTCGGTAAGTTGCTACTAGATGCTTGACCATAATCAGTATAGGGAAATGCGTGATTTAGCCAGTCTGAAATTGGCGTCACATAACCAGATAATGATGTTTTAACAAGTTGAGATAAGGTTTCTAATTCGCTTGGGTATAACGGCTCACGGTACATACAATTGAAATGTACTGGTTGAGTTTGATTACTCACTACTTCATCAATGGTAGTGAGCAAAGTATTTGGGGCGATGGCTAAATCTGGCGTTGGTAAATTAACTTGTTTAGCATAATCGGCGAATATTGCGGGTTGCACAATGGCTTGGTTTGCACCACAACCGATTAATTCAGGCGGTCTATCGCCACTTAACACAATCAAAGGAACTTGAGTTAACCAGGCTTCTACAATTGCTGGATACAGGTTGGCGACTGCGGTGCCTGATGTGGTGACAATCGCTACAGGGCTATTACTGGCTTTTGCTAAACCAAGCGCCATAAAACCTAAACCACGTTCGTCGAAGTGTAAATGACGTTCAAGTTTATCTTGGGCAGCTGCGGCTAAGGTTAATGGTGTTGAACGAGAACCAGGTGCCATGCATACGTGTTTTACGCCAAGCCGAGCCAGCTCTTCAAGGATGAGTGCACCCCAAAGTAAATTGATGTCAGAATTAGGCCGTGTTTGCATAGTGTTAAATACCCAATTTAAAGTGTTTGAAACCTGTAGTTTCAACATACTTGTTTAAGTTTAATTGACTTAAAAAGTGTTATTTATTTTAGTCTCTTATCAGCATTGTTGGCTATTTTACCAGTATAACCAATAAATTAATTTGAGAATGTGCGTTACGCTTGATTGTTAATCCATTCACTCATTACCACGTGGGTTTTAATTTTGACGATATCTACCTGGGCATCAATGTACTCACGAATTTCATGCAGTCGCTTCATCGATGCGGCATTAACATAAACCAACAGATCCATTTCGCCAGTGATCCCTTGGCAAGTTATGACTTCAGGTATGGCATGAAATACGTGAACAACATCGGCACAATTAGCGCGTTCATGTTGTATTTCAAAGTATGCCGATACGCCTTCTTTTTGCGACTCACTTAATAAAACTTGATAGCCACGAATTACACCAGATTGTTCAAGTTTTTTTATCCGCTCAGTAACCGCACTCCGTGATAAGCTCACAGCTTCAGAGATATGAGAAATACTTTGACGAGCATTTGCTCTTAACGCATTTAAAATGAGTTGATCAAATTTATCCATTTTGATTCCAGTCGTTAGAAATACAATATCCGTCATATTGTTGGTAACTTTATTAATTACCGTCAAAATGTCGGTTTTATAAGTGTTTTTGCAGAGTGATTACGGCAGTTTGTATCCAATAACCATTTTATAATTCTTGCAAACACCACCATAGAGCAAGCTAATGAATCAAATTACAGGAACGATAGGGCGCTGGCAAGGTGCCGGACTGATGGCCACCACTTTGCTTGGTACAGGGGTATTTATTTTACCGCAAATGACCATTGCAGTAGCAAATAGTGGTGCTTTATTGGCATGGATTATTTTGACCGTCGCCATTTTGCCTGTGGCAGTGGTATTTGGTTTACTTGCTAGCCGTTTTCCTCATGCAGCAGGGCCAGCCTATTTTATTGAAAAAGCCTTTGGTACCACTGCGGGGCGCACGATTGGATTGATCTTTTTGTTTGTGATCCCGATTGGTGCACCAGCGGCAATTCTGATGACTTTTCAATTCATGGATGCCTTAGTTTCTATCACTGGCTGGGGTCAGTTAGTGGCTGAGCTGATGATTGTGTTGGTGCTGTTATTGCTGAACTATCGCGGTATTCAGGTCTCTGCCAAATTGCAGTTTGCGCTGACTTTAGCCATTGTGGCAGTTGTCGCGGTGTTATTTAGTGCCAGTGGCACAAATGTCAGTGAAGCTGGCGCATTCACAGAGTTAGCTTCAGCTGAGGTTTCGACAGTCATGCTAGCCATGGGGATTGGATTTTGGAGCTTTTTAGGTATTGAAGCCATGACGCATTTAGCCAATGACTTTAAAAACCCTAAAAAAGACATGCTACCTGCAATGATGATTGGCACGGTATTAGTCGGCATCATTTACCTTATTTGCACCTTATTGCTATTGATGGTGCCTAGCGATAAAGAAGGATTAGCAATGATCCACACTTTCGAAACGTTATTGGGTAATGTGGTGTGGCAGGGCATGGGAGCGCAAGTCATTGGCATTTTGGGCATTGCTAGCGGCATTGCGACGGTTAACGTCTATTGCGCCAGTGCAGCACGTTTACTGTGGAGCTTTAGCAAAGAAGGCGTATTACCGAGTTACTTTAGCAAACTCAATCAATTTGGTGTGCCGCTGAGAGCATTAGTGACGATTTTATTGACCATGGTATTAGTCATCAGCTTTACTTTTGTTACTGAGCAAAAACTCGAGGACTTAATTGCTTGGAGTAACGGCGTATTCATTATTATCTATTTATTGACCATGTTATCAGCGGCAAAATTGCTCAGTAAACGCTATTTACCACTCGTGGTTGGTGGTTGCATATTTTGTCTAGGAGTGGGGGTAGCTCTGGCTGAAAATATGTTGTATTCCTTTATCTTAGTTATAGTGGTTGCGCCATTTATGTATTGGCAAAAACAGCATCAAACGCGTAAACAAGCGGCTTAACTTAAGGTTTGCTTGCGCAGAAATGTAAAAACGGGACTTTCTAAAGAAAGTCCCGTTTTATTTGTCTTATAGCCAACAGCTTAAGCGTAAAGCTTAGTGCTTAAGGGGAGGAACTTAGCGTTCTTCCATGGCAATATTGCGCATTTGAATCACTTCACTGTGCTTTAAATAAAGTAAATCAGCGGTGCGGCGAATAATTTGGTCTTCATTTCGACATAGCTTGCCATCCGAGTAAGCCAACTTCCACATACACAGAAGTAATTTTTGCTTTTGCTCAATGGAACACTGAGCATTAATTTCTGCAGTAAACTCAAATAATGAAATTGAATTGCCTTGAACTAACTTGGCTTCGTCAATTAATGCGTTAGCTTCAGCAGCACTGATATTTAAATTGTCGCTAATTATTCCAGGAAGCATCGCTACTTCTTGCTCGTCTAGCGTTTCATCGGCATACATGACCTCAAGCAATAAACTTACAGCAGCTAACTTTAACTGTTGTGCTTGATCTTCTGGGGTCGTTGCTTGAGCATGCGACTGTAAAAACTGTTTCAGTTTCGCGATCATATGGCCTCCTAAACGTCTTTAAAACAATGCAGCTGTACTGACTATTTTAGTGAGTATTGAAAAGTGAATATAAGATTAAGCTTAACAGAGACAATAATGCCGAGCGAATGGCTCGGCATTAAATAAAATTAATCCTAAATCAGCGAGTCATTAAAGTAATGAATTCACGCCTTTCATTAACAAATCAACCGTACCTTCAGTGCCGTTGGTTTCTAGGTATGATTTGGCAATATCAACCATTGGCGCAACGTATTCTTTTTTAATGCCTAACTGTTCGAACGCGTCGTATACCATTGCAGCGCCTTCAAATGACTTACCTAAATCACCTGCTTGAGATAATAAACCTGACATGCCATCGTCCGATGCTAATGCAGGTACTGCAGATAAAAGTGTGTCAGCTCCAGGAATGCTGTTTGATAACTGGCTAAAGTCAGAATCGCCTAAGTTAGACTGCGCAAGGCTTAGCAAGGTACCTAAACCGCCTTCCGCTTGATCTTTACTGAGGCCTAGTTGTGACATTACGTTACCTACTAAATCAGTAGATTGTGCATCAGCGGTAGTCTCTACTTTTTCTACTTTCTTTTCATCGGTGCCAAAAACACTGTCTAACCAACCCGCTTGTGCTGGAGAAGTAACTGCAAACATTGCGACTAAAAGACTTACTGCTGGGCTTAATTTCATCGTGGCCATCCTGTGGTTTATGTTGAATGATTAAAAGTGAGTTTTCGATATCCTGTGACCATTTTAACGTTATTCACAAATTTGTGACAAATGATTTAACTAACTTTACTCTCACTTGATATCAATTGTGCAAAAACACAGTTTTTTCGGTATCCTTAGCAGCATATTTATCTATTTTTGATTATTGGAAGTCCCATGTCATTGTCTGCAATTTTGACTGAAGCATATAATTTCTTTCGTAACCACGTGGCGCAACTTGCCTCACTAACAGTGCCATTACTGTTAATTCAAGTCATGATCCAAGTGTGGCTTGGCAGTGAGTTGGCTGCCCAAGCGGAAGTTGAAGTACCGCAATTTGGCGCTATCCATGGTGCTGCTATGATGGTGCTACTATTAATCTTCTCGTTGCTTATCGCTGCATTAACCTTATACCTAGAAGTTCGCTCACGCGGGCATGACGTTACTCCAGGTATGGTGCTGAAAAACAGCTTTACCTTTGTACCGCCATTATTATTAGCTGGAGTATTCTCTGGCTTAGCTATCTTGGCGCCGGTGATGTTATTTGCGGTATTCGGTCCGTTTTGGATTATCGGTTTGAGTATCAGCTTTTATTTGTTTGCTCGCCTTGCCTACGTTAACTTTATGGTGATCGTTGAGCGTGTAACGCCATTAGAAGCCATTAAAAGCAGCTTTAAATTTTCATCGCCAATCGTGCTGAAAACCATGATGATATTAATGCTTTACCTACCATTATCAATGGTTGGTGGTATCGTTATACAGCTGACAGAGTTCGGTGGATTCCCGCTACGCGTCATTATTGATACCTTGTTCGCATTTTTAGGACTTTTCGTTAACGTTGCACTGTTTAGATTGTATATGGTTAACCGTAGTACTGATGATAAAGAGTCAGAGACCACTGAAATCTAAGTGAAAAGTTAATAACAGCAGAGGAGTAACCGCCAGTGTTAAATGATATTGAGTTTATTGGCGGCTTCTCGGCTGAGATAGTGGATGATTACACCAAAGCTAAAAGTTATGTGCGCGATATTCCTACCCAAGCTTTGGTGTTTGTTCGCAGCTTTACCCATCAAGTCACTTCGTTACTGGCTCAGAAGCAGTCGGTAAAATTTAATAGTCCTAACTTATATGATCGCATCGAGCAGCTCAATCGCATGCGCTTTATTGATGTGCCTACAACCAGAGCATTGCATCGACTGCGTAGTGACGGTAACCGCGGCGCACATCCAGAGAAATACCATTTAACCCAAGAGCAATTAGTCTCACTTGCTGAGAAAACGATTAAGAATATCTTGTCGTTAATCACCCTGCTTTATCCAAAAGTACATCGTAAAAAAGCGCCTGAATATCAATTTGAAGCGTTTGATTCGTTTGTTGGCCGTGAGCTTTGCTATCAAGCGGTGATGCATAACGATCATCAAGCTCAATATCTTGTGGGTATGTCTTTAAAATCAAAGGCGTTAATGCAGCAAGAACAAGAGCAGTCGCTTGATCAAAATGAGGCAGAGCATGCCGAATCAGTGAGCACATTCAAGCAAGCCGCGAACTGGTTTGAATTGGCATCTGAGCATCACCAGCAAGCACTATTTGAACATGGAGTGGCATTACTACATGGTTATAACGGCCATAAAAATGCCGTTGCAGGTGAGTTGGCGATTGAGCGTGCAGCCCAAGCAGATGTTGTTGAGGCCAAAGCGTTATTAGGTTTCTTCTACTTAGTTGGCAGTGAAAACTTTAGCCCAGACTTAGCAATAGCGGCAACTTGGTTAGAGCAAGCAGCATTGGCGGAAAATACCGAGGCGATGTCAAATCTCGGCGTGTTGTATTATCAGCAACAGCAACTGGATAAAGCGTTTGAGTGGATTAATAAAGCTGCCCAAGCAGGTTATCCTCATGCCCAGTATCACTTAGCCTTAATGTTATTTAACGGCGAAGGCTGTGAGGCTAATGCTAATACAAGCGAACATTGGTTAGCGGAAGCCGCCGAGCAAGGGCAACTTGATGCGATGTTTATGCGCGCACAACATATGCTAAATGATGATTCTGGTTTAGGCACCGATGTGTGTTTAGCTGAGCGATATTTACGTGATGTAATTAACTACGGCCGCAGTGTTCCCGCGATGATAGAGCTCAGTGTTGCATTGGCCGATGGCGTCTTTAAACGCATTGATGTGGTGGAATCAGCGTCACTGCTTAAACTTGCTAAACAATATGCAAATGATGAACAAGCAGAAATCATCGAGCCGATTTGGCAATCGCTTCAAATTCAAATTGATAATGTGATTGAACTTAAACCCAGTGATGAAGAGCTTAAATCCTTGATTCATGCACAAGGGATCTTGGCTTAATTTTATTTTTGGGTTAGTTCATTTCTTTTTTATAAAGAAGATCAAAGTCGTGGCGCTTCGCCCACACCAGACCAAAAGGGAGTGAACGGCAACTCCCTCTTGGATCTCCCATCCGCTCCATTGAAGTGTTATTTCCTCAGTCTTATAAGTGAGTTTACTAACGCCTCAGATTCGCCATCCCTGGCTCAACTGAGGCTATCTCGACATCCATGTCGAGCTTACGCAAATTCACTCAACGCCTTCGGACACTTCAAACGGAGAATCTTTAACCTGCTAGCTCATTGGTCTGGATACTCCTATATATAGAGTCAATCAAGAGAATTGCGTAAGTCCAGACATGGATAATGG
>NZ_JBFRJJ010000046.1:0-16077 GCF_041468785.1 Shewanella sp. 10N.286.52.E4
AGTCTGGCCTCGGGTACCATATTCTTGTTACAAGAAACTTACATACGTAAGTATGGTGCATAAAAGCCTCAACGAAAGTTGGGGCTTTTTTGTGTCCAAAATTTGAGTATTTGAAGAAAGAAAAAATCCCTCGTCGTTTTAAAATCGGGCGTGCCAGTTCAAGTCTGACCTCGTGTACCATATTCTTCCATGAAGAGCTGAAATATGATTTAGTATTATGCGAAAAAGCCTCAACACTCTTAATGTTAACTGGTTTTTTTTGTATCTGAAATTTGAGTATTTGAAGAAAGAAAAAATCCCTCGTCGTTTTAAAATCGAGCGCGCTAATTTATTTACTGCTTTCCTGCCATGTAAAATAAGAATGCTGTGAACCCCAAAAACAGACACAATCCGATGATGACCATAACGGTTAGGGTTTTCGATTGCTGCATCGATTTAGGCAGTTCTTTTGAAGATGTTAGATTTAGATAAAATAATAGGTCTGCGATTAAATCCATTGAGTTAACTCCCTTTCAACAGCTTAAAATTCCATTTATACAAATACAATAATGATGAGCGGGCAGTCGAGTAAAGGTTTTGTTAATCAATATTAATTTAGGCATTTGTAAAAGTGGTTTGAAAATTTCTACCCAAAAGGGCTGAAGCATTTGTGATTTATGGCGAGGGTTATGCTGTAAGTATCAATGGTAGGACGATGAGTTCATTTATATAAAATGAGAATTAGCTGGTGGGTGTTTTTGCCAGCTAACTCTGATTGATTAACGTTCAGTTTTACAAGACTCTACAATTATTTTTGCTCGATCTTATAATCTAGCTGATAGAAATGAGCCTCACTTTTACCGTTCTCAAATTGGTTATAAACGCCCGCTTTGAAGTAATTAAGCATTTCTTTCCAGTAAGTGATGTCATGTGTGACTTGATTTTCACCGTCTCTGTTAATCACTAATTTTGAATCACCGACAATAATATCGAACTTGGTTGGGGCGTTAGGATCGTAAGCGCCTAAATCAAAGCGAACGTAAGCATTTTTACAGGCTGAAGATTCACGGTTACCGCTATCTTTACTGCAATTTACATTATTGTTTTTAATGATGGCCCAATAATGATCTTTAACCCCTTTGCGATCAGCTTCATATACTAAACGTAATAGTGGGTGGGGGATGTACCCAACGCCGTGCTTACCGTCATCAAATGTGCCTTTATTGTGTACTTGTAAAAAGGTCATAGCATCATTTTTAGATGGGCTGTCTTTTACTGAATCACGTGGGTTAATCGGCATCAATTCAGCTGAAAGATGATAGAAAGTGTTTGGACTATCAGATTTGAAGTTTTCAATAACGCGAAGTTCATTACGTAATTTATAACCTTCCATGTTCATCACGAGTGCACTAGAACCTTTATCAACATAGAAGTGTTCGTTAACGATACCGCTAAAATTACTGTCTCTAGCAAGTTCATACTTGCTACCAGGTTTTGAGTTAGGCGTTGAAATTTGCAATTTTGATGCTGACAGAATGTTTGAGAATTGTGCGTAATCTGCTGGTGGGGTTCGTTCGCCTGTAGCGTCAGGATATGGATTAATCGATGGTTCAGTGGTCGATGCACATGCCGTCAAAAAGCCTGACACAAGGATCGTTAAAGGAATTACTGATAATTTTTTCATGGTAACTACATTCCTACTTCTTATTATCTGTGAGAGTTTTAGTAAATGGTGTCGGCATTTCATTTATAAGCACCTGTGCACTTATATGAATAATACCTGTGATTATCGTTATTGCTTATGGACAATATAACGCTAAATATTACATTTGACGTATAATAATACAAATGAAGTTTGACTCAAATCACAACTTATTTACCCATCCAACAAAGTATTGCCAATAGATGCGAACTTAGTTGGAACCTTGGGGGGAAATAGCGTTAATGTGGTGATTGATTTAGTTGCTGGTAAGCAATGGCCGCAGTTAATTGATGTGTTAAAAGCCTGGTGGCCGCTACGCAGTTTCAGGTGCCATTGGCGGCGCACTAGTTGAACTTGATGTAAGAACCCTTTATTTAAAGGATTTGAGCTTCTTTGGATGCACGGTTTTAGAGCCTGAAGTATTTTCGAACTTAGTTGCAACGATTGAGTCTGGAAAAATAAAACCAATTGTGGCTGACACATTTTCCTTAGCTGACATTGCCACTGCCCAACAAGTGTTTCAGGAAAAGCATCATGTAGGCAAGATTGTACTCACTGTTGTTTAGAATAACTGTTCTCTAGAATAACATCCGCTTAGAATAACATCCGCCTAGAATAACTCTTGTTTAGAGTAACCCTTGTGTAGAGTAATTGGTTAGATAAAAACAGGCCGCTTTATCGGTCGCTAGTTTTATTCTGAACGGTATTCGCTGAGGTGTGATTAGCTTTAGCTTGTGTATTCAACTGAATTAACCTAGCAGCCATTTTCCCCCAGTGTTGATAGATTTCTGCACTGGGGTGAAATCCATCTTCTGCCATGGTTTCGTTAGACAATGATTCCCGCATATCTAATTGCTCACATGGGAGTGAGCTATGGTCAATCCACTGGGTTAAAGCATGATTAAACTCATTGGATCTACTACCAAGAAACCACCTAAAAGGCTGGGGTAAAGCGGGGAAGGCTGACATAGGTGGAACACTGGTGATAATAATTTGGCTGCAGCCTAATGATGTATAAAGCAGCTCACATAATTGCTGCTGTTGGCTAATCCAAGTTTTGGCTGAAATAGGGCTTAAAACGTCGTTCACACCTAAAGAAATAATCACAGTATCGGCACTAATTTGATGAGCTTGACTTAATATATGGTTGAGTTTGTTTAAGCAATTCTTAGTGCTGTATCCGCTTTTAGCAATTAACCGCCATTTGAGTTTGTGATAGCTAGCTTGCGTTGCCGGCCCTGTTTGTTGATCCGTAATCGTGGTTTGTTGACTCGTTAACGCGGTAAGGGCTTGAACTGTTTGGCCTGTTAGGGCTTGTTGCTGAGTTTCAACCCCAACCCCGGCGGCCGCAGAATCACCAATAACCAATATCGATAATGTATTGGGCTCTGAACTGGAAACGACTTCAGTATCTATGCTTAATTGTGAATCATCAGCATTATTTAGCCGGACAATACCTTCACGTAACCCTTTAGGTTCAGGCAGTTTTAGTGTGGTTTTTTTTACCCAAATAGCCTGGAGTAAGTAAATTGGCCATAAAAAAATTAAGCTTAAATAATGCAATGTCGGCAATCCTTTCCGTTAAATTACTTTTCTTTTAATTACTGATAGTTATATCCTAATTGAACCGTAGTTTCATCAGCAAATAAAAACGAAACTCAATGTTAAGATCAGTTTAGCAACTGGAACTTGATTTCAAATAACTCTTCGACGCCTGGGTAAACTTCTTGAATCAATGATTTCAGAAACTCCAATGACATGTTTTCTTGTTCAGCATGGTCTTCAGTTAAGTGATGAAACGCGACTTTAGTGACTGATAAGACCTTGATATTGCAGAACCAACGCTCATCTTCAAAGGTTGAAACTGACAAGGTTTCACCCACTTTGAAATGAGACTCTGATTCATCTCGTAAAGTAATTGTTTTAGCGCCAGATAAAATATCGTCTTCAAAGCGGCTGAAAAAGCTTATAGGGGTTAATTCACTCATTGATGGCCTTTGGTGTTCGTTTGATCTTCATAATAATATTTTGCGCTAAGATTGGCTTAAATGACAGTATGACGTTGATTTTGTTTACGCCGACAGGTCAGTTTTTGGTTTGCGTTAATATGTTGTCTTAACTTGTGCTTGGCGATGACTTATCATGTGCGAAATTTACATCAAATAACTATTCAGGAAGGTCATTTGCACACACTGGCACAGCTAACATCAGGCGAATTAAACGATACACAACTCAAAAGAATACAAATAGCTGAACAATTAACCGAGTTTCCTTTAGAAGTGTTGGCTTTTGCAGATACCCTTGAAGTGCTCGACCTTTCTAACAACCGCTTAAGTTGTTTACCAGATGAGTTTGCACAATTGTCTGAATTGAAGATTTTATTTCTTTCGTTTAACTGTTTTACTGAAGTGCCTGCAATCATTGCCCAGTGCCCAAAACTTGAGATGATTGGCTTTAAAGCTAACCAGATCAATACAGTTGCCGAAAACTGTTTGCCGATTGATACACGTTGGCTAATTTTAACTGATAATAAGATTTCTCAGTTACCTAGCTCAATTGGTGATTTACATCGCTTAAAGAAATGTGCCTTAGCTGGGAATAAAATTAACGCTTTACCTGCCACAATGGCTAATTGTAAAGAGCTAGAATTATTACGAATTTCAGCCAACAATTTAAGCGTAATTCCTGATTGGCTGTTATCGCTACCTAATTTAGCGTGGCTAGCTTTTAGTGGCAACCCAGTTACCGATAGTCATGTGTCTCATGATACGTTCCCATATGCCCAAATGACTGAACTGCAACTAGGTGAACAGCTTGGGCAAGGGGCGTCAGGTGTTATCTATCAAGCTAATTGGCAACAAACGACACAACAGCAGGTTATAGAAAACAAAAAGAGTATTGATAAAGAGTATTCAAGCGTCGCAGTTAAAATGTTCAGAGGGGATGTGACGTCAGATGGCTACCCAAAAGACGAGTTACATTGCTGTTTGAGTGCGGGGCATCACCCGAATTTGATTAAAGTACTAGCGCAAATCTCAGAGCCAGATCATTTGGGTCTCGTCATGGAGCTTATACCGGCATATTTCTATAATCTAGGCTTACCACCTTCTTTAGTGACTTGTACTAGAGATACTTTTTCAGATGGTATGGACATATCGCTCGAACACATTGTAAAAGTGATGCGGAGCATGGCTGCAGCATTGTCTCATTTACATCAAAATAAAGTCAGTCATGGGGATATATATGCCCATAACACTATGATTGATATAGAAGGAAATATGCTATTTGGTGACTTTGGCGCAGCAACTGACTTGTCGTTGCTCAGTTCTAGGCAAGCAAATATGATGCAAAGTATTGAAGTCAGAGCCTTTGGTAATATGCTAGATGACTTGTTAGGCCAACAAATTGAGCTTGGTAAATCATCGGCGTCAGATTGCTTTAAAGCACTCTCTGTATTGTCTCAGCAATGCTTGGAACACAATAGCGTATTAAGACCAAGATTTGACCAAATATATCAGCAGTTAAAGGCACTAGAAGAGAGTCTGAGTCAGTAAGCTTAAGCATAGTACTTAGCAAATAGTTCTCTGTAAAAATACTGTCTGAAAGTACTGCGCACATAGAACCCTGTAAAGAAGCAATGTGGAAATAGTACTGAGCCAATAGCACTGAACCAATAGCACTGAGCAATATACTGGGACAAGGAGAGCGAATGAGCCAAGCGGAATTGAACGTCTTAATTGCCAAGGTAAAACAATGCCAGTTATGCCAGTCTTCGCTTACCCATGGTGTTAATCCTGTTGTACAGTTGCACGCTAATGCTAAGTTGCTGATAGCTGGTCAAGCTCCTGGTCTTGCGGTCCATCAGTCAGGTGTGCCATTTGATGACGCCAGTGGTGAGCGCCTAAGACTGTGGCTTGGGATAGATAAAACGGTTTTTTACGATCCTGAACAAGTGGCCATTCTTCCCATGGGGTTTTGCTACCCAGGAAAAGGTAAAAGTGGAGATTTGCCGCCATTAAAAATTTGTGCCGCAACTTGGCGTGAACGCCTGCTTGCCGAACTTAAGCAAGTACAGCTTACGATAGTGATTGGAAAGTATGCGCAAGACTATCATTTAGGTACAGCTACACAATCATTAACGCAAACGGTTAGAAACTGGGCTGATTATCCTCGGTCATTGATACCATTACCGCATCCGAGTCCGAGAAATAATATTTGGTTAGCAAAAAATCCATGGTTTTCAGAGCAATTACTCCCTGAACTTAAATGCCGAGTTAACGACGCCTTAAAGGATTAGTTATAAAGACTTGGCGTTAAATGGTGCTTTAATGCCGTGTTTTCGTGCTATTTGATTGTAAAATGGGCATTCAAACAATAAGTTTCATTTTTTTATTGATCCTATCTGAAAAATCAGTAAAGTATGCACCACATCAGCGGCGGCAACCGATTGCTTCGTTGAATATCAAATTTTGTAACGCGTTACGACGAGTTACCAGAGTTTGCCCGAGTGGTGGAATCGGTAGACACAAGGGATTTAAAATCCCTCGCTTAATAGGCGTGCCAGTTCAAGTCTGGCCTCGGGTACCATCATAAAACAGCCTCGACATTAGTCGGGGCTTTTTTATATCTGAAATTTGAGTAATTGAAGAAAGAAAAAATCCCTCGTCGTTTTAAAATCGGGCGTGCCAGTTCAAATCTGGCCTCGGATATCATTTTTCTTTTATTAAAAGAATAAGCCTCGATATTAGTCGGGGCTTATTTATGTTCAAAAATTGCAAGGGTACATCTTTATAACTGCACGTTAGAAGCCATTTGTCGTTTTAGACAGACTTCATGGTGACTAGGCGTCTACGATGATAACTTCACCATTGATGAAACCATCTACTGAGCGCTCAAAAGCTTTACCGACTAATCTTCCAGGTACGGGCTCAAACCCTGGCATCATTTCACCGTACACTTCCCACGCCTCAGCTAACACGGTTGGGTTTACCACATTAATGCGGGTATTTCTTGGCATCTCATGGGCAACACATTTTACGAAAGTGTCTATGGCGCCGCTGGTGGTCGCATCTGCAATGGCAAACGGAATTGGCTTCATGTTTAATATGCCACTGATAAGCGTAAATGAGCCGCCATCAGCAATATATTTCTGACCAATTCGGACTAAGTTAATCTGTCCCATCATTTTGCTCATTATGGTTGTTAACCATTGAGACTCAGTCATTGCCTCAAAGGTTTCATATTCACAAAACCCGACAGTATTCACTACAGCATCAAAGTGGCCTACTTTTTCGTAAAGTGACTCAATTGATTGTTCATCTGTGATGTCGACAATATGATCAACATCGCCCGAACGACCAGCGGTAATAACCTTGTGATTGCCAAGCCCTGTTAGTGCAGCCTGTCCCATTTTACCTAGTGCGCCGATTAAAATAACTGTTTTCATATTTGATCCTTAACCTGTGTTTGTTTCGATGGATGTATCTTAGGTAGGAATCAAAACAAGCGGAAACAAATGTTATTTGTAGGTGTTACAATTTTTTATTGTGAAGTGATAGACTGCTACCATTATCAAGCTTTGAAGGTGGTTAGCATGAGTAAATTAGACCGTTTAGATATGAAACAACTTAGAGTGTTTCAGGCATTAATTCGTGAAGAGAACGCTTCTAAAGCTGCTAATCAGCTGGGGTTAACTCAGCAAGCTGTAAGCGAGCATTTGAAAAAGCTACGAGACGTGTTTGATGACAGGTTATTTGTGAGAAAGACCAATGGCTTTGTGCCAACTCCATTTGCGGAAGAACTCGCTATAGGCGTAGATAGACTGCTTATAGATTTTAACTCGTTATTGTCAGCTAAAGATTTTTCACCAGAGAAGGCCAAAGGCACTTTCGTTATTGCTGCGACAGATTATGCTCAACAAATTATCTTACCTAGTTTGATTGCCAAAATAAGACAACAAGCTCCAAATTTAAAGCTGATCATTCGAGATTTCGAATTAGATAAACTACATGAGTTGATGGAAAGCGGCAAAGTTAACTTAGCAGTGGCATTCCCTGACTATATTCCTGAGAGCTACAAGGTCGTTAAATTATTTGAAGAGCATCATGTTTGCGTGACATCGACCCATTCATCGATAGCCCAATTAACGCCAACATTAGCTGAAGTGGCTGAATTTCCAACCATTATCGCATCTCCATCAAGGCCTAATTTTAAAGGTTCAATTGATGAATGGTTCTCAATTTTTGGCTTAAAACGCAATGTAGTGGTGTCATCTCCGTGTTTTTCCATTGTGCCAATGTATCTTAATACAACAGACTCAATCGCGTTTTTACCGTCTAGAGCTATCAAAGGGTTAGATGTTGTCACTATTGAACTTGAAGAGTCACCAAATAGCTTTGATGTGATTGCAGCGTGGCATCCCAGATACAATGAAGACACTTTACAAAAATGGATCGTTTCATTATTAAATATTGAATAGGAAATTAAATCACCATTTAATAATACTTTAGATTGGTTGCATTTTTTTGTGAATGCGTTAGTTATATTTTGAAGCGTAAAAAGATAGATTTTTCAAATATTTTGAACATTTCCAATAAATTATATTGCATTAAATGAGGTAGATTACCTTGATAAATTGGATGTACTCAAAATGTTAAATCGGTGTACCCCATATTTTGTTGTCGCATCATAAAATTACATTATAAATGATAATTGTTTAATATTGTGCCGCTTGTTATGGTTTTGAAATGTTTAATAACAGGAAAACATTGTGAGTAAAGGAATACATTTACGACGTTTTAAAGCATCAGAACTAATATTTGACGATGAACAGACAGTTACTATTTTGAAATTCATATTCAGTAAGAAGCATGATCTAGTGGGCCGATTGGTCATTACTGATGAAATCAGAGGTTTTGCGCAAGCCTTATTACTTGAAGCTGTAGATGCTTCGTATGCACTTGGGTTTGTTGATGCATTATTCGGAACACTTATGAAACCCCAGAGTGGCGTAAAGAAAGTATTGGTAACATTTGGTCGTAAGGCACTTAAACATTGGTTTAAGCACGCGACGACTAAGGATTTAATGCAAATTAAAGTGTATGACGTTGTTATTAAACAATTAGCTGCCAGTTTTAGCTCTGTTCTTGAGATGCACGAGCTAGGTATTGCAAAAAATGAAGTGAGGTACTTTGGTTTATTAGCTCTTAAATTTGAAAGCAAGATAGTGTGGGGGTGAAGATGAGGTCCAAGCTGTTAATATTCTTTCTCGCTACTCTTCTGCTTTACCTTACTGGGGCTGGTTATACTTTGATGACGAGGAATATCGAAGATTTAGCTGCTTGCGGTGCAGATGAGGGAGGGTTATATATCCCCGGTAATCTATGCAATTTTGTTTTATTGAATCTGAGATTGTCAGATTTAGACATAAAGGACTTTGAGTCAAGAGGCGGTATTGCTTCTCTTTATAGTATTCATGAGGATGTTAAATATATTTATTTAGATGCTTTTATCAAGGCCGGTACATCTGTGAATAATGAAAGTGTTATGAGTGGTTTACCACCATTACATGCAGCTATTTTGGCAAACGATAACCAATTAGTCACTTTCCTACTGGCGAGAGAGGCAAGTTTAACTCAGTTAAACAGTCAATTTGGTATGAACGCACGAGATTTTACTTATCATTTAGCTGAAATAAAACCCAATGTTGATCGTAGTGATGTGTTGAATACGCTAAGTGTACCTAAGTAAGTTTTTTATTTTTTAGAAGGTTATTTGAGTTGGAGGAGAATGTAATTTAAAAGTAATCTATTGAACTATAGGGCCCTTAATTTCCCTCTGTTTAAACTACCGAAATTGAAATTATCAGCCTCAATTTTTAACTAACTTTCAAAAAAAGGCCACTATTCATTGAATAGAAGGTAGGCTTGATTTGCGCTAGGTCGAAGGATGTTTTCAGAATGCTCTTGTTTTTGATTGAGCTATATATACTAGATATTTATTCATATCGGAAGCACTCAACTCTAATTTATTGAGTGCTGTTTACAGTTTATTTTTTGAGAAACCAACAAAGTACAGTTACGTGTACTTAAAATTACAATTTGATAATTTTAATGGAAATGGCTCAACAGTGTTGGCTACTCTTCATTACTGGCAATGAAATTATTGATAGCAGTTAGTATTAGGTCTTTATTCATTTGTGTCGGTTTAACTGGCTGATCAAACCAAAAACTCATCGGCTGTTCAAAACCAATGCCGTGCATATAGTTATAAATGGCTTTGCGAAGGCCTTCACCAAGCATTGGGTGGTCGGTACCCGTTGGATCGGTAAAGTCGACATCGTTTTCAGCGAAAAGAATGTCAGGACGTTCAGCAAGAGTAATACCGAACTGTTCAGGGTTCATGCCTATAGGACTATGTACTGTGGCAACAAAGCGATGCCAGTAAGCTGATTGGAAACAGCCTTGAGCCATCATCTGGCGTACCATTTCAAGGGAATCAATGGTTTCTTGCTCGGTTTGCGTTGGAAAACCATACATCAAGTAAGCATGTACCAAAATACCTGCATCACTAAAGGCTTTAGTCACATGAGCCACACGCTCAACGCTCACGCCTTTTTTCATCAGTTTTAATAAGCGATCGGATGCAACCTCAAGGCCACCGCTGACAGCGATACAACCAGAGTCTGCAAGTAATTGACAGCGCGCTTGGCTGAAGGTTCTTTCAAAACGAATATTACCCCACCAACTAATCACTACATTACGTTCAATCAATCGCTTGGCCAATGAGAACAACACTTTTGGTGGCAGGGCTTCATCAACAAAGTGAAAACCAGTTTCCCCCGTTTCTTGGATGAGTTGCTCAATTCTGTCAACGAGAACGTCAGCGCCTGCGGCGTCGTAACGGTCGATATAATCTAAGCTGACATCGCAGAAGCTGCATTTACGCCAGTAACAACCGTGAGCGATAGTGAGTTTATTCCAGCGGCCATCACTCCAAATGCGATGCATAGGGTTAAGCATTTCACACAAAGATAAGTACTCGCCTAATGGCAAACCATCGTATATTGGCGCGCCAACATCAGTTTGCGGTATATCGTGCAGCTCTTTGTTTTCATTAAAGTGAACGTAGGGAGCACCATTTTCATCTTCAGCAAGGAAATAAGTACGCACTAAGTCGTCAATCTCTCGTTCCCCTTGGAAGTATTCCAATAAGGTGATTAACGGTCGCTCGCCATCATCAAGACAGATAAAGTCGATGAATTCAAATACTCGAGGATCTTTTAGCGCGCGAAGTTCTGTGTTGATAAAGCCGCCGCCAATGATGATAGGAATACTTGGGTTAATACTTTTACAGGTTTGCGCAATACGTAATGCGCCGAGCATATTGCCGGGGAAAGGCACTGTCAGCGCGACAACGCTAGGCTGAGTTTCTTCTAAGTACTGCTCGACTAATTGTTCTAATATATCTGAGCTGAAGCTCGATTCACCCATCAAAGTATCGTAGAGGTTATCGAAACTTGGGTTAGCTGCGGCTAATTGCTCACCATAACGGCTGACTTCAAAATAAGGATCTACCCCTTGAGTAATGACGTTTGATAAGTCATTGATAAATAGCGTGGCTAAATACTTCGCTTTATCTTGTACCCCTAGGTTACCAAAAGCGGCTTGTAATACATCACCAGACACGGCTTCCATCTGTGCAATCGTATCAAAAGCTGGTCCTTCAGGTAAAAATCGACGTGAATTAATCCGCATAGCAAGGCTTGGATCTTTACCCTGTAAAAAGCGAATCGCAGGTTCAACAGCTAAGTGGTAGCGGTCAAATTCAGCGAGGAAATTAAAAATAACTTCAGGCAGTTCATCGTCTTCAAAGTGCTGGTAGTTTTCTTCTACATGCTGGCGGATGATATCAAGGGCTGGAGCTGTCATCATCTCTAAAAAAAGTTCAATCGCAGGATCTCTCTGCACCGCCTCATAGCCACGTGAGCGTAAAAAACCAGTTAAATACGCGGTTGCCGGGTAGGGCGTATTTAGCTGAGTCATCGGTGGAGTCATTAGAAGAACGGTCATATCTTGCCTTTAATTTAGTCAAACTTTCATGCTTTGAGGGGCGTTTAGCGTAGTCACTCAAAGTGTAGCAACAATGCGGCTGCCAAAATAATGGGGGATTCTAACAAATGAGCTAAAGAAAAACCCGTAAATTACCCAGATATGAATTTAAGGCTGATTTAGACGTAACTCATAGACGTTACTCAGTGGTTTTATCATTTTTATTAACATAGGCAGATAAATACTGATAATAACGTTACGCGTAGAGATAAATACGCACTGAGGAAGTCTAGTAACTCATCATTTTGATGTACATCAAAAATAATTTACATGAGTATTATCAGCGACTCAGGTTATGCATTGTTGATACGGTATAACCGTGCATCGACTTTAAGCTGATATTCTTAGTAAGCGTTAACGTTAACTAACATGGATTGTAAGGAGTTAATTTGACCTCGATTGATTATATGAAATGGATAATGATTGTTGCTGGTGGGCTGACTTGCTCAATGATCTTTGCAGTATTTGCTCCCCAAGAAGCGCTTATCAGTATGTTTGGAGAATCGCTTACAGAACCTTTAGCTCAGGTTGTTGTTAGAAGTTGGGGCTTTCTTATTTTTATGATCGGAGCCTTGCTCATTTATGGCGCATTTCGACCCATATATCGAAATTTAGCGTTGGTGCTTGCTAGCACAAGTAAAGTCGCATTTATTTCTCTAATCGTTATGTTTGGCGCTCAATATATTGAAAAATCTTTATTAACTATCACGTTGGATTCTATTTTTGTGATTGTATTCTTGGGCTATTTAGCCAAGGTTAAGCGCACAGCCTAATATAGCCATTCATTTTACAAGTGCATGTCACAAGTTTTTGTTTTGGGTATTAAAGCCGTTTTTAGAATACAAAAAAGCCTTTGGTTGATTTTCTCAGCCAAAGGCTTTTTGTTTAAACAAGTCGTGCAGCGCTAGAAATATTAAATTAGCTGTTGATGTGTTTTTTAAATGCAGGAGCAGGTTTAAAGCTAGGTTGATTGAAGCCAGGAATTTCTATGCTCTCACCTGTTTTTGGATTACGGCCATTTTTTGCTAAATGGTAACGAAGTTCAAAGGTGCCAAATTGTGGTAAATACACTTTCTCACCTTCTGTTAAGGCTTTATGAAGCTGTAATAGGATCTGCTCTAATTGTGGTTTAGTTAGAGATTGTGAAATACCCATGTCAGATGCCATGGTTTGTACAAGTTGTTTCTTATTCATAAAACTACTGCGATAAATAGATAAAATATTTTTGCGGGGCATGTTTATATCAGTTCTGCTAAAGCATTCCTAGTTTCTTAAGGGCAATTATATGTTTAGTGGCTCCTTGTTTATGTAGTTGCGCTAAATTCATCCACCTTTCGTAGTAACTTGTAACGACTTAACACTGTCTGTAACACAAGGTTGATAATTTTTTGCCATACTGAATATATTCGTTTGAAAGAGGAGGGGCTGAATGAAAGTATTGCGTTGTTGGCGTTTAGGTTTCGCCATGTTGTTTATGATGTCACTTCTGTTGAGTTTGCCTGCTAAAGCCTCTTCTGAAAATCAAGCTACCTATAAAACACTCGCCCAACATGTGATGTTAATTTCGTTAGTTGAACCTACCGCTGACAGACAGCAGTATTTGGCTATTTTAAAAGGTCATAGTGAGGCCGAGAAATTTGAGTATATTGATGCTATTCAAGCTGACATTGCTGAATTCTGGCATCAGCGTGGGGTTGCTCTTTCTTATGATAAATTAGCGAATAATGCCTCGTTAAAACGTAAAACCTTTGCTTTGGAACCCAATGCTGAAGACTATTTAAGTGTGCTTAATCATATCCGACGATTGATGTGGCTTAATACTAAGCACGAATGGGCCAGCATCCAACCCGGAGGGTTATTGCGCCCAGGTGACAGCCATAAAACGATTAGCGCTATTTCCCAGCGACTTTGGCTTTTGGGCGATTTGTCTTCTCGCTCAGAAACACAATATATTTTCGATAATACTATTGCCCTAGCTGTCGCAAAGTTTCAGTCGCGTCACGGTCTAAAGCCTGATTCTGTTATTGGCCCACAAACCTTGCACTGGTTGAATCAAACACCAATGCAACGAGCTGAATTACTTGCCGCTAATTTTGTCGATAAAACCAGTTATAAAAGCGACTTAGGCGAGCAATACCTATTAGTCAACATTCCTGCATTTGAAATGATACTTGTTAGTGACAGTCAAGTTGCCTTAACTTCAAGAGTCATAGTGGGGCGTTCGTATCGAAGAACCCCAGTAATGAAAGGGCAGATATCGAACATTGTCATTAACCCGACTTGGACAGTACCAAAAAAACTCATGCGCCGTGACATCTTGCCTAAGGTCGCCGAAGACGGCAGTTATATCAGCGATAGGCAGTTTGATGTATTTGATGTCACTGGTACTAAGGTGAATAAAACCCCACAAGAATGGCAAGAAGTTGTAAGGACTGAACCATTTCCTTATCGTTTAGTGCAGCGACCTGGGGAGATTAATGCTTTAGGTCGCTATAAGTTTCATTTCAAGAATGATTTGAATATCTATTTGCATGATACGCCCGATAAAAATTTATTCGCAGAAGATGATAGAGCGCTTTCATCTGGTTGTGTCAGGATTGAAAAAATCCAAGAGCTTGCGGAGTGGTTTGCAAGCAACGTCGTTATCGATAAACGAACTTGGCAGCGCATGCAAACAGATGCCAGCAAAACCCAGTGGTTTTCTTTATCTCAAACAGTTCCGATTCATTTTGTTTATTGGAATGCTTGGGTAGATGACGATAACCTCGCTCAGTACCGTAATGATATTTATCATTTGAACAACACCAAACAAACAATAGTGGCGAATAATTCAACATCTAGACTTCAAAGTGCCTCTCGATAAGTGATTGACCTGATTATAACTTACTAACATGTACATAAATTAAGCTGATTTTGTCGACTTGATCGCTTGCTATTGCCTTCCTTTCCGTTTAACTTCCCTTTCAGTTGTGTAAAAAACACACAGGTTTATATTATTAGAAAGTGGTGAGTTAATGTCTTTAGTTTGTCCTGCCCGTCGGCAAGTATTGTTAGGTTTAAGTGGTGTTGCAGTCGCATCAATGTTTTCAACCCCAGCTCAAGCAAGTCGTTCAACCCAAGGTTTTAGGGAGTTGAGTTTTTATAATCGTCACACTGGCGAGCGCGAACAAGGACAGTTCTGGGCTGAAGGCGAATACAACCAGGAGACTTTATCTTTATTTAGTAAAGTACTTCGTGATCATCGACAAAACCAATCAGCTCCTATGGATAAACGTCTTTATGAGTTTGTTTATAATTTACAACAAGCCATTGGCAACACTGATGAAGTGCATGTTATCTCAGGCTATCGTTCTCCGGTGACTAACAATATGTTAGCTTCGAAAAGTAACGGAGTGGCTAAAAAAAGCTATCATATGAAAGGCATGGCGATGGATCTTGCCATCCCTGGAGTAGAGCTTAAAACATTACGTGATGCTGCACGCTCTTTAGAACTCGGCGGTGTAGGTTATTATCCACGTTCTGGTTTTATCCATGTGGATTGTGGCCCGGTCAGAAGTTGGTAAAATTTCATTTCTGTCATTAATAATCAAAGTATTGGTTCAAGTATTAAGTAAAGTACCTATTAGTCATGCAACTATGCGTTTTTTAGGCTTAGTGAACAGAGCGAATGGTATGAAATCAATGCTAATAACTTGTTGAGCTTAATGAGCTGTGTTAGAATCCGCGCGCTTTGGTTTAATTAGCTTTAGTTTAATCAATCGATTTGGTTCAAATACCAACTTTTGTGTAACCAGCATATGTATTAAACAAGCACGAGTTGTTATTGGTCGAAAATAACAACATCAATTTATTTATTTTTATTAAGTGAGAAACACATGTCTTACACTATCCAAGCTGAAATCCGTACTGAAATCGGGAAAGGTTCGAGCCGCCGCCTACGTCATGCGAATTTAGTTCCTGCTGTAATCTACGGTCCAGGTAAAGAGCCTATCTCAATCAAAATGGCTCAAAAAGATATCGTTAACATTCAATTGAATGACGATTTCTACAACACAGATTTAACTCTAGTTATCGATGGTAAAGAAGTTAAAGTACGTGTTCAAGCTATGCAACGCCACGCGTTCAAAACTTTAGTTGAACATATTGACTTCAAATTTGCTTAATCGTTAATTTGAATGAAAAAAGCGCCTAACGGCGCTTTTTTTATGTCTGAATTTTACTGAGAAAATTAAAGGTAAAGGGATTAAAGTATTAAAGTTCTAATTATGAGAATAGAGAATAGAGAAT
>NZ_JBFRJJ010000046.1:16775-30226 GCF_041468785.1 Shewanella sp. 10N.286.52.E4
GAATAGAGAATAGAGAATAGCAAACTGACGCTAATCGACGTTGAAGCTATAATAAATATCGAGTGATTGGTTCAATGTGCCCGATACCGTTTCTAAGTACAATTGCGACAATATGTAATATCGTACGGTCATTTCGTAACCTGGGTTAAATACCCCGATACCATACTTCACCATTAAGTCTTCGCCAATATAACCACTAATTGCAACGCGGCCCTCATCGTTTGCATCGAGCTGAACATTAGAAAAACCAAACTTTTCAATTAAGCCTGTCGCAGTAGAGCCAATGTTATTGATTGCTCCACCACCAAACTGCGAACCTAATGTCAGTGCTGCTCCCATCATCAAAGCACTGTTTTGTTCATTAGTAGAACTGCCAAACCCAGCGCCAGTCACGATGTAAGATAAAATTTCCGCTTGTTCTTTAGCTGGGCTCGAAAATAACGTCACGATAGGGCGCATTGCAGTACCTGTGACTCTGACACCTGCAGTGAGATCTTCCTCTTTTATTTCACGAACCGCTTCAATATTTAAGTTAGGCACTTCAGTAGGGCCTGAGAACTGCACATCACCTGTGCTTATGGTTAAGGTTTGCCCCATAAACTTATAAGTACCTCGGCTAACTCTAATGTCCCCAAACAGCAAAGGTGGTTTAAAAGCTTGTTGTTGCAACAGTATGGTTCCGTTTAGTTTTCCGCTAAGCCCCATACCGTCAATGGATACTTCTGGGCCAAGGTTAATGTTTAAATCTGAGACGATGGCATAAGGGCTAACCCTTTGCTCTTGTTCAGAGATAGAGTCTTTAAATACGACGTCAGATGACACCGCCACACCACCTTCAGCAAGCTGCACAACGGCGATTTCACCCGTTGGAATGTCAACTTTACCGGTTACAGCAAGTTGATCTTTATTGAATTTGAGATTGATATCTGGGGATACTTGTAAAATAGCAATAGGCGGCTCGATAACAGCCAGTTTGTCGCCGTTAATATCAATGTCACCGCTGAAACTGCCTTGAGGCCAAGATAAAGTGCCATTGATTTGTGCTTGGCCGTCTCCCATCGCTACACTGCCATCAAGCAAGCCTTTTTGCCCTTTTAACGCCATGGCGAGATTTATATCATTAATAAGCGTTGGATTACTGGTGGTTGCAATAGCACCTTTAGATAATGAAATACTGCCTTTAGCCATTGGCTTTTCAAGGTTGCCTTCAAGTGATAAGTCAGCGGCAAATATCCCTTCGAGTGTTTCAAGTTTTGGGAAAAAACCTTGTAAGTGAGATAGGTTTAATGCATCAACATTAATATTGCCTTTTAATGCCCGACTTGGATCTGTATTGACGGTAACTTGGCTGTTGATAGTGGCAATTTCTTCAGCCTCTACAATAAGTTTTGCTTGCAGCACTTGTTCGTTTAGCGATGCGGTGAGTTGTATAATATCGTAGTGTAAATTGATAAAATCTTTGCTGGTGCGCCTAAGCTCAAGTTGACCTTCTGAAAAATTGATATCAGCATTTGCTTGAAGCTTTTCTGTCTCAGACCAAGTTGCTGAGACTGAAATATCTGAATCCCCAGTCCAAGAGAATTTAGTGGGCAATATAGGCTTTAATAGTAATCCTGGCGTACCTTGAGCAGTTAATTGAATATCCCCGATTTTGCCAAACGTCGCAGGAGTTTCTATGCATAAGTGATTGTTGGGGTGGTTAATACAAAAAGGATTGACGCTACCTTGGCCATTTTTTTGATCCCACATAACCTCCACAATTCTATCAGTGGCCCATGTACCTAAAAAGTGAGTGACTGATAAAGACTTTATCTGTGCATCAAATACTTGGCTATTCTCATCGAATTTATTATCGATAATGGTATTGATAGCGAATTCACCAGCGGTAGAAAACTCAAGGTGTTGTTGATTTAGGTTTCCTGATGCGTTGATTAACAGCTGTGATAAATCGATTTCTTGCCAAGTAAACTGGTCATTAGTGATATTAAGTTTAAATTGATGCTGGCTTAACGGTAAGTAGTGAGCATTAAGATTTAACAGTTCAACTTCCATATCTAGGTATTCAAAATCAAACAACTTACCTGTGATATCGACAATCGGTTGTTGATCATCACCAGTCACATCAATTTTTGCGTAAATGCCGCCAGTAGATTGGGGCAACCACTGGCTAAGGTCGGGCACAGTAAGCTCTGCGTCGACATCCCAAATTTTATTGGCTTGACCATTAATAATAAGCTCAGCACCTAGTGCGGTTGCATGTAAGTTATCGGCATTGACCGCCAGTTGCTCATTTAACTCAATATTGCCACTGACAGTTAATGGAAACGCATTTAACGAGCCATCGAGCGCGGCATCAGCGATTTCAATGTGCCATGTTTCATCGCCAATGGTGCCGGCAGATGATAATTGACCATTGATGTTACTGGTCAACTCGGTGAGTTCGTATAGATAACTGATTTTCTCTAATTGTAAGGTTTCAGTTTCAAGTTCTGCTTGCCAGCTAAATTCATCTTTGAAGTTAAGTAAACCATTACCTTTGATGTTACCTGCATCAGATAGGATATTAATGCTTGAGATAATGAGTTGTTCACTTTCAAAACTAATGTTGGCGTTCACATCCAGTAGTGGATGAAAAGGGCTTAATAATTCGGCGTCAAATATGGCTGATTGACTGTTGATATCGCCTTTACTGGTTAACTTATCAATCTTGGCAAAATAGTCAGGCTTATCCAATGGCCACTGCAGATCTGCCTTTGCTATTTCTAATTGATAATTCATTTCAGGACGACTTAAGGCAATAGTACCCTCAAAGTCGATATTGATATCACCAGATGCTGAGACTTTTACGGCTAAATCATCGAAGCCATTTTCAGCTTGAATGCTTAAGGTTTGATTGGATAACTCAGGAAGCTCTGTGACATTGTTGAGTGAGAACTGAGCATCAATTGTCATCGGGTAATCATCATTTAAACTGATATCGCCAATCAGTTTTGCATCGCCATATTGGTGAGTAACTGCTAACTCTTGAATATCGATTAAGTATTCTACGTAGCTACCTTTTAAAGCAATATGGGCAAAAGTATCTTCACGTTCGCCTAAAAGCATCACACTATCTGTTGTCGTTAATTCATCAACATAGATAGGGAAGGTCATGTAAACAGCCGGCAAATTTGCCATTGCCCATTCTTCTATATCCTGCTTGTCTGTCGCATTACTTTGCTCAGATTTGGTATCAATATCAGTCTCATCAGAGCCAAGTGGAATATCTACCAATAAATCTTGGCTGTGAAGGTAACTGACACGAAGGCCACTTTTATTCCACAGTGCTTTGCCCTGCAGACGTCCAGCGTTGTAACGCATATCATTGACACTGACTTTGACGTTATTCAAGTCCAAATGGTTAAGTCCGATGATCACTGGCAAAATAAGAGGTGAGGGCTCATCAGTTTCATCAGTATTAAGTGCTGCATCAATTACACTTGCATCCAAGTTTTGTACATTTACGCTTTGCTGATTATCGTCTTGTGTAATGTTGACAGCATTAAGACGTTCAGCATCAATTGATTGTGCTTCAGGTGCTTCAGGTGCTTCAGGTGCTTCAGGTGTTTCATCAAATTCATCGGTTGCAACACGTACATTGACCTTGCTCGCTGTTAAGCTGTCGACACAAATTTGTTTATTGAACAAACAAGTAGGTACCCAGGATAAAGATAAATCTTCAACTTCAACGGATACCCCATTCATTGACCAACTGGCATAATCAAACTCGAGGTGTTTGTTAATGGTGCCCGAACGAATATCCAATTCAAGATTAGGAACAAATTGATTGGCAAGCAAAACACTAATCCGAGCGCCGATAGAGGTGCCAAGTAAGACGGCTACAATGATAAGTATCAGTAAAGGAATGTAGATAAAAAGACGCGTGGACAGTTTAAAAGCACTCCAGCATCTTTTTAAAGCTGACTTTGGCGGTGTCGCCGCAGGAATTGTCCCATTCGTTGAACGTGTATTGTCTGCCGTTGGGGAAGATTTTTCAGTCATTATAGATCTGTCCCCATTGTTAAGTGAATTCGCCAAGAACGATCAATCGTGGTGGTTTCTTTTAGGCCGACACCGACGTCCAATTTGATCGGACCAATAGGTGAAATCCAATGGATCCCGCCGCCGACTGACACAACAGGTTCAAACTGCTCTGTATCAAATGCATTACCCGCATCAACAAAAGTGCCGACTCGCCATGTATCTGTTAAATAGTACTGGTATTCTAAACTACCCACCACGAGATAACGTCCACCTACAACCTGACGTGATACACCGCCTTCAGAGTTGATATATTCGATGTAAGGACCAAGTTCTTGGTAACCATAACCACGAATGGTTTGGTCGCCACCTGCAAAATATCGCAAAGAAGGTGAAATTTGAGCAATCTCATCAGAATCAGCGATATTTGCACCCATATCGAGTCGAGTGACAATGCGGTGACGGTCAAAAAAAGTGTCAATCCACTTAAACTTAGCTTCAATTTTAGTCAAATTAATTTCTGAGCCTAAACTTGAGTTACCGTATTCAATACTGTAGACCTGCCTGAAACCAGATTTAGGGTCGAGTGTATTATCGCCTCGAGTGGTTTTACCAATCCCGATGCCAAATAATAAAAACTTTGGATCATAATCGGTGTCGGACTGGTTATAAAACTCTTGGTTAAATTCTACCGAGTAGCCAAACAACCAATCATGATCTAACCTCTGTTGTCTGATCACCCCTATTAAACGTTTTTCTGACTCAAGCTGGCCCGTGTAATCGTAACTACGGTCATCAGGATTATAGTCCTGTGTTACCCCGTATTTATCTCGTAATAAACCCACTCGAAATTTCAGTTGGTCATCTAAAGGATGAGTCAATGGAATAGTGTAGGTGGTTAAGAATTTAGGTTTATCCGGTGACCACTCCATGGTGGTTTCTTGAGTATGTCCATAGCTGTTAATCTGCGGCATACGCCAAGTGAGTCGTACTCTTGGATCAATCGAAGATTTCTCGGCGTTATTACCAATGTCAGCACCTAAACCCACTTCAAATGAATGTGTCGGGCGCGGGCTTAATTCTACTTTAATAGGTATTTCAGTATTCGACATTCCATCAAGTTGCGGTAAGACTTTAATGCCAGCGAAATACCCTGTATCAATCAGGTTTCGATTTAAACGATTTAGCCGCTGAGTTGAATATTTGGCATGGGGAGCAAACGGGATAAGATTTTCTAAAATATCGTCGTTAACGGTTTGACCTGAAAATTCGACATTACCAATTGAATAGCGTTTACCTGATTCAAAATAGAGGTGGATCCGTGCGGTATTCAAATCTCGATTGACTTCAATGTCTGAGCGTGTGAATGAACCATCAAAATAGCCGCGAGCTAGCGCTAAGGTAACCAGTTGAGATTTAAGCTCAGAGTAAACACCATGATTTAATACATCGCCAGGTTTGATTGTCAGCTGGTTCATCCATCGATTAAAACTGCTGTCATCGAGCATCTCATCACTGAACTTTATGTCTATCCATTCAATGATGGTAGGTTTGCCCTCATCAATCGACACATTTAATGTCCACGGGCCTTTTTCTGCTTCGGTTACTTCAATATCGACTTTTGCGTGATAATGCCCCATCGATTCTAAAGCGGCATTAACATTGTCTTCGACGGTAAATAAGAAGGCACGGCGTTGTACTGCAGAGTTGGGGCTTTCACCCAGATGAGCTCGAATATTCTTGTTAAGCTTGTCAGAGGCACCTGTTAATTTGATATTTAGCCAATCATCTTTTGCCCAAGCGAAATTCGATGCTATCGAAACGAGAGCAACGCAAATGACTAGGCAATACTTAAACGATTTGGATAACAATGAATGAATGCTTATCAACGGCCAATTACTTATAACCTATTGTCGCCAGAATACTGCTAACAGGCAAGGTTATGATTGAAATTACCGCCTGAAATGGTTACAAAGATACAAACCGATCAAGGACTTGCTTAAAATGAAAACAATAACGCTCGCTTTCGCTATTTCAATGACACTTTTTTCCAGTATATCTTTTGCTAATAATGACAAGCCATTTGCATTAGCCATTCATGGTGGGGCTGGTACGATCAAAAAATCCAGTTTTACGCCAGAACAAGAACAAGCCTATCGTGCCAAATTAAAAGAGGCAGTAGATGCTGGCTACACGGTACTAGAAAAGGGTGGTTCAAGCCTTACAGCAGTCACAACAGCCATTAATGTGCTTGAAGATTCACCGTATTTCAATGCAGGTAAAGGTGCGGTTTATACCCATAATGAAGAGCATGAAATGGATGCGTCTATCATGGACGGTAATACCATGAATGCAGGCGCAGTTGCGGGCGTTAAGCACATAAAAAATCCTATTGATTTGGCAAGATTAGTTATGGATGAATCTGTGCACGTTATGTTGTACGGCCAAGGTGCTGAAGAGTTTGCTTTAACCCAAGGAGTGCCATTAGTTGCTAATGAAACCTTTAATACTCAAAAACGCTATGAAGGATTACAGCGAGCTAAAGCTAAAATGGCCGAAGCCAAGAGTAGTGCTGATTACCAAGCGGCGCACCAACAATTAGACACAGAATACAAAGTGGGCACCGTGGGCGCTGTGGCATTAGATAAACAAGGCAACATTAGCGCAGGTACCTCAACAGGGGGAATGACAAACAAACGCTATGGCCGAATTGGTGATGCCCCTGTTATTGGTGCTGGCACCTATGCTGAAAATGGTGTTTGTGCAGTATCAGCCACAGGACATGGTGAATATTTCATCCGTTACCAAGTGGCAGGTGATATTTGCGCTAAAGTGAAATACCAACAAAAATCGATTATTCAAGCCGCTGATGAAGTGATAAACCAACGCTTAATCACTGCTGGTGGAACAGGCGGGGTTATTGCTATTGACCATCGCGGTAATATTGCCACGCCATTCAATACCGAAGGCATGTACCGCGCGACTCGAAAAAGTGGCGAACAAGCTAACATTATGATTTGGCGTGACCAGTAATGAGCTCATACTGTCGTTAATGGTTAGAATGGATTGGGCTTAGCTAAATGAAAAAGCATCAGATTATCTGGTGCTTTTTTATTGTCCATTCAAAGATGCTTTAGTTAAAGAAAGGTTTAATCGAATATCACAATCTATTAATTCAATCATCGCTTTATTAGGATTTTGACTACAATCAATATGAAGACTAAAAATAATACTAGAGCGTGTTGTTAGCTTTTGTTGTTAACTCATGTAGCTTGCGCAAGTAAAGGTTTAAGGGGTATCACTATGGATTCAATCAAAATCTCAGAATATATGGATCGTCAGCCAGTTTTATTAAAAGCCAATATGTCACTGGCTACGGCGGTGGAACATTTATTAGGCAAGAATAAAGCAGGTGCTGCAGTGGTTGATAATGACGGCGCCTTGGTGGGCTTTTTATCACAGCAAGATTGTTTATCTGTGATGCTTAAAAGTAGCTATCACTGCGATATGACAGAAACAGTGAAAGATTGTATGAAGACAGATGTATTAACCGCATCACCTGATGGCAGTATTTTACAGTTAGCAGAACAAATGCTTGGTGCTAAACCGAAAATTTATCCTGTAGTACAAGGCTCGAAAGTTATCGGTACCATTAATCGTACCGATGTACTCAAAGCAATGAATATCTATATGCAGCAATGTTACTTAACGCCTGCATAATCTAAGTATTTACGCCGCTGTTTTTTTTAAACTAATACCATTCAGTCTAGTTCCTTGCTAGGATCGCAGTTTTTGAAATACTTGCTAGGAATTAGATTTGAATTCGGACCAACACCCGCTCTCTAAAGCATACCTAAACTCTTGTTATCAAACCGATGCAGCAAGAATTCGTCGTCGTTTGTATCAATTAAATAAAGAGCCTCAGTCTGAAAAGAAAGATCAAGTCTTAGCAAAGTTAACCGAGCAAGCGACTCAAGCTTATGAAAAGGCGCAGTTAAGGCTTAAAAATAGCCCTGCAGTGACCTATCCAGATGCGTTACCTGTTTCACAAAAACGCGGCGATATTGCCGATGCGATAGCCAATAACCAAGTGGTGATTGTTGCGGGTGAAACAGGCTCAGGTAAAACAACCCAGTTACCAAAAATATGTTTAGAGCTGGGCTTAGGTACCCGTGGATTAATTGGTCATACCCAACCTAGGCGTCTTGCTGCCCGCAGCGTCGCTAATCGCGTTGCTGAAGAAATTAATAGTCCGCTAGGTGAGGTTGTTGGCTTTAAGGTGCGTTTTGCTGATTCTATTAGTCAAGATAGCTACGTTAAACTGATGACTGACGGTATTTTGCTTGCAGAATTAACCTCAGATAAATTCTTAAATCAGTACGATGCGATTATTATCGATGAAGCCCATGAGCGTAGCTTAAACATTGATTTTATTTTAGGGTATCTAAAACAAGTTCTTAAAAAACGTCCCGACTTAAAAGTGATTATTACTTCGGCAACTATTGATGTCGAACGTTTTTCAAAACACTTCAATAATGCGCCCGTCATTGAAGTCTCGGGCCGTACATTCCCTGTAGAAACCCGATATCGTCCATTGGTGCGCGATACCGATGCTGACTTAGATGTCAGTGATGGCATTTTCTCAGCGGTTGACGAGTTGATTGCTGAAGGCCCTGGCGATATTTTGATTTTCATGAATGGTGAGCGAGAAATTCGTGACACCACTGAAATGCTGCGTAAGCAGAAATATCGCGATACTGAAATTTTACCGCTCTATGCGCGTCTGTCTTATGGCGAGCAATCAAAAGTCTTTAAGAGTCACATAGGCCGTCGTATTGTATTAGCAACTAACGTCGCCGAAACGTCATTAACCGTGCCGGGTATTCGCTATGTGATTGACCCAGGTACCGCCCGAATTAGCCGTTATAGCTATCGTACCAAGGTACAACGTTTACCAATTGAGCCGATTTCACAAGCCAGTGCTAATCAGCGACAGGGGCGTTGTGGTCGTGTTGGTCCAGGTATTTGTATTCGTCTGTACGATGAAACTGACTTTATTCAACGTCCTGAATTTACCGATCCTGAAATTTTGCGAACCAATCTTGCTTCAGTTATTTTGCAAATGCTCGCGATTGGCTTAGGAGATATTGCTGGTTTCCCATTTATTCAGCCGCCAGAACAAAAACATATTCGTGATGGTTTTTTACTTCTAGAAGAGTTGCAAGCCGTTAAGCAAAAGCGCAAAGATTTAGTATTGACTAATCTGGGGCGTAATTTAGCGAAAATACCGTTAGATCCTCGCTTAGCACGTATGGTGCTTGAAGCTAAAGATATGAATTGTTTACATGAGGTAATGGTGATTGCTTCAGGTTTATCGATTCAAGATCCGCGCGAAAGACCGATTGAAAAGAAGCAAGCCGCCGATGAGTGTCATCGCCGTTATGCCGACAAGGACTCAGATTTTGTCAGTTGGGTGAACCTTTGGGATCATATTAAAGATCAAAAACACGAGCTATCAGCAAGCCAGTTTAGAAAACAATGTCGTGAAGAGTACCTAGCCTATTTGCGTGTACGTGAATGGCAGGATTTATACACTCAAATAAAACAAGCGGTTCATGATTTAAAGTGGCGTTTAAATGATACTCCTGCTAGCTATGACGACCTGCACAAAGCCTTATTATCAGGTTTGTTAAGTCACATTGGTTTTAAAGATGCGAATAACGAATATTTAGGCGCGCGTAATCGTAAGTTCTTTGTATTCCCTGGTTCTCCTTTGGCGAAAAAAGGGCCAAAGTGGATTATGGCGGCTGAAATGACCGAAACGTCTCGCCTTTTCGCTCGTTGCTGCGCCAAAATTCAGCCAGAATGGTTAGAACCATTAGCGGCGCATCTCATTAAGAAAAACCATTTAGAACCTCATTTTGAGGCCAAACCAGCCAGTGTTATCGCCTTTGAAAATCAAGTGCTTTATGGGCTGACAGTGGTGAATCGCCGCAGAGTGCAATATGGCCCAATCGATCCTGTGGAATCACGTGAAATATTTATTCGCAGTGCATTAGCTGAAGGGCAATTACAGACTAAAGAACCTTTCTTTATCAAGAATCAGCAACTGCTGAATGATATCGAGTCTCTAGAGCATAAGTCTCGTCGCCGCGATATCTTGGTTGATGAGCAAGTGTTGGTGGACTTTTATGATCCATTAGTCCCGCAGGGTATTTATAACGCGCCATTATTCTTTAAGTGGTGGAAAGAAGCCCGTAAGCAAAACCCTGAGTTATTAGATTTCAATCAAGATTTATTAATGCAGCGCAGTGCAGATCATATTTCAGCATTGGATTTCCCTGAAGTGTGGCACAAAGCCAATTTAGGGCTACAAGTGAGTTATCACTTTGAGCCAGCAGCTGTTGATGACGGTGTGTCAGTGCATATTCCGGTGGCGTTAATCAACCAAATCGACACTGATGATTTTGATTGGTTAGTACCAGGGCTTAGAGAAGAAAAAGTTGTCGCATTGATTAAGTCACTACCGAAAAATCTACGCCGTAATTTCGTACCCGCACCAGATTATGCCCGCGCATGTGTACAAGCAATGGAGCCGTTTTCGATGCCTTTGCTTGATGCGATGTGTAAGCAGTTACTTCGTATGACAGGTACTCGTATCAGCGGTGATGATTTCGATTTAACTCAGTTAAACGCTCATTTAGCCGTTAACTTCAAAGTTGAGGATGATAAGCATCGCCTTGTGGATCAAGGGCGCGATTTAGACAGCCTTAAAGATAAATTACAAGGCGTTGTGGCAAAAGCGATTCGTAACGTGGCTGAAGATGGTATTGAAAAGAAAGAGATAACCACTTGGTCATTTGGTGATTTACCTAAGCAATATCAAAAACGTAAAGGTAATTATGAAGTTAAAGCTTATCCGGCTTTAATTGACGAGAAAAGCCAAGTATCAATTAAGTTGTTTGATGATGAATTTGAAGCTGAGCGTCAACATCGTATTGGTTTACGCCGCTTATTACTGATCAATATACCGTCTCCTGTTAAGCATTTACAAAAGGCGCTGCCAAATAAAGCTAAACTTGCGATGTATTTCAATCCATTCGGGCAAGTGCAATTGCTGATTGACGACATTATTTCTGCATCGGTGCAGCAGCTACTTGATGAGAAAAAATTAGATGTTCGAAATGAAGCGCAATTTGAACAAGCTAAAGATTGGGTTAGACAAGAGCTAAACGGCTATGCAGAGCAAATTTCACTGCAAGTTGAGCAAGTATTGACGATTTATCAGCGGATTAAAAAGCGTTTAAAAGGCAAGATCAGTTTAGATATTGCTTTTGCAATGAGTGATATTAATAACCAGCTGGATAAATTGGTATTTAAAGGCTTTGTTGAGCACTGTGGCTGGAGTCGATTAGCCGATGTCGCTCGTTACTTAAAGGCGATTGAAAACCGCTTAGATAAGTTACCCGTTGATCCTACTCGTGATAGATTGCACATGCAAAGCATTGCTAAAGTGGACGACTTGCTTAAAGCGCAGCTGGCTAAAGTACCTAAAATGCAGCCAATTCCTGAGTCTTTATTAGAAGCTCGTTGGATGATAGAAGAGTACCGCGTATCTTGTTTCGCCCAAGTCCTTGGCACAGCTTATCCTATTTCAGAAAAACGGATTGTGATGCACATAAATCAAGTTTAACGACTCAGAGATTTATCACCTAAATGATAATTAAGCGAGTAATAGTCTGTACGCTATTATTCGCTTTTTATTATCTTAAACAAAAAGACCTGTTGTTAGTAGATTGTGTGGTGAGATGATTGAATGTGACATAAGTATGCTGCTTTCGTGATCCTTTTTGTAAGACTTACAGTTTTACCCTACTAAAAAGCACTATAAAACGAGTTATTTACAAATTGAACATACATTTCTGAAAGTTTTTTGTAATTATTGGTGGGATTGGAACTATATGCTTGGTATAATCAGAACCAAGAAGTAATGATGGCTACTGCTTCTCTGTAAAGGAAAATGTCACCCCCTAAATAATAGACATTCCTTACCCCCTACAAAACGACCTTAGGTTGATAGGAGTTACTATGGAAGTTCATGAATACGAAAATGCTTATTATCAAGTAAAAGATGACGTTCTAGAGTCACTACCTACTGATGAAGAATAAGTAGATTGAACTAATACTATTAGCTCTTTCTCAAGCATAAAAAAAGCAGCCTAGCTGCTTTTTTTATGCTTAAAATTTGATTGTTTACAGTTAAAACCTTCGGTGTTCTATCTGTGACGATTTCTAAATAATGACATTTATTAATGCTTCTTGTTGTCACAGTAACGCGATATGAAAGCTAGTGCATGTTATAGGTCTATACGACCTTTCTCAGTTAATACTTCAACTATCGTCCAACGTTTGCCATTTTTTACCAGCTTAATGGTGCGGTCATCTACCCAAGGGCTACCACCACGTAAACCCTCCATCTTTACCTTTACATCAACTTCGTCGGTGAATTTTCGAAAGAAGTCGATGTCGATATCATCAATACTCATATTGACGTCAGTCATAGACAAACCGAGTACATGCCGCTGTACCGCAGAAGCGATATGGTAATGAGACATGATATCTTTGAGTTCTTGGCTTACATAGACTTTGGCTTTCTCTATATCACGCTCAACATAGATTGCAGTAAAAAAACCAATGGAGACCTGTTCAGGACTTAAGGCTTTTTCTAATCTGCCTTGTTGACTGTCTTCTGCTGGAGAGCAAGCCGTTATGAGTAATAAGCTGAAGATGACAAAATATTTATGCATGATTTTATTGCTGTTTCTACGTGATAAGTCAGTATCGCTATTTCAGAAGCTAGAAACAAGTTTCAAACTAGATTTTGCAAATTTTGTATAAATATCTTGACTGATAAAAGCAGATATGTCATACCTTAAGAGTAGTTATAAAATAAGTATTATTATCCATTCCTGACTTGCTGATAAAGTTTGGTGGATAACTTTGGGTTATCCACAAAATCTGTGGACAACTTTGTTGAATACTATTGGCCGTGTTTGTAAGGTTATAATATTTAACAAGTTTAAGGGGTGGTTAAAAAATAACACCCTTCAGTTTACTTGTGTAAGTTTTTAAGATTATCTCAATATTTCTTCTTTTTTATCCTCTTTTTCCCTTGCAATTATATTAAAACTACTTTCTGAAATACCATTATTAACTCAGTTTAATAACGTGATATTTATCCCAAGTATGATGAAACTTTTTTTACCCAAACTCTGCGGCTGAATGCCTATTTGTTGATAAAAGCTTATTGAAATGACAGTTGCTTTGTAGGAATGAGAAGTGTTCTTTTGAATTGAAAGTGGTTTATTAAGATGAGAATCAATTTGGTGAATTGCATAATAGGTTAGCTCTCTATTCTCTATTCTCTATTC
>NZ_JBFRJJ010000047.1:0-90060 GCF_041468785.1 Shewanella sp. 10N.286.52.E4
GATGCGCATTATAGGCAAATCAGATTTTCGCGCAAGGGCTTTTTAAAAGAAAATGACAGAAACATGAATGACAGATGAACTTTTAAACGAAACGCATAAAAAAGGGACTAAATAGTCCCTTAATCCAGCTATAGCAGCATTTATTCACCAAAGAATCTTGATTCTTGTTTAATAGTCACAGCTTTACCTTCAATGTTGGCGTCAACGACTAAGTTAATTTTTGTCACTGTTCGTTCCAATTGGCCAGGATCTACTGCAATACTAATAGGTAGTGTTAATACTTCACCCGCTTTGATTGCAACTTGTTTTGGTCCATTCCACTCATATCCTTCTAAACCGTCCATTGAGAGTTGATACTCTTGAGCTTGTTCGGTCTTGTTGAGCAGTTTCAAAGTATAGGTATTTTCAACTAAACCATCATTAGTGATACGGTAAAGGGCGTTTCGATCACGAATCACATCCATACGCAAAGGTGCGATTGTGGCACTGGCATAAACGAACACTAGTATCATCACTGTTAATGCTACGCCGTAACCAATCAGTTTTGGTCTTACGATCGTCTCTTTAACATCTTCCAGTTTATTTTCGGTTGTATAACTAATTAAGCCTTTGTCATAGCCCATGCGCTCCATTGTAGTGTCACAGGCATCAATACAGGCTCCGCAGTTAATACACTCGTATTGAAGTCCATTGCGAATATCGATACCAGTCGGGCAAACCTGCACGCACAAGTCACAATCAATGCAGTCACCCAAGCCCATTTCTTTATGGTCAGCTTTACGAGATCTCGGCCCTCTGGTTTCACCACGTTTACTATCGTAACCCACTATATAAGTGTTCTTATCAAACATCGCCGCTTGGAATCGTGCATATGGGCACATGTGGATACACATAATTTCGCGCATCCAACCTGCGTTACCGTAAGTAGCAAAGGTAAAAAACACCACCCAGAAATAAATGCTTAGATCAGCATTTAAGGTAAATACATCTATATACACCTCGCGACTTGGTACGAAATACGACACAAAGGTCATTGCAGTTAATAATGAGATAAGTATCCAGGAGGTGTGTTTGGCGGTTTTTCGCCATAGCTTATTAAAGCTCCATGGCATTTGGTCTAATTTAATTCGCTTATTACGTGCGCCTTCAAATTTTTCTTCAAACCAAATAAAGATAAAGGTCCACACGGTTTGCGGACACGTGTAACCACACCATACTCTCCCAAGATAAGTCGTCACAAAAAACAAGCCAAATGCGGCAATCGTAAAGAGTGCTGCGAGTAAGGTTAAATCCTGTGGCCAAATAGTCAGTCCAAAAATATGAAACTTCTGTTCTGCTAGGTTAAACCAAACCGCTTGGCGATCTCCCCAAGGCAGCCAAGGTAATATTAAAAAGAATGACATGGTTGCCCAGCCAATACGCCTTCTAACAGTCGTCCATAAACCTGTCACTGCACGAACATAAATACTATTACTCGGATTAAATCTATCTGCCTTACTGGCATCGGGTTGGTGGATCTTAATCCGTTTTTGTTTGGCGTAATCTTTAGGTGTAGATTCTTGTGTCATCTTAATGCCTTACTACTTATAAAAGGGGCAAAGAAAGTGGCAGTTACCAAATATAAGTTATCGTTTTTAGTCAAAAAAACCTATTAACTGCTACACACTCGTATATAGAGTGTTAATTGAGTATATTATACTCGTATTATTCATGGTTATTCACTTTAATTGGACTAAATGATGAGAGGCTGGATCCTTATTGCACTGATTGGCGGTGTTATTTACTACTTTGCGACCGAAACAAATAAATTAGATGAACCTATTGCTGAAATTCAGTCTGTCATAAACAGCGCTGATGACAAGGTGACATCAATGACAGGCACAAAGATCATAAGAAAGAGTGAGAAGGTTATTGCAATTCCTTCAGGTGTAATAGAAAGACTTTCAGACAAAGAGGCCTCTGAATTCAAAGCTATCTTTACTGATAATAATACTGTGGCAGCATTTAAAGAGGACTACTGCGGCTTTGGTGCTAGACACCCAGTTATTGGCAAAGAAAACCTGCAATTAATCTGTGACAAGATATAAATTTAACTTTCCTGACATCTGTCAATTGACCTGAGATTTAATTCAGCCTAGCCTTTGGATATTCGATTGAAAAAGGCTAGTAAAATGACTCAACAGGTTTCCGATATTTTCGACCCATCACTTTGGAACACGGTAAGCGACTTCGACTTTGAAGACATCACTTACCATCGCGCAAAAGACCAAGGCACTGTAAGGATTGCGATTAATCGTCCAGATTGTCTTAATTCTTTTCGTCCTAAAACTGTAGACGAGCTCTACACCGCACTAGATCATGCTCGCCAATGGTCTGATGTTGGTTGTGTGTTAATTACTGGAAACGGCCCTTCGGCTAAGGGACAGCATTCTTTCTGTGCTGGCGGCGATCAGCGTATTCGTGGCAAAGATGGCTATAAATATGAAGGTGCAGAAGAAGGTAAACCTGATGTCGCACGTATGGGTCGTCTACATATATTAGAAGTACAGCGACTCATCCGCTTTATGCCTAAAGTGGTTATTGCTGTTGTTCCTGGTTGGGCTGTTGGCGGTGGCCACAGTTTACACGTGGTGTGTGATTTAACCTTGGCCTCAAAAGAGCATGCGGTATTCAAACAGACTGATCCGGATGTAGGCAGTTTTGACTCAGGTTACGGCAGTGCTTACTTAGCTAAAATGATTGGCCAAAAACGCGCTCGTGAAATTTTCTTCCTTGGTTTTAATTATACTGCAGATGAAGCATTTGATATGGGCATGGTAAACCGTTCTATACCACATGCCGAACTAGAAACTGAAGCATTATCTTGGGCAAAAGAAATCAATAGTAAGTCTCCTACTGCAATGCGCATGCTTAAATATGGCTTTAACTTGCCAGATGACGGCTTAGTGGGTCAGCAACTATTTGCAGGTGAAGCAACTCGTCTTGCTTATGGTACTGAAGAAGCTCAAGAAGGCCGTGATGCATTCCTTGAAAAACGCGATCAGGATTTTTCTAAATTCCCTTGGCATTATTAACGCCACTCGCTCACTAACCTAGCTTCAAAGATTAACCCTCTGCAATTATTGAGAGGGTTTATCTAACTTCCCAATGTTTCTTCTGAGCATAAACATGAATAAAACCCACCAAAACTCTGATTTTATTTGTTTGTAGTATAAAAAATACACCTACAAAACCTTAATCGAATAAACCTTTCGTCTTAATTGGTAAAAAACACTTTAAATGATAATAAGAACTGTTATCATTTAAATCAAATCAACACCAATACTGAAAAGGCTTTAATCATGAAAAAAACTATCTCTTTCGCAATTTTACATTTCAGCGTCGCTTTTACGATTACCTACCTACTAACAGGCAGTATTGTCATTGGTGGGGCGGTCGCTTTAATTGAACCTGCAGTGAATACAGTGGTGTTTTATTTCCATGACAAAGTCTGGAATCGCATTGAAGCAAATGAAACAGCTAATAATGACTTGGCCAGTATTGCTGTTTCATAATCTTTGTTCTGATTGAAAGCGTTATAGCGAAGCTATTTTGGCGGAGTTTCTTTCTCTAAACCCAATTTTTTAGCTAACGGTGCGATTGCGCCACCTTGAATAAAGATAGAAAACAACACAAAAAAGAACACCATATGCACGATATCAATCGCGCCAGGTACGCCTGCTGCTGCAGGTATAAGTGCAAACACAATTGGCGTTGCACCTTTTAACCCGATCATGGATATAAATAGTCGTTTTTTCCAGGTTGCTTTTACAAAAGGTAAATAGCACAGTTGCACGGCCAATGGCCTTGCTACAAAAATTAATAACAAGCCAGGGATAATAGACGCCCAAAATACGGTCATTAATGTTTGTGGGAAAATCTGTAGTCCCAATACAATAAACATCAACGCCTGTGCTAACCACGATAGGCTGTTAAAGAAGTGCAAATTAACCTGCTGACCCCGTTTAATCCCATTACCAATCACCACGCCAGCAATGTAAGAAGCCAATAGAATATTGCCTCCCATTAATTCCGCACCATAAGTCGCAATAATAAAACTCGCCAAGACAAACACAGGAATGAGCCCGTATTCAGATAAGCTTATTTTACTCAATAAGGTCACTGCAATTTTACCAATCAAAAAGCCAACAACTACCGCGACCAATATCTGAGTGACTAAATCTAAGCTTAACGACGACAGTGTCACTGATTGCGTCGATGAAAGCGCCATTTCTGTCAGCACAATCACCATTAGCATAGCTACAGGGTCATTGGTTGCTGATTCAAATTCCAAAACCGTATCGGTTTCTTCTTTTAACTTGAGTTTTTTAGATTCCAAAATTGAAAACACAGCTGCAGCATCGGTTGATGACACGACTGCCGCGAACAACAAACAGGTAATAAAATTAAAATCGAGTAATAAGTACAGTATTGCAGCAAATATAATCGTAGTAAAAACAACCCCAAACGAGGCTAATACTCCGCCCTCTTTATATGCCACCTTAATTTTTGCTGTTGAGGTGTTTAAGCCCCCCACAAAAACAATCACATTTAAAGCAAGCCCACCTATCCAAGCCGTTTTGTCTAAATTGTCATATACAAAGTTAAACTCACCATTACCCAGTGATAAGCCAACGCCCATGAAGATAAATAGCGACGGAATACCAAGCGTACGAGATGGGTGATGTAATAGAATGCCAATAACAATCAGAATAGACATTCCAATCATGATCATCTCGGTTGTCATAAAGCCACCTTTAGGAATTGAATAAGCGCATTTTGATGGATTAGCTTTTTGGAGTAAAAGCCAAAGTTATAAAGGTAGAGAGTTTTATAACTTAACGGACTATAAAGCACGACTGTAATAAAACTTTAATAAAATAATTAACCAATATTAGTTTGCGCACAATATAGCACTTTTCTTACAGCTAAGCTTAAAATAGCCTTAAACAACTATTAACACAAAACTATTCAGTCAGTTAAATTTCTACACCTAACGGACAAAAAAACAGCCAGGCTGCGCACTACAAAACTTTAGCCTCACTTAAGAAAACCTCATATCTTTTTGCTAAATTATAGTTAACAAACCACAAGCACCAACATTTAAGTAACATATAAAAAACATAACCTTAGATGCGTAACATAGAAAATAAAGCACCCCATTCCACTGTAACTTTACTGTCATATTGATCTGTCTTAATGCACTCGCTTCAAATTACAGCGTTGAAAGAAGCACCCTAACTTCAGATATCCAAGACGGATATTGAAACAAATAATAAGTGGAATTTGTGATGAAAAAAGTGATTGGTTTATTAACTGCTGTTGGCTTAATGACGGCACCTCTTGTTCAAGCTGGTACTGTAACAGTATCTGGCTCAACATCTGTTGCACACGTTATGGAAGTGCTAGCAGAGAACTATCAAAACACTGCTAAAAAGAACGTTGAAGTACAAAGCACTGGCTCTTCTGCTGGTATTCGTGCAGCGAAAGACGGCACCAGCATGATTGGTATGTCTTCTCGTAACGTTAAAGAGAATGAGTTAAACGATACAACAAAAGAAATCGTTATTGCTCGTGATGGTATTGCTGCAGCAGTAAACAAAGCAAACCCTGTTCAGAACTTAACTCAAGAACAAATTTCAAAAATCTATCGCGGCGAAATCAAAAACTGGAGCGAAGTTGGCGGTGAGTCTCGCCCAATCGTTGTCGTTACTCGCGAAAACGGTTCAGGTACTCGTGGCGCATTTGAAGAAATCATGAAGCTACAACGTACGGTTAATGGCCACAAAGTAACGGCTATTACACCAACTGCTCAGGTAGGTAACGGTAACGGTATGATCAAGACCATCGTTGCTAACAACCCATTTGCAATCGGCTATATCTCATTGGGCAGTGTTGATGACTCACTACGCGCCTTAAATGTTGACGGTGTTGAAGCAAGTGATTCAAACATCGCAGCTGGCGACTATCAAATTGCTCGCCCTTTCATCGTATTAGTGAATAACAAACCACACCCGAACGCAGAAGGCTTTATCGACTTCATCATGTCTGAAGATGGTCAAAGCATTGTTGCTGAAGAAGGTTACATCCGCGTTCAGTAATTATTACAACTAAGTTTTTAAGAGGAGCTTGCGCTCCTCTTTTGTAGTTTCTACAAATATTTAAATGATTTAATCATCAGTACGACCCTGAGGCATATGATGAATACAGCAACTAAAGTCCAATCTACAGGACTACAACTTGCACCTAAGAACACCGTGGACATAAAAGAAATCTTCTTTCATGGTCTATTCCTATGTTGCGCTATGGTTGGCGTTCTATCCGTTTCTACCATTGGATGGTTTGTATTTAATGAAGGTTTACCAGCGTTCAAAGAAGCTGGGGTAACCGAGTTTGTAACAGGTAAAGAGTGGTTGCCACCAGCGCTATACGGCATTTTCCCAATGATAGTCGCCTCGATAATCTCAACTGCAGGCGCAGTTATTATCGGTGTTCCTATTGCCATCCTTACTGCGGTATTCCTTGCTGAAATAGCACCTAAATGGCTAGCAGACTTAGTAAGACCAGCCGTAGAGTTACTGGCAGGTATCCCATCTGTTGTTTACGGTTTTTTCGGGTTGGTGATTATTGTTCCAGCTATCGAAACTCTATTTAATATTCCTGCAGGTAACACTGTTTTAGCGGGGATCATTGTGTTGGCGATTATGATATTGCCAACTGTAATTACTATTTCAGAAACCTCAATTAGAGCATTGCCTTCGGTCTACAAAGAAGGCGCATTAGCACTTGGGGCATCACATGTTTACAGCATTTTTAAAGTACTCATCCCTGCGGCTAAAAGTGGCATCTTAACTGGTGTAGCTTTAGGCGTTGCGCGCGCTATTGGCGAAACGATGGCAATTATCATGGTGATGGGGAATGCACCAGCAATGCCAGGCTCATTGCTTGAACCAGCAAGAACATTAACTGCAAATATCGCGATGGAAATGTCCTATGCAACAGGCATCCACTCAAGTGCCTTATATGCTACCGGTATAGTGCTATTAGCATTTATCGTATTGCTTAACGGTTCACTGTTATATCTAAACCGCAAGAGAGCTTACTAATCATGTCTAAGTTTACTCAATCAAACTCGACTATTTCGACACTGAAAGACTCGAAATCATTACTATCGAGAGAAAACCAGGATAAATTGCTGCATGGCGCTATTTGGGCAGCAGCAGGCATCACCATCTTATTTTTACTATGGGTGGTATGGCACATCTTATCTAATGGTTTAAGCCATGTAAGCTGGGAATTTATCACTGGTTCTTATACCCGAATCGGTGAAGCATCAGGTATATGGGCAATGATTGTTTCAACCGTTTATATGGTGCTACTTTCATTAGCTTTTGCTGCGCCTATAGGCATTATGACGGCAATTTACTTAACTGAATACGCGGCTCCTGGCAGTAAGTTCGTGCAAGTCATTCGTTTTTGTACTGAATCATTAGCGGGTATTCCTTCTATTGTTTACGGTTTATTCGGTATGACATTCTTTGTGACTACCTTAGGACTTGGTTTCTCTATCCTTTCAGGTGCACTAACACTCGCAATGCTCATTTTACCCGTGATTATCCGAACCACTGAAGAAGCATTAATGGCTGTTCCTATGAGTTACCGTGAAGGCGGTTATGCGCTAGGAAGCAGTAAAATCTACACCATTTGGCGTCTCATTTTACCGAGCGCTTTACCTGGTATTGTCACGTCAGTCATTTTAAGTACTGGCCGCGTTATTGGAGAGTCTGCACCGGTATTTTTAACCGCCGGCATGGTGACTCAGATTCCTGAATCAGTATTAGATTCAGGCCGAACATTGACCGTTCATTTATATAAGTTAACCCAAGAGTTATTTACTCAACATGAGTGGGATCAAGCCTACGCAACTGCAACCATATTGATTGTATTAGTGCTGGTATTGAATTTAACAACCAAAGTGATTGCGACCCGATTAAATAAACAATCTTAATCAATACGCAAATAGTCATAAAACGAATAGTCATAAACAAATAGCAATAACACGTAAAAAGTCGTGTTAGATAAAGGCCTGAAAATGAACAAACTTGAAGTAAACAACTTAGATTTATTCTACGGTGAGAACCACGCACTAAAAGATATTTCAATCAATATCCCATCACGCCAAGTCACCGCATTAATTGGTCCTTCTGGGTGTGGTAAATCAACGCTACTTCGTACTTTAAATCGAATGAATGATTTGGTTGCGGGCGTAAAAATCACTGGTACTGTCGCATTTGAAGGCGAAGATATTTATGCCGATGTAGACGTTAAAAACTTAAGAATGCGTGTTGGTATGGTTTTTCAAAAACCAAACCCATTCCCAATGAGTATTTATGAAAACATTGCTTTTGGTCTAAAAGCTCAAGGCGTTAAAGATAAAAAAGTAATTGATCAAGTAGTAGAAGAATCACTTCGCGGCGCAGCATTATGGGAAGAAGTGAAGGATCGCTTGAATACGCCAGCATTTGGTCTTTCTGGTGGTCAACAACAACGTCTTTGTATTGCCCGTGCTATTGCTATGGAGCCTGAAGTCATCTTAATGGACGAGCCTACCAGTGCACTTGACCCAATTGCGACCCATAAAATTGAAGAGTTAATGGATGAGTTACGCAAAAAGTTCACCATCGTAATTGTGACCCACTCAATGAACCAGGCAAAGCGTATCTCAGATAGAACCGCGTTCTTTTGGATGGGTGAGTTGGTTGAACAAGGCGAAACACATCAAGTATTTAATAACCCTCAAGACTCACGTACTCAAGGGTATGTTAGTGGTGAGTTTGGTTAACCTATTCCGATAGTTTGAGCCTTAATAAAGCTATAAAGCCTCCACAAAATGGAGGCTTTTTAATATCAAACACAATACTAATAGCAAGCTTTGCTTTACCATTTAGTCATTAACTATTTCCCTTATGAGCTCAAAGTGGCAAAACCCAACCCGAAAGGCCCAAGCCGCACCGTTGATATTTTCTGTGCTAAATGTAAAGCCCAGCTGTTTAAGTACCGCAAAGGCGGAAAAGGTGCGTTAGTGAAGTGCTTTAAAGAGCGTATTGTCGATGACTACACCAAAACTGCTTGTGTCTGCCCTAATTGCAGCATCACCTTTGCTAGAGATTGTTTAGTCCGTGGCACCCCTGCATTTAAAATGATTGGCGGCAAAGTCACCATGAAATGACTTAGATCCTGATGAAGATACGTCACCCTTTATCAATAATCTTTTTCACGACATTTATAGCTGCAACATAATTGTTAGCTCAAGTTCAATAAACTGAGTCATTTAATAAATAAAAAACTCTAAAAACTGCCAACCTATTGAGTCAAGTATCAATACATCTACTGATTTCTAGCTAATATTTCTAATCATAAACTCGATTTTTATAGAACGTTTTTTAGTGTGAAAAGAGGTAACAAATGAAAAGATTGATCTCAGTCGCTATTGCTAGCTGTTTACTTATAGGGCCACCAGTATCAGCCGCTCAACAACTATCAACAGAAGATGCTATTGGCATGGCAGGATTAATGATCTGCGATGCATTTTATAGTGACATTGAATCTGAAGAGTCAGCAAGCCAAACAGCTATCATCAAAAAATTAATGGCTGATAAATATAAAACAGGTATTGAAGAAATGATGATGACACAACGCACAAGCGATGAATTAGATTTATATATTGCAAAATTCGAAGCGTCAGATGAAGACAACAAATTTAATTTATGCAAAGAAGCCATACAATATACTCAAGATAGCAGCGTTGCGAATTTAGGAATGAGATAATCACTTAATCATTTTATTATCACGCAGCCTAGCAATGATGAGCTTCAATTTCATGACTTGCTAGACGCAGCTAAATTCCACTACACTTTTATTATTATATTAGTGGAGTTTAACATTGAATATACCCGATATTGGCTTTAACCATCAGCAATCAGATGAAGAAGAACTCGAGGTTATTGAGCTCGCCTCGATATATCAAAGAGCCAATATCGACCACAACCCACAGCTCCCCCATAAAGTGAATTTCTTTATGCTCATTTATATAGAGCAAGGCGAGGGAGTGCACATGATTGATTTCAATGATTACTCTTTCAGTGCTGGTTCTGTATTACTGGTCCAGCGAGAACAGGTCCATGCATTTGATTTCTCTGCTAAGCCGCAGGGTAAAGTACTTATTTTTACGCAAGCATTTTTAGATCAGGTACATGCTAATATGCGCTTACCTAAGTACACTCCAACACATCTTAATCAGCAACACTCACCTCAATTCAATCTGGATCAACCGACTTGCCAGAGAGCCAATTTATTAATCGAACAAATAACATTAGAGGTTAATCACCCACAAACTGATCCATTAGTTATCATGTATTTATTTTCAGCTCTTGCTTTGATATTACACCGGGTTCGACCCGAAGCAAAACATGACAAAATGTCGTTAGATCAAAATGTTAAACTTGCACGCTTTTTTGAGTTAATGCAGCAACACTTCCGTAAAACCCGAGATGCAAGCTGGTATGCCAACCAAGTTAATACAACTTATAAAACCTTGAATCACATTTGTAAGCTAGCAACTGGCTTAACAGCTAAACAAATGATTGATGCTTTTACCGTTATAGAAATCAAACGCCATATTGTCATAAGTAAAAAGCCTTCCCAGCAAATTGCTTATGACTTTGGTTTTGACGATGCTAGCAACTTTGTTAAGTACTTCAAAAATCAAACTAATATCACACCAAATCAGTTTTTAAAGCAGGTTAGTTAACCACCAGCGTCTTTCTTTAGGTTCGATATTTACCATTTTTACACTTAAATACACTCTGCCCAATTACTCCACTGATCTCTAATATTGCTCTCAAGCCAATTGAGGACAAAACAATGACAACACCTAACCTTATTAAACATTCACTTATAGCAGCCAGCATTTTTAGCCTTATCGCATGTACATCAAATCAGGAAGTAATAACTATGGCAGACTCAAGCGCACAATCATTATCTAATAAGCAAAAAGCTGTAGCGGTAATCTCAAGTATCGAAACAGGCGAGCAAACAGCCATTGGTTACATCAACCCAGAAAAGTATATCCAACATAATTTAGCGGTAGCAGATGGATTAGCAGGCTTTGGGGCGGTGCTGCAGCAGCTTCCCGAAGGAAGCGCAAAAGCCAAAGTTAAACGTGCATTCCAAGATGGTGAATATACCTTCACCCACACCGAATATAATTTCTTTGGCCCTAAAGTTGGCTTTGATGTGTTTCGCTTTGAAGAAGGAAAAATTGTTGAGCACTGGGACAATCTTCAAGCAGTAGCACCAAGCAACCCAAGTGGCAGAACCCAACTTGATGGCGCGACGGAAATAACAGATTTAGATAAAACAGATTCGAATAAAGCAATTGTCGCTGATTTTGTCGCAACAATATTAATGGAAGGCGATATGAGCAAGATTAATCAATTTATTGATAATGACGACAATGCTTATATCCAACACAACCCAGCAATTGCAGATGGTCTAAGTGGGTTAGGCAAAGCCTTAGGTGAACTTGCCGCAGCTAATATGCCTATGATTGTGACCAAAAACCATAAAGTACTCGGAGAAGGCAACTTTGTGCTTTCCATTAGTGAAGGAACATTCATGAACCAGCACGTCGCTTTTTATGATTTGTTTCGCCTAGATAATGGAAAAATCGTTGAGCATTGGGACACCATTGAAACTATTCCTGCCCAAGCTGAATGGCAAAACAGTAACGGAAAATTTGGTTTTTAATATTTAATTTAATCGCTGATAAAACAACAATGCCGGACTCACCTCTGTAGAGTTAAGTCCGGCATTTTGTATGTTAAAACTAAACTAACGCAGTTATTCGATATGACTAACCGCCTCTAAAGTTAGCTTAATCATTTCATTAAGCGTTTGCTGACGTTCTTCAGCAGTTAAGTGAAGACCTTGTCTTATATGGTCAGTCACTGTCATCATTGCAAGTGCACGAGCACCATATTCTGCTGCAACACCGTATAAACCAGCGGCTTCCATTTCGACACCTAAAATGCCGTATTTCTCCATTAAGTCGTAACGGCTTTCATCTTCACAGTAGAATAAATCAGAAGAGTACAAGTTACCGACATGGTAATTCGCCCCTTGTTTTTCCGCAGCATCTGTCGCTAAGCGTAATAAACCATAGTCGGCAATCATCGCAAAATCAGTATTAGCAAAACGTGTACGGTTAACTGCAGAATCTGTACTTGCACCCATTGCCATAACTACATCCATGAGTTTAATACTGTCACTAATTGCACCACATGAACCAATACGAATGATATTTTCAACACCATACTCAGTAATCAATTCTTTGGCATATATGGAAATCGAAGGGATCCCCATACCTGAACCCATTACTGAAATAGTTTTACCATTATATTCGCCTGTATAACCCAACATGTTGCGCACATCGGTCACAAGCCTTGGGTTATCTAAAAAATTCTCCGCAATATATTTAGCACGCAAAGGATCGCCAGGCATTAACACAGTTTTTGCAAATGCACCTTCTGGGGCGTTGATATGTGGGGTCATCTTGTTACTCCGATAAAGCCTGTTATCTCAACAGGCATAACATACAGTTAAAATTAATTTGCTAGGCTAAATAGTAAGCCAGCAATAGTGCCGCTCATTAAGTTGGCAAGCGCTGCAGCAATTAAGGCTTTCATGCCAATAGCACTCAAGTCATGACGACGCTCAGGGCACAAAGCCGCTAAACCACCTATTACCATTGCTAATGAACCAAGGTTGGCAAAACCACACAAAGCAAAGCTGATAATAATTTGAGTTTTTGGCGATAAGTCATCAGCGACTTTTAAGAAATCAATGTAGGCAACAAATTCATTAATCACCATTTTCTGGCCAATAAATGATGCCGCTTGGGTTGCCTCACTCCAAGGTACTCCCATCAACCAAGCTAATGGTGCAAGGAAGTAACCCAATATCGCTTGCATGGTGAGTTCAGCGTAGCCAAACCAGCCACCGATACCACCAATCAAACCATTAACCATGGCGATTAAACCAACAAAAGCAATTAATAGTGCAGATACAGCTAATACTTGCTGCATCCCCATTGCAGCGCCACTTGCTGCAGCATCTAATACATTAGTTGGTTTGTCTTCCTGCTCTTCCATGACCTTTTTAATATCATTACGTGGTGTTTCAGTTTCTGGCCACATCAGTTTGGCAAATAATAGACCCGCTGGAGCCGTCATAAATGCAGCGGTTAACACATACTTAATGTCAACGCCCATTTGGATATAGCCAATCATTGTGCCACCAGCCACTGAAGCCAGCCCACCTGTCATCACGGCAAACAATTCTGAGCGAGTCATATGTTTTACAAATGGACGCACCATAGATGGTGCTTCGATAGGTCCGACAAAAATGTTGGCAGTAGCAGAAAGAGATTCAGCGCGACTGGTCCCTAACAGCTTAGATAACCCGCCACCAATCACACCTATAATTAATTGCATAATGCCGAGGTAATACAAGACTGCAATCAATGCACTAATGAATACCACCACAAACAGCACGTTAATCACGAAAATAAAACCAACACTGAATTTGGCTAAATCACCAAATACAAAAGCTAAACCTTCATTACCGTAATTAATTACATGCATCACACCATTTGATGCTGCATCAAGCAAGGTCTGCCCCATAGGCAAATACATCACAAAAGCGCCAAATGCTACTTGAAAGGCAAGCGCACCGAGAACCGTTCTTGGGTTAATTGCACTTCGACGTTCAGACAATAAAACGGCCAATCCGATCAATGCGCACATACCCAATAAACTGATGAAAACTTCCATACATTTTTTACTCATTAAGCATTTAGATGCTTGCAGTGTATCGGGGCAGTAACGGGACTCAAGCTATTTGTATCAACTTGAATTACATTTTTATACTCATAAAGAAAACCTATAAAAACAGGGCAAAAAAACGCCTAAAACTAACAACCACCCCCACCCAAAAGCAACCCAAAAACCACAATTAAAACTAACTAGAAACAATCGCAATATATGAACAACAAGAAAGCGTTATTAGATATCTATACAGACCAATAAGCGATAATGATAAAAGCGAACTTTTAGGATCTTTTCTGAAAATTAACTACAGATAATTGATGTTTTTATATTCAAAACAGAGTGAAAAAACCTCTACTGAAGAGGCCTTTTTGTAAATAAAGTAGGGACGTTAAATCAGATATAGGTCTTAATGAAGAAGTAAGCCGTAATGAGACAACTCATAACAATGACAAATTGGCGCATCAACTTTTGTGGAATACGCATTGAAATACCAGCAGATATATAACCACCAATAAGTGTACCTACCATCACTATTCCCCCCTCAAACCATGCTATTGCATCATTATAAATGAACCAAATGATAGCAATAAGCGACACTGAAGACGAAATAACCAGCTTAATGCCGTTCATGACATTAATGTTTGTGTGACCAGCTAGCGCTAGATAACTTAACCCCACTATCCCTAAACCAGCATTAAAAAAACCACCGTAAACACAGATAGCCAATAACACTAGAAACAACAAGCCTGCACCCAACTTAGAAGCATATTGGCTTTGGTTTGATAATTGTTTAGCAAAACGGTTAATCTGACTACCGAATATAAACAGCAAAGTAGCAAACAACAATAACCACGGAATCGCTTTCTGAAAAACGTCTTCTGATGCCCAAAGCAACAGCCATGCACCAACGCCGCCACCAATGAAACTCGTTAAAACAATGATTTTAATTTCTTTGCCGTGACCTTTTAGTTCTTTTCTGAAGGCGAAAACGCCACTAAGGTAGCCAAAAAAAGAGGAGAAAGTATTGGTCGCATTAGCTATAACAGGGGGAACCCCGACAAACATTAATGCCGGAAATGTCACGAAACTACCACCACCCGCCACTGAATTAAGTATTCCGCCGATTATCCCAGCAACGAACAACAGTGTTATCTCAAATATCACTTTATAGCCTTATTTTTATGGGTACTTACTTGTGCAAACCAACTTTAAAATTCTGATAACCATATGTGTTTCAGGTTATAAAGTAAAAACAAAAAAGCAGCCATTTATGGCTGCTTTTTTTAAAACTTACCTTTAAACACTAAATTTATTCAACTGTTACAGATTTAGCTAAGTTACGTGGTTGGTCTACATCCGTCCCTTTAATTAAGGCAACATGATAAGACAATAACTGTAATGGAATAGTGTAGATAAGCGGCGCCATAAATTCATCACAGTGTGGTACTGGAATAACCTTCATGGTGTCGTCAGACTCGAACTCAGCATCTTTATCTGCAAATACATACATAAGGCCACCGCGAGCGCGGACTTCTTCTACGTTTGATTTAAGCTTTTCCAGTAGTTCGTTATTCGGTGCAACGACAATGACTGGCATATCCGCATCAATTAACGCAAGTGGACCATGCTTTAATTCACCCGATGCATAAGCTTCAGCATGAATGTAGGAAATCTCTTTAAGCTTCAATGCTCCTTCCATTGCGATAGGATATTGATCGCCACGGCCCAAGAATAAAGCGTGATGTTTATCAGCAAAGTCTTCTGCTAATTCAGCAATGGCATCATCCAAGCTTAGTGCTTGTTCTACTTTAGCTGGCATAGATTGTAGGCTTTGAGTTATTTCAGTTTCCATCTCTTCAGTCATACTGTTATGACGACCAATAGCTGTAGTCAACATGAGTAAGCCAGCAAGTTGGACTGTAAAGGCTTTAGTAGATGCCACACCAATTTCAACACCAGCTTTCATCATGTAAGCCATGTCAGACTCACGAACTAAAGAAGAACCTGGTGCATTACAGATCGTCAATGTGGCTTTGTAGCCCATATCTTTAGCTAAACGCATAGCCGCTAACGTATCAGCTGTTTCGCCAGACTGTGAAATGGTGACAAGTAAGCTATTTGGAAACATGTGCGACTTACGGTACCTAAACTCTGATGCAATCTCGACGTTACAAGATACACCTGCCCAATCTTCTAACCAATAACGAGCGGCCATGCCAGCATGATAACTCGTGCCACAGGCAATAATTTGTACATGCTTTATATCTTTTAAAAACTCAGCAGCATTTTCACCAAAAGCTGAGTCCAATACTTTACCTGCAGCAATTCTACCTTCAAGTGTATGTGCTATCGCTGTTGGTTGCTCATAAATTTCTTTGAGCATGTAATGACGATACTCACCTTTATCGCCGGCATCATGAGTCACTTCTGACTCTTTTACTTCACGCTCAACCGCATTGCCATCAACATCAAAGATACTCACTTCACGACGAGTAATTTCGGCGACATCACCTTCTTCTAAAAATGCAAAAGAACGTGTCACTGGTAATAATGCTAATTGATCTGAAGCAACAAAGTTTTCGCCTAATCCATAGCCCACAACTAACGGGCTGCCACTACGTGCAACAATCATGCGCTCACTATCACGGCGATCAATCACTACGGTGCCGTAAGCACCTTCAAGTTGCTTTACAGTCGCTTGAACAGCTGCAAGTAAGGTGTCATGTGTTTTTAATTCATGATGTACGAGATGACAAATAACTTCTGTGTCTGTGTCAGAGCTAAAGCTGTAACCCAAGCCTTTGAGCACCTCACGTAATTTATTGTGATTTTCAATAATTCCGTTATGTACTACAGCAATATCACCTTCAGATAAATGTGGATGTGCATTACGCTCACTTGGTTCACCATGAGTTGCCCAGCGAGTATGAGCAATACCAGTGCCACCAACTAACGATTGTTCAGTCAAAGCATCATCAAGTTCTTGAACTTTACCCACTCGGCGAGTGCGACCCAATTCACCTTGGTTAATAATCGCGACACCTGCAGAATCATATCCGCGATATTCAAGGCGTTTCAAACCTTCAACTAAAATTTCAGCAACATCCCTTTGCGCTACCGCGCCAACAATTCCGCACATAATTTAATACCTATTTTTGCACTTAATTTAGAAATCTAATATTAAAAGTAATTTGATTTATTTTTTATATGGAGCCAATAATACTTTGACGCCATATTGAGTAATTTTTTCGACCATATCGTCTGGTAGTCGGTCATCTGATACCAGAACACTGATGCTTTCCCAAGCTAACTCTAAGTTAGGGATCCTGCGGCCAAATTTATCTGACTCAAGCATGACAATCACTTCGCGAGAAACCTCAGCCATCACTTTACTTAAGCCTGTTAATTCATTAAACGTAGTCGTTCCACGCTCAAGATCAATGCCGTCAGCTCCAATAAACAGTTGGTCAAAATTATAAGAACGTAATACTTGTTCAGCTATTTGCCCTTGGAAGGATTCAGAGTGGGGATCCCAGGTGCCACCGGTCATCAATAATGTTGGTTCATTCTCCAGTTCTCTAACAGCATTGGCGAGTTGCAATGAGTTAGTCATAACTAATAAGCCGCGCTTATTATCTAATTGTTGGATCAAACCCGATGTCGTGCTGCCACTATCAATGAGAATTCGATTATGATCTGTAATAAGCTGCGCGGCTTTTTTGGCAATAGATAGCTTATTCGGCGCAATCTTAGCGCTAAATTGCTGCGTAACCTCATCAGGCACAGCAATAGCACCACCATAACGGCGCAGCAGTAATCCAGCTTCTTCTAACGTTGCTAAATCCTTTCGAATGGTAACTTCTGAAGTTTCAAAGCGTAACGATAACTCATCGACACTTACCTCACCTTGTTGGGATAAGATGCTAATAATATTATGTCTACGTTGCTGTGTATTACGTTTATTCATAACTACCAAAAGTTTCGTTTCGAAAGATAATTATAATCAATCGAAACTTTATTGACAATATTTCAATCAGTTTTTCTAAATTTTGATCAGACATAAAAAAACGGCCTGTTAAATAACAGGCCGTTTTTATAAAGTTTAGTTTTTATTTAGGACGCTTAACTGGTCTCGCCCAACCAGCAATATGTCGCTGCTTAACCCGAGTTATAACTAACTCTCCTTCACCGACGTCTTTTGCAATGGTAGAGCCAGCACCAAGTGTCGCCCCTTTACCAATGGTAACTGGGGCAATTAGTTGTGAATCACTGCCCACAAAGACATTATCCTCAATCACTGTTTGAAATTTGTTTGCGCCATCATAGTTACAAGTGATGGTACCCGCACCAATATTCACGCCAGCACCAATAGTTGCATCACCTAAGTAGGCTAAATGCCCGGCTTTTGAACCGACGCCTAATACTGCTTTCTTCATTTCGACAAAGTTACCAATATGGGCATCATCTTTTAACTCTGCACCAGTACGTAAACGTGCAAAAGGTCCAGCACTTGCAGCTTTACCTAACTTAGCGCCTTCGACAATAGAATAAGGTTTAATTTCAGCATTATCAGCAATATCACAATCAATCAAAATTGCACCAGCACCAATAGTGACATTATTGCCTATGGTGACTTTACCTTGAACAATTACATTGATGTCAATCATCACATCCATGCCTACTGTGACTTCACCACGGATATCAATACGAGCAGGATCGCGAAGGTTAGCACCTTCTAGCATGAGCTTTTCAGCAGCGCGTGCTTGATAAGCTCGTTCTAGTTGCGCAAGTTGAACTCGGTTGTTTGCCCCTTCAACTTCAACAGCGGATTCTGGTTGTGCAGTATCAATTGCAACTCCATCTTCTTTCGCCATCGCAACAATATCTGTTAGATAGTATTCGCCTTGGGCATTTGAATTAGATAATCGGCCTAACCAAGACTTTAACTGCTTACCTGGTACCGCCATGATACCTGTGTTCACTTCTTCAATAAGCAGCTGTTCAGCATCAGCATCTTTTTGCTCAACAATACCTACTACATTGCCACCTTCACGAACTATACGGCCGTATCCCGTTGGGTTATCCAAATTAACAGTCAAAATTGCCATGCCATCTTGTGGGCGTGCAGCTAATAACTTTTCTAAAGTAGATTGTTGAATTAAAGGCACATCGCCATAAAGGATCAATACGGTATCTTCATCATTAATATTTGGGTTTGCTTGCGCTACAGCATGACCTGTACCTAACTGCTCAGCTTGTAGTACCCAATTGACTGACTGTTCACCTAATACATTCTTAAGTTTATCCGCACCGTAACCATAAACTAATTGAATAGCGTCACTTCCTAATGAATTAGCAGTATCAATCACATGCTGCACCATACTTTTATGAGCAATAGGATGAAGCACTTTAGGTAAGTCAGAACGCATCCGTGTTCCTTTACCAGCAGCTAAAATAACAACATTTAATGACATCGGGATTCCTTGAACAACTATTCAGTTTTAATACGTTAATTTTAACGCAGTTTAGTTGGCGGTTGAAAGCATGATTTGAAATTAGAGGTCATTTACATCAATTTGATAACTTGACAAAAATAGAGCAAGAATTTCAAACACAAAAAAGGCGACCCTAGGGTCGCCTTTTTAAAACAATAACCTTTATCTGGCAATGTTCTTTTTGATGGTTTCAACAACACGAAGTTGAGCTAAAGACTTAGCTAATTCGATTGTTGCAGCTTCATAATCGAAGTCAGCACCTGCATTAGCGATTTTCGCTTCAGCCTGTTGCTTAGCTTCAAGTGCAGCTTGCTCATCAATATCATCGGCACGCATTGCGACGTCAGCAAGAACAGAAATTGAATCAGGTTGAACTTCCAGGATACCACCTGAAAGATACATCACTTCTTCACTTCCATCTTCCTTAATCATGCGCGCCATGCCAGGTTTGATCTTAGTTAGCAAAGGAGCATGGTTAGGCATAATGCCTAACTCACCTTCAGTACCGCTCACTTCTAAGAAGCTTACAGTACCGCTGAACATGCTGTTCTCTGCACTTACTATATCAAGTTTGACTGTCATGGCTGCCATCAAGATCTCCTAAAATACTAAGCTAATGCTCAGTTATTTCTTTTTGTTAGCTTTTTCGACAGCTTCGTCGATAGAACCAACCATGTAGAACGCTTGCTCAGGAATGTGATCGAACTCACCACTCAAGATGCCCTTGAAGCCACGAATTGTGTCTTTAAGAGAAACGTACTTACCAGGAGAACCTGTAAAGACTTCTGCTACGAAGAAAGGTTGAGATAAGTATTTCTCAATCTTACGTGCGCGGAATACAGTTGTTTTATCTTCATCAGATAATTCATCCATACCCAAGATAGCAATAATGTCTTTCAGCTCTTTGTAGCGTTGAAGTACAGTTTGTACGCCGCTTGCTACATCGTAATGCTCTTGACCAACTACTAATGGATCTAATTGACGTGAAGTCGAATCCAGTGGGTCAACCGCTGGGTAAATACCTAGCGAAGCAATGTTACGAGACAGTACAACAGTCGCATCTAAGTGAGCGAAGGTTGTTGCTGGTGACGGATCGGTTAAGTCATCCGCAGGTACATATACCGCTTGTACAGAGGTAATAGAACCAGACTTAGTTGAAGTAATACGTTCTTGTAGAACACCCATTTCTTCAGCTAATGTTGGTTGGTAACCTACTGCAGAAGGCATACGGCCTAAAAGTGCAGATACTTCAGTACCGGCCAAGGTGTAACGGTAGATGTTATCAACGAATAACAGTACGTCACGACCTTCGTCACGGAATTTTTCAGCCATTGTCAAACCTGACAATGCTACGCGTAAACGGTTTCCTGGAGGCTCGTTCATTTGACCATATACCATGGCTACTTTGTCGAGAACACCAGAATCTTTCATTTCGTAGTAGAAGTCGTTACCCTCACGAGTACGCTCACCAACACCAGCGAATACAGAAAGACCCGAGTGTGCTTTTGCGATGTTGTTAATTAATTCCATCATGTTGACGGTTTTACCAACACCAGCACCACCAAACAAACCAACTTTACCACCTTTAGCGAATGGACATACAAGGTCAATAACCTTGATACCAGTCTCTAAAAGTTCTGTTGAGCTTGACTGATCTTCGTATGAAGGAGCTTCACGGTGAATTTCATAACGCTCTTCTTCACCAATGTCGCCACATTCATCGATAGGCTCACCCAATACGTTCATGATACGGCCAAGGGTTGCAACCCCAACCGGAACAGAAATTGGTGAACCCGAGTTTACTACCTCTAGACCACGACGCAGACCATCAGAAGAACCCATAGCGATGGCACGAACAACACCACCACCTAGTTGCTGCTGAACTTCCAGCACCAAACCATTACAAGTTCCTTCACCTGTGATCTTCAGAGCGTCATATACCTGAGGTACAGAATCTTGTGGAAACTCTACGTCCACAACCGCGCCAATTACTTGGACAACAGTACCTGTGCTCATGATTAATCCTCTAAACTTGATTTCGTTACCTAACCTAAACCGCTGCAGCGCCTGAAACAATCTCCGACAATTCCTGCGTAATCGCGGCTTGTCGTGCCTTGTTGTAAACTAACTGCAAATCGCTGATCAAATCGCCTGCGTTGTCTGTTGCGGCCTTCATCGCTACCATACGGGCAGCTTGTTCAGACGCAATATTTTCGACAACACCTTGGTAAACTTGAGACTCCACATAACGAGTCAATAATACTTCCAAAATTTCTTTTGGATCTGGCTCGTAAATATAATCCCAAGGGTACTTAGCTACTTCTTCTTCCGATTTAGGCAAAGGTAGCAGCTGCTCGATCACAGGAGTCTGAGTCATTGTATTAACGAATTTGTTAAACACAATAAACAGACGATCCAGTTTACCTTCGTTGTAAGCTTGTAGCATAACTCTCACGGTACCGATTAAATCGGCTAACTTAGGCGCATCGCCTAAACCTGAGGCATGGGCAGAAACATCTCCACCAAAGCTTTTGAAAAACTGAACACTACGTGCACCAATAGGACAAAATTCAACATCTGCCCCTTGGTCTTTCCAGTTTTTCACGTCTGACACAACCTTTTTGAAAAGGTTAACGTTCAGACCACCACAAAGGCCACGGTCGGTTGACACAACAATGTAACCAACCCGCTTGGCATCTCGAACTTCCAAATATGGATGTTTATATTCAAGAGTACCTTGCGCTACGTGACCGATCACCTTACGCATATGTTCTGCATACGGGCGGCTAGATGCCATACGTTCCTGCGCTTTGCGCATTTTGCTGGCAGCAACCATTTCCATTGCAGAAGTGATCTTTTGAGTGTTTTTAACACTCGCGATCTTGGTTTTAATCTCTTTAGCGCCGGCCATTTCTACTCTCCAATCTGGGACCGAAGGTGCCCAAAGACACCTCGATAATTATTACCAGGTTTGGGTTTCAATGAACTTGTCCATGCCCGCTTTTAATTGACTTTCAATGTCTGCGTTGTAATCGCCAGAAGCATTAATAGTATTAACAAGCTCAGCATGTTCGCTGTTCATGAATGAAAGCAGAGCAGCTTCGAAGCTACCGATTTTACTTAGTTCTACAGTCTTCAAGTAGCCTTTTTCAGCTGCGAAGATTGAGATAGCTTGGGCAGCAATGCTCATTGGAGCATATTGCTTTTGCTTCATAAGTTCGGTAACACGCTCACCATGCTCAAGTTGAGCACGAGTTGCATCATCTAAATCAGATGCAAATTGTGAGAACGCAGCAAGCTCTCGATACTGTGCTAACGCGGTACGAATACCACCAGACAGTTTCTTAATGATCTTAGTCTGAGCCGCACCACCAACACGAGATACTGAGATACCTGGGTTAACAGCAGGACGTAAGCCTGAGTTAAATAAATCAGTTTCAAGGAAGATTTGACCATCAGTAATAGAAATTACGTTAGTCGGTACGAATGCAGATACATCACCTGCTTGGGTTTCAATAATAGGCAACGCAGTTAAAGAACCGGTTGTACCTTTTACTTCACCGTTAGTGAATTTCTCTACATAGACTTCGTTTACACGTGAAGCACGTTCTAATAAACGAGAATGTAGATAGAATACATCACCTGGGTATGCTTCACGTCCTGGTGGACGCTTCAATAGTAGAGAGATCTGGCGGTAAGCAACTGCTTGCTTAGATAGATCATCATATACGATTAAAGAATCTTCACCGCGGTCACGGAAGTATTCACCCATTGAACAACCAGAATAAGGTGCTAAGTATTGTAATGCTGCAGCTTCAGAAGCTGTTGCTACTACAACGATAGTGTTAGCTAATGCACCGTGCTCTTCAAGCTTACGTACAACGTTAGCGATAGTAGAAGCTTTTTGCCCTACAGCTACGTATACACATTTAATGCCTGAATCTTTCTGGTTAATAATTGCATCGATAGCCATCGCTGTTTTACCAGTCTGACGGTCACCAATGATCAATTCACGTTGACCACGACCAATTGGGATCATGGCATCAACGGCTTTATAACCAGTTTGGATTGGTTGATCTACAGACTGACGTTCAATAACACCAGGAGCAATCACTTCGATTGGAGAGTAACCATCGTTATCGACTGGTCCTTTTCCATCAATTGGCTCACCAAGAGTGTTAACAACGCGGCCTAATAAACCACGACCTACTGGTACTTCAAGAATACGACCAGTAGTCTTAACTTTTGCGCCTTCAGCTAAATTAGCATAAGGGCCCATTACTACGGCACCGACAGAATCACGTTCTAAGTTCAACGCGATTGCAAAACGGCCACCAGGCAGTTCGATCATTTCACCTTGCATTACATCGGCAAGGCCGTGAATGCGAATGATGCCGTCACTTACTGCAACGATTGTACCTTCGTTGCGAGCTTCACTAACGACGTCGAACTGCTCGATCCGCTGTTTAATCAGATCGCTGATTTCAGTGGAATTCAGTTGCATGCTCAAACTCCCAATTACGATTGTAGCTTATCAGACAAGCGCGATAAATTACCGCTAACAGAGCCATCAATGACTAAGTCGCCTGATTTAATAATTACACCGCCAATAAGCGCTGCATCTACACTACAATTCAGCTTAACTTTGCGTGCGAGACGTTTCTCAAGAGAAACACTAATTTGCTCTTGCTGCTCAGAGCTTAGCTCAGTCGCTGAAACAACAGTTGCTTCAACTTCTTTTGCCCACTCATTGCGATATTCAGCAAAAAGTAAAGATACTGATGGCAGTATCTCTAAACGACCGTTTTCAGCCATAACCTTTATAAGGTTTTGACCCTGTGCATTGACCTGCTCACCACATACTTCAATAAATAGTGAGGCAAGTTTCGCACTAGCCAATGAACCACCAAGCAACGGTTTAATTGATTCGTTTTCACTTACCAATGCCGCGAAGTTCAGCATTTCTGCCCAATCTTCAATTGCTTTATGTTCAACAGCAAAATCAAAAGCTGCCTTTGCATAAGGACGAGCAATGGTGCTTATTTCAGCCATAACTCCGATTCCTTAATTAAATTTCAGCAACAAGTTTATTAACTATGTCACTGTGAGCTTCTGGATCAATCGAACGTTGAAGAATTTTCTCTGCACCAGTTACGGCAAGAGTAGCAACTTGCTTACGCAAGTCATCTTTAACGCGATTACGTTCGTTTTCAATTTCAGCTTGACCTTGAGCGATGATTTTCGCACGCTCTGTATCAGCTTCAATTTTAGCTTCTTCAACTATTTGAGCTTTACGCTTATTAGCTTGCTCAATAATTTCATTAGCAGTCGCCTTCGCTTCTTTTAGTTGCTCATTAGCTTTCGCTTGAGCCAACTCTAGATCTTTTGCAGCACGTCCTGCATCAGCTAGCCCATCGGCAATTTTCTTCTGGCGTTCTTCGATAGCGTTCATCAATGGCGGCCATACAAACTTCATGCAAAACCACACGAAGAGTGCAAAAGAAATCGCTTGGCCTAGCAGGGTAGCGTTAATACTCATAACGACAACTCCTTCTAAGGGGGGCGATTAGCCAGCTAATTGACCTAAGAATGGGTTAGCGAATACGAAGAATAATGCAACACCAACTGCAATCATTGAGATCGCATCAAGTAGACCAGCTACGATGAACATCTTAGTTTGTAATGCTGGAGCTAGTTCTGGTTGACGAGCTGAAGCTTCTAAGAATTTACCACCTAAGATAGCAAAACCAATACCAGTACCTAGCGCTGCTAAGCCAATCATGATCGCAACAGCTATTGCTGTAAAGCTAATTACAGTTTCCATTTTATCTCCGATAAATAACTAATTTTAAATAAATTAATGTTCTTCATGTGCCATGCTTAGATATACAATCGTAAGCATCATGAAGATAAACGCCTGCAGCACAATAACCAAAATATGGAAAATAGCCCAAGGCACTGATAGTGCAAACTGAGCCCACCAAGGCATCAGTGCTATCAGAATAAAGATCAACTCACCTGCATACAGGTTACCAAACAGACGAAGCGATAATGAAATCGGTTTCGCAATCAGAGTCACTGTTTCCAATACTAAGTTTACTGGAATCAAAGACCAATGATTGAAAGGTTGTAAGGTCATTTCTTTTGTGAAACCACCAAATCCTTTTACTTTAATACTGTAAAAAACAATCAACGCAAACACACTCAAGGCTAGACCTAGAGTTACGTTTAAGTCGGTTGTTGGTACAATTTTAAGGTAAGGAACACCTAAAAATCTGTTTGCGGCTTCAGGTACAAAGTCAACTGGAATTAAGTCCATTAAATTCATCAGGAAAACCCAGACAAAGATAGTCAGACCTAATGGTGCGATAACAGCGTTACGCCCATGAAATGAGTCTTTAACGATTTTATCTACACCTTCCACGCACATTTCAACGAAACATTGAAATTTACCTGGAACGCCAGTTGTTGCTTTTTGTCCTACTTTGAAGAATGCCCACAAAAATAGAACCCCAAGACCTACTGAAAACAAAAGTGAGTCAATGTGCCAAGTCCAAAAACCGGCATCTTGACATGCATGATTAAAAGCAATTCCGCCATCAGCAGAACACATTTTCGCATTAGTCAGGTGATGCTGGATATACTCGGAAGCATTTAATGCTTCACCAGTTGTCGCCATGATTAATCTCACTTAATTTTGCTTGAAGTATAAAGGGGCTGTCCAAGGTATTAGTAATGCCAACAAATAACAGCTAAATAACGGCAAAAATGGCGTTTTTAGCATGCCAAATGCGATGGCAAACAACACAATGGTTAGCAGCAACTTTACCGCTTCCCCCAAGAAAAACATCCAAACGACTTTTCCTGACGCTTTAGCTCCCGCATGAGAGAAAGCAAGGGTTGCGAATACAAAATTAGGGAGTACAGCAATGAGACCACCTGCCAAAGCAGATAAGCCATACTGAGCTCCCCACAGAGCGAAAAAGAAAATTGAAGTTCCCCCAGCTACCGCCGCCTGTAACAACACTATTCGATAGGCTGACCACCGGCCACGACGCGCTAAAACCTTACTCAATTTTGAATCTCCGCATTAGTACTTATTTTTCCACTAGGCCATTAATGTGATCATTAACGACTCAGACAGGAAAAAAAGCATGCAAAGTATACCTTTTCACACCTTGTTTGCAACTTTGATGAGAGGTTAAACAGTGATATTAGGCGTGATTTGGCTTTATATTTCTAAAAACTCAAAATTACGCCTTGTTACAAAGTTACTATTGAAATGACTTTGTTGAGGGATTTAGTGAATTTTGCTAAGTATTCCATCTAATTCAGCAAGATCTTGGTAGTTTATTACAATTTTACCCTTGCCTTTAGTGCCATGATTAATAGCCACTTTAGCACCTAGTTTTTCAATTAACTGTTGCTCCAAGCGGGTTACATCATGATCTTTAGTTGGTTTTTCAGCTTCTTTAGCAGGATTTAGGGCTTTATTAACTAATCGTTCAGTTTCTCGAACTGTCATTTCTTTAGAAGCGACCAATCGAGCTAAATTAGTTTGCTCTTCACCTTCAATTGCTAGCAGTGCGCGAGCATGACCCATGTCAATATCGCCATACTCTAATAAACGCTTCACAGGTTCATTTAAACTATTTAAACGTAATAAGTTAGACACACTTGCTCTAGATTTACCGACCGCATCGGCAGTTTGCTGGTGAGTTAATTCAAACTCTTCGAGTAAACGTTGTAATGCAATCGCTTCTTCCATTGCATTTAGGTCTTCACGTTGAATATTTTCAATTAACGCAATAGCAACCGCTGACTCATCAGGTACCTGCTTAACAATACAAGGGACTTTGTCTAGTTGAGCAATTTGTGATGCGCGCCAACGACGTTCACCAGCAATAATTTCATACTTTTCAGCATCAACTTTACGCACCACAATAGGTTGAATCACCCCTTGTGACTTAATTGACTCTGCTAACTCTTCTAACGCTTCAGGTGACATATCTTTACGCGGTTGATACTTACCAGACTGCAGTAAATCTAAATCGAGCATCAGTAAGCCATCTTCCTGTGGCGATTGGGTTACTTTTGCTTCTGTTTGAGTCTGTTCAGTTTTTCGGCTCGCAGCGTTGCTGTTGCTTAACAAAGCATCTAAGCCTTTACCTAAACCGCGTTTTTTTAACGTCATTTTATTCCCTTACGCTTACTTAGATTCTGTTTGTTGCTCAGCGCGGCGAATAATTTCTCCGGCTAAAGCTAAATAGGCTTTTGCACCTGCACTGGACTTGTCGTAATACATTGCTGGCGCACCAAAACTCGGCGCTTCAGCTAAACGAATATTTCGTGGGATCACTGTGCGATAAACTTTTTCACCAAAATGCTGTTTAAGTTGATCAGATACATCATTTGATAATCGATTTCGAGGATCGTACATAGTACGCAAAATCCCTTCGATATTTAACGTAGGATTTACCATTGCACCTAATTTAGTAATGGTATCGATCAGAGCAGTTAAGCCTTCTAAGGCATAATACTCACACTGCATTGGCACCAATACAGAGTCTGCCGCAGACATGGCGTTCACCGTCAACATGTTCAATGAAGGTGGACAGTCAATAAAGATGAAATCATAATCATCTTTAACTTCTGCAAGTGCATTCTTTAATCGAATTTCTCTGGCAAAAAACTCCATGAGTTTGATTTCTGCAGCAGTAACGTCACCATTACCGGCAATAAGATCGTATTTACCCGTCGTATCTTTAATGACTATTTCGGCAAAAGGCTTTTCTTCGACAAGTAACTCGTAAGCCGTGTTTTCAACTTCGTACTTATCGACACCACTGCCCATAGTGGCATTACCCTGTGGATCAAGATCGATTAACAGCACTTTGCGTTTTGTGGCCGCAAGTGAGGCTGCTAAATTAACACAAGTTGTTGTTTTTCCTACGCCACCTTTCTGGTTAGCTACGGCAATGATTTTACCCACGTGTTCACCCTAAGGACATATTTACGATGTCCGATAATATTTATTCTATTGCTAGTGCTATTTTTGCTTCACTAGCTTTAACAGATGTCTTTGCTCATCTAACCTTGGTACTGTTAACGTGATTGTTTCAACCACGTCAAACCCAGCAGGAATACTGGTTAACTCAGCATCACTCAATTGGCCTTTTAGCGCATAAAATTGACCATTGTCAGCTGGTAAGTGATGACACCAAGTCAACATATCTTCAATTGACGCAAATGCACGACTGATCACACCATCAAATTTCTGTTCAGGCTCATAAGCCTCAACACGGCTTTCAACTGATGTAATGTTATTAATTTTTAATTCAAACTGAACCTGTTTTTGAAAACGGATCCGTTTTCCTAAACTGTCCAGTAATACGAATTCTTTGTCGGGATTTAAAATTGCTAATGGGATCCCTGGTAAACCTGGTCCCGTTCCGACATCAATGAACCTTTGCCCTTTAAGATAAGGAGAAACCACCAAACTGTCCATAACATGACGGATTAACATCTGTTCAGGATCTCTGACTGATGTCAGGTTATAGGCTTTATTCCATTTATTTAGCATGGTAACAAACCCAACCAATTGTTGCTGTTGAGTTTCAGTCGCTGAAATATTGGTTTCAGCTAGATAAGTTTTAAGTTGATCGGCTAGCACGCTAAGTGACCTCAAAATCAAAGGGAATCATAAATCATCGGGTATTATGAATGGCAGAAATGACTAAGGGAAGCCTCAAAGCTTCCCTTATTAGTTAAAACACAACTTTTTACTGCTATTTAGGCGCTTTTACGCAATAAACCGCGTTTTTTTAAGTGAACAAGTAAAATTGAAATCGCAGCTGGCGTCATTCCAGAGATTCGAGAAGCTTGGCCAATGGTTTCTGGCTTATGCTCATTCATCTTAGCGATGACTTCATTAGATAAGCCTGCTACTTCTTGATAATCAAGATCTAACGGTAAACTAGTGGTTTCATGACGAATGGCTTTATCGATTTCACCTTGCTGTCTTTGGATATAGCCCGAATATTTTACTTGAATTTGAACTTGTTCTGCAGCGCGTGGATCTTCAATCGCTGGGCCAAAACCTTCTAAGCTCATGAGCTTTTGGTAATCCATTTCTGGACGGCGCAATAAATCTTCAAACGAAGCTTCACGTGAAATAGGCGTATTTAATTCAGGATTTAATACATCTAACAAAGGTGAATTGTTATGAACCCAATTACTGCGTAAACGCTGTAATTCAGTTTCAATCGATTCTCTTTTCTCATTAAATTTCTGCCAACGTTCATCATCAACAAGGCCAAGTTCGCGACCTTTTTCAGTCAAACGTAAATCAGCATTGTCTTCTCGCAGTAATAATCGATACTCCGCACGGCTAGTGAACATGCGGTAAGGCTCTTTTGTCCCTAAAGTTGATAGATCATCAACTAAAACACCAATATAAGCTTGATCACGTCTTGGACACCAAGCTTCTTTGCCTTGAACTTGTAATGAAGCATTCATACCAGCAAGTAAGCCCTGTGCACCGGCTTCTTCATAGCCGGTTGTACCATTGATTTGTCCAGCAAAGAACAAACCATCAATATTTTTGGTTTCTAATGAATTCTTCAGATCTCGTGGATCAAAATAATCATATTCAATGGCATAACCTGGTCGAATGATCTCAGCATTTTCCATACCTTGAATTGATCGGACTAAATTTAGCTGAACATCAAATGGTAAACTGGTTGAGATCCCGTTTGGGTAGATCTCATTAGTCGTTAAACCTTCAGGTTCAATAAATATTTGATGCGAAGTCTTGTCAGCAAAACGATTAATTTTATCTTCAATCGATGGGCAGTATCTTGGGCCAATGCCTTCAATAACCCCTGAATACATTGGACTGCGATCAAGTCCTCTACGAATAATATCGTGTGTTTTTTCATTGGTATGAGTGATATAACAAGAGACTTGCTGCGGGTGTTGGCTTACATCACCGATAAACGACATTACCGGCAATGGCGTGTCACCTTTTTGCTCTTGCATCTTGTCAAAATCAATGCTGTTTGCATCGATTCTTGGTGGTGTGCCTGTTTTAAGACGTCCTACACGAATAGGTAATTCTTTTAAACGGTTTGCTAATGCGATAGCTGGTGGATCGCCAGCACGTCCGCCGCTGTAGTTTTCTAATCCAATATGGATTTTCCCGCTTAAAAAAGTGCCTGTTGTCAGTACAACACTTGGAGACTCAAATGCTAAGCCCATTTGAGTAACTACACCAATAACTTTATTATTTTCAACAACTAAGTCATCTACGGCTTGTTGGAAAATACGTAAGTTTGGTTGGTGTTGAAGAATTTGTTGGATCTTTTGACGATAAAGCGCTCTATCAGCTTGTGCACGAGTGGCTCTTACTGCTGGGCCTTTGCTTGAATTTAAGGTTCTAAATTGAATACCAGCGAAATCAGTGGCTGTTGCCATTGCTCCACCTAAAGCGTCAATTTCTTTAACTAAATGACCTTTACCAATTCCGCCTATGGCTGGGTTACAAGACATTTGTCCGAGGGTATCGATATTGTGAGTCAGTAAGAGGGTTTTTGATCCCATTCTTGCTGCTGCAAGTGCCGCTTCCGTTCCGGCATGACCACCACCAACAACAATTACATCAAACCGTTCATGAAAATGCATTTTGTAACCTTGGATAAAAGTAATTTTTCTAATTTACAGTTAAATCAGAATTTAAATCGAAAGACTGTTTCAGCCGAGTATTTTAGCACTTGCTTTGCCTTTCGGGAATGATCAATTTTCTCATTTTGATCAGACACGCTTCACTTAATAGATCTTAAGATCTTTAAATAGATCTTTTTATTACTATTACTATTAGGATCGCCCTTTTCTGTGGAAAACCTTATTTTTTGTTTATAATCATTAGGTAACGACAAAACGATCCTGTGATCTAGCTGCGATCTATTTCAATATAACTTGGGGATAGATCGCCTAGTTATCCACAGGGGGGATCATTAACAAGATCGGGTGTAGATCAATACAAAGTTATGATCGGATAAAATAATAGCTTATCCACATAGTTATCTTCTAAATTAACTTATTGTGGATAAGATTGGATGATATTGTGAGTATAAATGAAGATATTAACTAAGTTGATTGATTAAATACTTGCTTGCCACTCAGATAACCAAGCTAAAGCAGCATCTTCAGGCACAGGATCCCTTTGTACATCAATTTGGATCTTATTCACAATTGGCTTTGCATCTAAACGATCTAGCTCAGAAATTATTTTTTCAGGTCCTTGGCAAAAAGTATCGTAACTTGAATCACCAATGGCACATAAAGCATATTTTAACGACTTAAGATCGCCATTATTACCAAATAATTGCCGATAAAAGGGCTCAATATTGTCTGGAAGATCGCCAGCTCCATGTGTTGAACAGACAATTAACCACAGTGAATCTGGGTCTAAATCAGTTAGATTTGGGCTTAAATGTATTTGAGTTTGGTGGCCTATATCGGTCAATTGAGCCGCCATATCATCTGCTACGTACTCGGTTCCGCCTTGCGTTGTACCGACTAATATCTCTACTTTTGCCATTTGAACACCTTATTTTTGGCTACGATTAACCATAGTTTTAAGCATAGTTTACGCAGATTTGTCATTGCACAAAGCGCTTTTTGTCCGTATTTTCAAAGATAACTTTTAACAAATGTGTAACTTATCTATGTCTCTTGTTTCTATTACGGCTGAAATTGCTGATTTAGCATGGGGGCCACACATGCTGGTTCTATTAGTCGGTGGTGGTCTTTTTTTTCTTATTTATTCTAGGTTTATCCCATTTCGTTATATTGGTCATGCCATCAATATAGTCAGAGGGAAATACCCTGAAAAAGGGGCTAAAGGCCATATTACACATGCTGGTGCGTTATCCAGTGCGATGGCAGGCACTGTGGGAATGGGCAATATTGGTAGTGTCGCCGTAGCTATAATGGTGGGTGGACCAGGTGCTATTTTTTGGATGTGGATCAGTGCGATTGTGGGGATGGCGACGAAATTCTTTACTTGTACCTTGGCTATTATGTATCGCGGTAAAGATGAAAATGGTGATGTACAAGGTGGACCTATGTACATTATCACCCAAGGACTGTCTAAGAAATGGCACTTTTTAGCGGTATTTTTCTGTGTTGTAGGCTTAGTGGGCAACTTTCCATTATTTAATGCCAATCAATTAGTGCAGATCATTCGTGAATGGCTAATCGTGAAACCGGGACATTTTCCAGCTGGTGAATCAACTTTTTGGGTCGATCTTTCCCTTGGTATTGTAGTGATGTTGATTGTCGCAAGCGTCATTTTAGGTGGGATCAAACGTATAGCATCGGTGGCATCTAAAGTGGTGCCATTAATGATCTTCATTTATATGGGTTGTGCTTTTTATGTGATAGCCACTAATTTAACTGATATTCCCGGTTATTTTGAGCTGATTATTAGTGAAGCTTTCTCACTTAATTCTGTGGGAGGAGGCATATTAGGTACCATGTTGATTGGGATCCGCAGAGCAGCTTTTTCTAATGAGGCGGGTATTGGTACAGAGGTAATGGCTCACGGGAGTGCCAAAACTAATGAACCAGTTAAAGAAGGCTTAGTAGCCATGTTAGGCCCTGCTATTGATACATTAATTGTGTGCACCGCAACGGCTATGATCATTTTAATATCGGGGGTTTGGCAAGGCGGGGAAGCGCAAGGTGTGAACTTATCAGCTCAAGCATTTGAAGTGACTATGCCTGGCGTTGGTCCCTATTTACTGATCCTTTGTGTGGTGTTTTTCAGTATTAGTACCATTTTCACGCAAGCTTTTTACGGTGGGCAATGTTTTGCATTTTTATTTGGCCGTAAAAGACTACGTTTATATCAGTGCTTTTTCTTGCTGGCGATCTTATTTGCTGCAACAGCCACAATTCAAGAAATCGTTAATATTATTGATGCTGCTTATGCCTTAATGGCGATTCCAACCATGACCTCTGCAATTTTATTAGCCCCTAAAGTCAGAGCTGCTTCTAAGAAGTACTTTGCAAAATTGGCGCAAAATAATTCATAAATGTGTCGTGAATTCTAAAATATATTCATTATAACGGATCAAAAAGGGAGTGATTATTCACTCCCTTTTTGTGTTCGGTCATAAGAAATAATGACTTACTTTAATAAGTACTTTGCATGAAACCGAAGATGATCTTCTATAAAGCTACTGATAAAGAAGTAGCTATGATCATAACCTTCCTGCATGCGTAATGTCAGTGGGTATTGCTGAGTTTTGGCGGCATCAACTAAGGTTTCAGGCTTTAGTTGTTCGGTTAAGAAGTTATCTTCAGTGCCTTGATCCACCAGCATAGGCAGTTTAACAGTTGAATTTTTCATTAATTCACTACTATCGTACTCAGCCCAGATGGTTTGATCTGATCCTAAATAACCATTAAAGGCCTTTTGTCCCCAAGGGCAATTTATAGGGTTACAAATCGGACTAAATGCTGAAATTGACTGATATTGCTCAGGTTTTTTAAGGCCAATCGAAATAGCGCCATGGCCGCCCATTGAGTGACCACTAATACTACGCATGTTACTGACAGGAAAGTGCTGCTCAATCAATGTAGGTAGCTCTTTCACCACATAGTCATACATTTGATAGTGGGTATTAAAGGGGGCTTGGGTAGCGTTGAGGTAAAACCCTGCTCCTAATCCAAAATCATAGGCTGCAGATTCATCATCTGCGACATTCTCACCACGTGGACTGGTATCTGGGGCAACGATGGCGATACCTAATTCTGCGGCGACACGCTGAATCCCTGATTTTTGCATGACGTTTTCGTCGGTGCAAGTGAGTCCTGACAGCCAATAAAGCACGGGTACTTTTTGTGAAGCGGCTTGTGGCGGCAGATAAATAGCAAAGCGCATGTGGCAATTTAGCGTATCTGAATGGTGGCGATATTGCTTTAGCCAGCCGCCGAACATTTTATTACTACTGACGTTTTCTAAAGTCATTTGATTGATCGCTTATGATAAAAATGCCCTTAGCATAAGGTTAAGGGCATGATATTAATCCAACACAACAATAATATTTACTTATCGAAGTGAATGACTGAACGGATGCTTTCACCGCTATGCATTAAATCAAAGGCATCATTTATTCCTTCAAGACCCATGGTATGAGTAATGAAGTGATCCAGCTTAAATTCACCATTTAAGTATTGCTCAACAATACCGGGTAATTGACTACGGCCTTTAACACCGCCAAATGCACTCCCTTTCCAAACTCGACCAGTGACCAATTGGAATGGACGGGTTGAAATTTCTTGGCCTGCACCGGCAACACCAATAACAACCGATTCGCCCCAGCCTTTATGACAACACTCAAGCGCACTGCGCATGACATTAACGTTACCAATACATTCAAACGAGAAATCTACCCCGCCATCCGTCATTTCCACAATGACATCCTGAATCGGTTTGTCATAATTTTTGGGATTAATACAATCAGTCGCACCTAATTTAGTGGCTAATTCAAATTTTGATTCGTTTAAATCAACACCAATAATGCGACTCGCACCAGCCATAGTGGCACCAATAATGGCTGATAAACCAATGCCACCTAGGCCGAAAATGGCCACAGTGTCGCCTTTTTGCACTTTAGCGGTATTAAATACGGCGCCCATACCTGTTGTTACACCACAGCCTAATAAACACACTTCTTCAAGTGGGGCTTTTGGATTCACTTTTGCTAAAGAAATTTCTGGAAGCACGGTATATTCTGAAAAGGTTGAGCAGCCCATGTAGTGGAAGATTGGCTGCCCATCTTTATAAAAGCGTGTCGTACCATCAGGCATTAAACCTTTGCCTTGGGTTTCACGTACAGCGCTACATAGGTTGGTTTTACCTGAAGTACAGAATTTACATTTACCACACTCGGCTGTGTATAGCGGAATGACGTGGTCACCTACTTGTACACTGGTAACGCCTTCACCGACCATTTCCACAATACCGCCACCTTCGTGACCTAAAATGACCGGGAAAATACCTTCTGGATCATCGCCTGACAAGGTGAAAGCATCGGTATGACAAACACCAGAAGCAATAATCTTAACCATAACTTCACCAGCTTTTGGATACATGACATCCACTTCTTCAATTGATAATGGTTGTCCCACTCCCCATGCAACAGCGGCTTTAGATTTTATATATTGTGCTGACATTGTGTTTGTCCTTTTAGCGTGACGATAAAAATGTGGATCTACACAGTGTAGATCATACCGTGTAGAAGATAAGTCTATTGTATTTATTTTCTGTCAGTTGATAATAAGCTTAAATTGCAAATAACTTTTACGAGTGAGTAACAATGCTGCCATGGGAAGGAGTTTATGAATTTGTTGCAGTAGCTGAAACGGATAGCTTTACTGCTGCGGGTAAGCGTTTGTCGATTTCAACAGCACAAGTCAGTCGTCAAATTAGTCAAATTGAAAATAGACTAAGTACCAAACTGTTTTATCGCACGACACGAAAAGTATCGTTAACCGAAGAAGGACAGGTTTTTTATCGTCATTGCCGTCAAGTTATCGATGGTCTTGAAGAAGCTGAGCGGGCGATAACCAGTTTACAGAATAAGCCTCAAGGCCTGATTAAACTGACAGCGCCTGTAACTTACGGTGAAAAATTTATTATGCCGATTGTGACTGACTATATGCAGCAATATCCAGATGTAGAAGTTATATGTGAGTTAACCAATCGACAATTAGATTTGGTAGAAGGCGGCTATGATCTTGCTATTCGTTTAGGCCGATTAGCAGACTCAAGCATGATGGCTAAACGATTAACTAGCCGAGAACAATTTGTTTGCGCTTCGCCTGAGTATATTAGCCGTTTTGGTGCACCTTATTCGTTATCAGAACTGAGCCAGCATAATTGCTTAATCGGCTCACAATCCCATTGGCACTTTACTGAATCAGGTAAAAATAGAAGTATAAAAGTGCAAGGGAACTTGCAGTGTAGTAGTGGCATTAGTTTACTTGATGCGGCATTAAAAGGCTTAGGTATTGTACAACTGCCAGGATATTACGTTCAGCAGGCTATTAACGATAATAAGTTAACGGTATTACTGGCACCGTTTCAACAAGAAAAAGAAGGGATTTGGGCCTTGTACCCACAAAACCGTCATTTGTCTCCTAAAGTAAGGTTGTTAGTAGATAAATTGACATTTTCTCTTACTCAGCAGTAATTTACTTGTTATTTCCCTCGATTTTATTGTGAGTTACCGATTTGGAATAGGTTCCAAATCGGTAACTCACATCCATATTTGATTAAATTATGCGCTATATTTCATTTTTGAATATCTACTCCTTTAGATATAGCTAACTGCTGCCTAATTCCCTTTTTGGAATTGATTCCATCTTTATGATGAAAGGGTCAATTTAAACAAAGGGTGATGACCTATGAGTAATGTAGATCTGTTAGGACGCCGTAAATTTATTGCTGGACTAGGTGTAGCAGCTGGGGCTGCAATGGTAGCCCCTGCGATGGCTGTTTCTGAAAAGGCAGACGGTGTTAAGTGGGACAAGGAAATTGAAATTGTCATTATTGGTTCGGGTTTCGCAGGATTAGCCGCCGCAATTGAAGCGACTAAACTAGGCGCTAAAGATGTCCATATTTTCGAGAAAATGTCTTATTTTGGTGGTAATTCGGCGATTAATGGTGGCTTGTTTGCTGCCCCTGGTACGCCAATGCAATCTAAAGAAGGCGTGAATGACTCAGTAGAGCGCATGGTTGCTGATCAAATGGCTGCTGGACGTGGTATCGCTGATGAAGCTTTATTACGCCATGTTGCAGAACATGCAATGGAAGCGTTGCAAATGACCTTTGATGCGGGGTCTGAATACCATCCATATTTACAGCAACTTGGTGGTCATTCGGTGGCGCGTACTTACCAAACAACTGTGAGTTGTGGCGCGGGTATCACTCAGCCTTTATTACATAAGTGTCGTGAATTGGGTGTTCATACCCATAATCGCTCGAAATTTGAAGGTTTCTTGATTGGTGATAAAGGTGAAGTTGTAGGCGTTAAAATGCGTGATAACTACCACTTTGGCGAAGACCAACCTGGAAAAATTATTAATATCCGCGCAAAACGCGGTGTGATAATGGCAACTGGCGGCTTTGCTCAAAACGTTAATTTACGTATGGCGCAAGATCCAACATTAACCTCTGAAGTGGGTTGTACCAATGCGCCTGGTGCTACAGGTGAGGGGATGTATGAAATGTTCCGCTTAGGCGCGGTACCAGTTCATTTAGCGCATATTCAATCTGGCCCTTGGGCATCACCTGATGAAGGTGGATTTGGATATGTGTCTAACTACTCTATTTATAACTTTCCACATTCAATTGCGATTAACCGTTTAACTGGTCAGCGCTTCATGAATGAAATTGCCGACCGTAAAACTCGTGCTGATGCTGAGTTAGCTTGTCGTGATGAAAAAGGCAATGCATTACCGCCAATCTTAATTACCAGCTATAAGGATTCTAAAAAGCATCCTAATACTAAAAAGGTCATTAAGTATAACGTCGGCTGGAAGTTTGATTCTGTCGAAGAATTAGCTGCGCATTTCAAAGTGCCATTAAAAGCACTTAAAACCCAAATTGAACAATATAACCAGTATGTTAAGTCAGGTGAAGATACTCAATTTGGCAAGAATATGACCAAAGCGAAAGATAAGTATATTGAAGCACCATTTACTGTGGTTCGTTTATGGCCAAAAGTGCATTACTGCCAAGGTGGCGTGCAAATTACCACTAAAGCTGAAGTGAAAGATAGCTTTACAGGTAACCCTATCAAGGGTTTATATGCCGCAGGTGAAGTGTGTGGTGGTATCCATGGTGTGAGCCGTTTAGGTAGTTGTTCTATCCCTGAGTGTATGGTCATGGGTATGACAGCCGCCCGTAGCACAATGAAAGCTTAACCCAATTAACAAGAGGAATTATTGATGAAAACATTAAAGATGATGCTTGCATTGGGATTACTTTGCTTAAGTAGTGCAACAGTACAAGCGGTAGAAATCAGAGCTTACCATCAAGACGTTATCGGCAAAGATTGTAAAGCTTGTCATGACAATGGTATTAAACAATTTCCATCAGACCAAGCTTGTCAGCAATGTCATGATGTGGATGAATTAGCTGAAACAACTGCCCGTAGTGAAGAGGATAAGTGGCAAAACCCACATAACAACTTACATTACGGTAAAGAGTTACCTTGTCAGGAATGTCATGGTGAACATAAAGCGAAAGAGCCGATTTGTAGTGACTGTCATACGTTTAAGTATGATAAGCACAAAAAATAATACTTAATTGTCACGCCTCAAAAGAAGATTGAGCTAGTACAAATAGTGAGTTATTAATTTGCCCATTTAAATTCATTTATGAAGTCTTCTGAAAGCCTCTAACTATCTGGTTAGAGGCTTTTTGTTTTTTAATCGTTTTGAATTATTAGCTATCAGCCACTTCTGCTAAGTTCTCAACATTGGCCTTGATTAGAGTGATCAGTTGCTGGGTTGCATCTGTTTGAGTATCTGGATTGAGGTATAGCGCTTCATTGAATACCGGCAATATAGGCAGTCCGTGCTCAACGGGATCTAATATCTGCATTTTATCGTTGATCCTAAATTCGGCAACGGGTGCAATAGTCAGATCATTTTCAACCGCCATACATAAGGCTTGCGGTGAGGGCGTTGAAAGTAATACGTTGATCGAGCGCATTGTCAGTTGGTGGTTAGCAAATACTTGGGCACGAATAGGGCAGTTTTCTGGGTATAAAGCCATTGGAATCGTACTACGTTTATGAGCATTACCATTTTTAGCAGCAACCCAATGAAAACGTCGCTCAAACAGTAATTCACCGTTGGCCGGTGTTTGCCAATGTGTCGCGACTATCACATCAAACTCACCTTGCTTTAGGCGTTTGTAAAGGTTGCCACTCACGTCTGTATCAATCACTAATTCTATACGAGTGAATTCACGAATAAATTCAAGTAAACAGCTACTTAGATAACGTTTTATATAGTCTGTTGGCACGCCAAGACGGATGATTTCACGGTTTTGACTATCTTTTAAATCATCTAAAGCTTGTGAATTCAGTTGCATCATTTTATAGGCGTAATTGAGTAAAGTGACACCAGACTCTGTCAGTGTTACCCCTTTATTATCGCGTATTAATAATGGCTGGCCGACACTCTCTTCCAACTTTTTTATTTGCAAACTCAATGCTGATTGAGTTCGACAAATTTGCTCAGCTGCTTTCGAAAGATTGCCATTTTCTGCGACCGCAATGAAGCTTTCTAGTAATTCAATTTTTAACATAGGCTTTAGAAAAACTGGCTATTGATAATGTTCATAGTGGTATCAGTATTACTTAATATCGAAGTCGTAAAAAGCTTGTTATCGTGTGAATGTGAACTGATAACATAATTTTGATATGAAGTAAGGAATGTAACATGGGAAGTTGGCAGCAAAGAGGTGAATACCTAGTTGAAGTGTCACAACGATGCTTAAAAGGACATAAAACTTTTGATTTATGCCGTTCACATTTAGTCAAAGCGAGCCAGATTTCAAAAGGGACTATTTATAATCACTTTCCGACAGAGGCTGATTTAATGGTCGCGGTTGCTATTAATGATTTAAATCGCTGGAGTGCTCAAGCTGAACTTGATAAACAGGATTATCAAGATCCTCTCATTCAATTTTTAGCTCATCAATGTTGGCGATTACACGACACTTTAGTGAATAAGACTTTTGTTATTGAAAGAGTTATGCCTAACTCTGAGGTGCTATCACAGGCAAGTGAAGTTTATCAGTTAGCATATCAGCAAAGCTACGATGCTTACTTTGTATGGTTCAATGAGATGATTGCTAGAATAGGTAAAGTTGAAGGCTTTAATCGAGGTGAGTTAGTGATTAACTATTTACGCGGCGCAATAATTAACACTGATGATGCTGATAAAGATGGTAATGATGTCCAGCTATATTATCAATACTGCTACGCCATTGTGCAGTTATTGGGGCATTCAGATAAGCGTTTACCTGGGATAGCTAAATTTCAAGAGTGGTTAAATAACATGCCGCAGCAACAGTGTGCGGCATAGGTTAAGTAAGGTGGAGAGTAAAACTCTGCACTCGATACAGGCTTAGCCTTGATAAAGTCTCCGTATATTATTCCTAATTAGCTTGTTTGAACTACACTGTTTAAGTGTGACTTTATTGCAAGTATTAGATGAAAAAGGAGGCGTATGAAAATATTGATCATTTGTTTTGTTGGATTTTTTTCCTCGAATATCTTTGCTGAAACATTCACTGCACATTGCCGCAATTACCCTCCTGAGTTATTTTTTGAAAATGGCGAATGCAAAGGTGTCGTTCCTGAAATGATGACTGATATCTTTATTGAGCTAGGGCATCAGATTAACTGGGAAAATGTACCATGGATCCGTTCTATTAAAGAAGCTGAAAGTGGCAAGGTAGACCTATTAGTTCGCCATTCTATGACTGAAGCAAGACAAGTATTTCTATATCCAATCGCATACGGTTATTACATAAGAAATCTGAATTTTTATAAATCTCCTAGGTTAGACGTAGATATAAAATCATATAAAGAACTCGATAATTATAGAGTTGGCGCTATTCGAGGTAATTTCTATTCACCAACATTTTCAACTTTCGAGAGTAGGGAGTTAACTCTGGTGGGTAAAACACAGCAATTGGTGGGAATGTTAGAAAGGAACCGTATAGATGTTGCCGTTACCTCAGCTTCTCATAATGTTGAGTTATTTGAGGGTAAGTTTGAAAAAATTACTCTTGTAGATACTTTTGAAAATCCTATGTATATCAGCATACCTAAAAAGTCTAAAGCAGTTAAATTGTATTCTGACGTGGCTAGATTGATAAAAGAGTATGGCGACACAGGTAAGATAAATCAGTACTTTGAACGATATGGATTAGAAGTGCCTGAACAAATTATTGAATAGATTACAGTGATAAAACCCAAAAATGCCAACATTCAAGCTGGCATTAATTCTAAACTGAATTCACGATATCGTGTTTTTATTAAAAACTCGTCATTATATTTTTTTGATAAAATCCATCACTTTAGCTTTGGGTAAACGAGTGATTGTTTGAATATTATCGAATGTTATGACTTGATGCGGACGGTGTAGCTCAATGGTATCAAGTTGGTGAAGCCATAAGTGACCGGTCATGGTTGCATCGGCTAACGCGCGGTGAAATACACCATCATTGGGTAATTGATGATAATCCACCAAGGTCCCTAATTTATGATTGGGCGCATCTTGGTTAATTCTGCGTGATAACAATAAAGAACAAGCAAACTGTCCAGAGTATTGGTAATTAATTCGCTCGAATTCAGCATCTAAAAACTTCTTATCAAAGCTAGCGTTATGGGCTACAAGGTTGAAGTCTTCAATAAAATTAGCAAACCGCGCCATGACCGTTTCGCAGTCATCGGCTGTTTGCAGCATTTGATTACTAATACCTGTGTAGTTTTCAATAAAACTATTTACACGGCGACCTGGATTCATCAATTCTTGAAATGAATCAACTACCACACCATCAACTAGCTTTACTGCACCAATTTCAATTGCGCGGTCACCATTATCTGGTGATAAACCTGTGGTTTCAAAGTCGAGAACGATGACGGTATTTGCTAATGTGCTTGATGCTATAGACACTGAATTTCTCTTTTAAATGTGGAACTTATTTACCAATACAAAATGAGCTAAAGATTTTACCCAATAGATCATCAGAGGTGAATTTACCGGTAATTTCAGATAGCGCCATTTGTGCCATGCGCAGTTCTTCTGCCAGTAACTCCCCTGCTAAATACACTTCCAGCTGTTCTTTACCTAGCTGTAAGTGACTTGATGCTAAGTCTAATGCTTCTAAATGGCGACGACGGGCGATAAAGCCGCCTTCTAGGTTACTTTGGTAACCCATTAATGTCTTAAGGTGCTGTTTAAGTTCTTCAACGCCTAAACCTGTTTTAGCAGAAATGCGGTAAACGTTATAACCATGTTCATCTGTGGTCATAACAGGCTCGCCGGTTAAATCAGCTTTGTTACGTACAACTGTGACGCCAAGTCTTGATGGTAGACGGTCGATAAAGTCAGGCCAAATATCATGAGGGTTAACATCAGTAGTGGTTGTGCCATCAACCATAAATAACACTCTATCTGCAGTGTCTATTTCATCCCAAGCTCGCTCAATACCTATTTTTTCTACGGTATCAACGGTGTCACGTAAACCTGCAGTATCGATAATATGCAGTGGCATACCATCAAGGTGAATATGTTCACGTAGCACATCACGAGTCGTACCTGCTATTTCAGTCACAATGGCAGACTCTTTACCTGCTAATGCATTCAGTAAACTCGATTTACCCGCATTCGGACGGCCTGCAATAACGACTTTCATGCCTTCACGGATAATCGAGCCTTGTTTTGCGCTCGCTTGAACTGAATCAAGTTTATCGATGATTTTATACAATGAGTTGGCAATTTTACCGTCTGATAAGAAATCGACTTCTTCATCGGGAAAATCAATCGCTGCTTCAACGTATAAGCGCAAGTTAGTGACTTGCTCTACGAGTTGATGTACCTCATCGGAGAATTCACCTTGGAGCGAGTTTAAGGCGCTTTTAGCAGCTTGTTCGCTGGTGGCATCAATTAAATCGGCAATGGCTTCAGCTTGGGTTAAATCAAGCTTGTCGTTCATAAAGGCTTGTTCACTAAACTCACCTGGCTTAGCAATACGAAGTCCTTCGACTTCCATCACACGCTTAATCAGCATGTCTAGTACGATTTGACCGCCGTGGCCTTGTAGTTCCAATACATCTTCACCAGTAAAGGAATTAGGTCCTTTAAAAAATAAGGCAATTCCTTGGTCAATGACTTCTCCAGAAGCACTTTTAAAGTCACAGTAATCGGCATAACGAGTTTTAGGTAAGTGGCCTAGAACGCTGTGCGCGACTTCAGTTGCTTTATCACCTGATACACGAATGATACCGACGCCGCCACGACCTGGTGCGGTTGCTTGTGCCACGATAGTGTCTGTCATTGAGGAAAACCTTGTTGAAAATAGTAAAGGAAAAGGCGGCTTAATAGCCGCCTTTAAAGATTATATCAGTTTGAGCTATGACTTATTTTAAGCCTTTTTTCTCAAGACCTGCATAAATAATCTTTTGTTGTGTAATCGCCACTAAGTTACCCACTAACCAGTATAGTACTAGGCCTGATGGGAACCATAGGAAGAACACAGTAAAGATAACCGGCATCCACTGCATCATCTTAACTTGCATAGGATCCATGGTTGGTGCCATTGGTTGCATTTTCTGCATTAACCACATTGACACACCCATTAGTAACGGTAGTACGTAGTAAGGATCTTGAACCGATAAATCGTCAATCCAAAGCATGAATGGTGCGTGACGCAATTCATAACTTTCTAGTAATACCCAGTATAATGCGATGAAAATTGGCATTTGCAGCAAGATAGGAAGACAGCCACCCATTGGGTTAACTTTCTCTTTCTTGTAAAGCTCCATCATTGCTTGACCCATCTTCTGACGGTCATCACCGAAACGTTCTTTCAGTTCAGCAAGTTTTGGCTGTAGGTTACGCATTTTTGCCATTGAGGTGTATTGCGCTTTAGTCAGTGGATATAACAGACCACGAACAGAAAGCGTAATTAAGATAATTGCCAAACCCCAGTTAGTTACAATCGACTGGAAGAACATCAGTAGTTTGTAAATTGGAATAGCTAACCACCAAAGGAAACCATAATCGACTACTAAGTTCAGGGTTTCTGAAATAGAAGAAAGGGCTTTCTGGTCTTTAGGACCTACAAAGAACTGTGCACTGATGGTTTGTTGTGTACCAGGAGCAATATCATGAACAGCACCACGGAAACCAATGTTCGCTTGTCCACCAGCACTCATGCTAGTGAAAATAGTGTTTGAATCAGTTGCTGGTGGCACCCAAGCTGACACGTAGTAATGTTGAAGCATTGCAGCCCAACCACCCAGTGTTTGTTGGTTCAGGTTACTTTTAGCAATATCTTCAAAATCATACTTTTCGTAACGCACGTTTTGAGTAGAGAATGCTGCACCACGGTAAGTTGGCATCATCATGCTGCTTTCAGATGCTTGAACGGTTTGTTTAATTTGACCGTACATTTGCATTTGAAGCGGAGCTGCAGTGGTGTTGTTAACGTTGTAATCAACAGTCACATCATATTGGCCACGAGTGAAGGTAAATACTTTGGTGTAACTTGCGCCATTTGCATCTACATAGCTTAATGGTACAGATAAAGAGTCTTTGCCAGCGGCTAATTCATATTCTTCTGATTCAGCAGAAAAATGCGCACGTCCATGAGTACTGCTATCAATACCATCACGACCGATTAAACCACTTTGAGAAATATAGTTGAATGTACCGTTTTGCTCTAATAGAACAAATGAGTCATCACTGTCGATTTCAACTTTATGGTCAACCAGCGCTGCGTAAACAATATCACCACCGACAGGGTCGATTTTGATATCTAGCTGATCAGTTTTAACTGAAATGAGGTTTTGCGTCGCCGGTAATTGAACAGGCATGCTTGAATCAGCATCGGGTACATCGCCAATGTTTGACGAAGGTACGTTATTCGTTTGAACAACCGATTGTGTTGCTGTCGGTTGTGGTGCTTTATCGTCTTGCCATGCTTGCCAAAGTAAAAAACTGACAAACAGTAGTGCGATAAGCATTAAATTGCGTTGAGATTCCATAGCCTATTTGTTACACCTGTCGTTTTTAGGGGGGACGGGATCACTTCCGCCGGGATGTAAAGGGTGACATTTTAGTATGCGTTTCGCTGCAAGCCAACAACCTTTCGCAGTTCCATGCGTTTTTATTGCATCAATTGCATAATAAGAGCACGTTGGGTTGAATCTACAGCGAGGTCCCAGCATGGGGCTGATAAGAAGTTGATAACCACGAATAGCCTTGGTGGCTAGCCATTGTAACGGCGACTGAGCTTGCGCCATAACTTCTCTGTTAATTTATGTAGTTCTGCATTTTCCATATCGACCACGCCATTTCGAACCAAGACTACAATATCAAGATTTGGGATGTCATGCTGACTTAAACGGAAATTTGTTCTGATTATTCGCTTAATACGATTACGGTCGCTGGCATTTTTAACAAAACGTTTAGCAACTGTTAACCCAATACGAGGATGTTGTTCTGAATTAGGTATAGCGAGCAGAGTTATTTCAGCAGAAGATGCTTTGATGGGATTTGAAAATACAGATTTAAATTGCGCGGGAGTTAACAAACGTAACTCCCGCGTAAAAGCATAGCTAGTCACTATGAATATCTACCGATTAAGCAGATAAACGAGCGCGACCTTTTGCACGACGACGTGCAATCACTTTACGGCCGCCTACAGTGGCCATACGTGCGCGGAAGCCGTGAGAACGCTTACGCTTCAGGTTGCTTGGTTGAAAAGTACGTTTACTCATTTTGGCAATCCGTATATTTAGTAGTTAATAAACCTTACATTCTTAAAATAAGAGGTAAGGGCAAAAAAGAGGCCGAATTGTAATCACTTTAATCACTACCGTCAACAAGGAAAGTAGCTATATGAACAATTTTTACCTAATTAGTTTTTCGTTAAACGCCAAAAATGCACCACAGGATGTGGATAACTCTGTGAATCAACACTACATGTAGTGGATCAAAGGCAGTTTTACGAGATCAAACTGCGGCTATTATAGATCAAGAGTGATCGGTTAATAAAGCAGGAACTGCGAACAAATACGATTAATTGGATCGTTTTTGATCTTTAAAGATCACAGATATCCACATACAATGATCAGGCTGGGGATAAATATTTTTTTATCGATAGCGATCATTGAGATCTAACGATAGAATACCCCTCCTTCAACAAACGATATTAAGGAATTTTAAGTGGCGGTTTCACTTTGGCAACAATGTATCGGCAGGCTGCAAGACGAACTTTCTGCGCAGCAATTCAGTATGTGGATCCGTCCGTTACAGGCTGAAATGGATGGCGATACTTTGGTACTTTATGCACCTAATCGTTTTGTACTCGATTGGGTTCGAGATAAGTACATCAATATCATCAATCAATTTTTTACCGAACAGTTAGGTGGAAATGCCCCTAAGCTGCGCTTTGATATTGGTAGCCGTCCGTCAGCGGTCAGAACACCTGCACCTGTAAAGGCAGAGGTAAGACAACCGCAAAGCACTCAAGCTAAGCCACGTGTTAGCACTGCATTTAATACGCAAGCAGAGCCAGTTGAACATGCGAACCATCGCAGTAACATCAACCCAACTTACCAGTTTGATAATTTTGTTGAAGGTAAATCAAACCAATTAGGTAAAGCGGCGGCACTGCAAGTAGCAGAAAACCCAGGTGGTGCATACAACCCATTATTCTTATATGGCGGCACCGGTTTAGGTAAAACCCATTTATTACATGCTGTGGGTAATGGCATTATTAAAAATAATCCCAATGCTAAAGTGGTTTATATGCATTCTGAGCGTTTTGTTCAGGATATGGTTAAAGCATTGCAAAATAATGCAATTGAAGACTTCAAACGTTATTACCGTAGTGTAGATGCACTCTTTATTGATGACATTCAATTCTTTGCCAATAAAGATCGTTCACAAGAAGAATTCTTTCATACCTTCAATGCACTATTAGAAGGTAATCATCAGATCATCCTGACATCTGATAAGTACCCTAAAGAAATTGATGGGGTAGAAGATCGTTTAAAATCACGTTTTGGTTGGGGTTTAACGGTGGCGATTGAGCCTCCAGAACTGGAAACCCGTGTGGCAATCTTAATGCGTAAAGCAGAAGAGAGTGGTATTAACCTTCCTGATGAAGTGGCTTTCTTTATTGCTAAGCGTTTACGTTCTAATGTTCGTGAATTGGAAGGCGCATTAAACCGCGTGATTGCCAACGCTAACTTTACCGGCAGACCCATCACAATTGATTTTGTCCGTGAAGCATTACGTGATTTATTAGCACTGCAAGAAAAATTAGTGACCATTGATAATATTCAAAAGACGGTTGCTGAATACTACAAAATTAAAATGGCTGATATGTTATCTAAGCGTCGTTCTCGCAGTGTTGCGAGACCTCGTCAAGTCGCGATGGCATTATCAAAAGAACTAACAAACCAAAGCTTACCTGAAATTGGGGATGCCTTTGGGGGTCGTGATCATACTACCGTATTACACGCATGCAGAAAAATTGCCCAATTGCGTGAAGAAAGTCATGACATTAAAGAAGATTATGCTAACTTGATACGTACATTATCTTCTTAATATCAGGAAATTGAGTCGAATGAAATTTTCAATTGATAGGGATGCCCTATTAAAACCACTTCAATTAGTGTGTGGCGCAGTAGAAAGACGTCACAATTTACCTATTTTATCCAACTTGCTAATCGAAGTTAGTGAAGACTCACTTAAGCTTACAGGTACGGATTTAGAGGTTGAGCTTGTTGGTCAAGCTCCTATTCAAGGTGAAGTTGAAGTGGGTAGTACGACTGTTCCTGCTAAAAAGCTATTAGACATTGTTAAGTCACTTCCAGAACAAGTCGAAATCAAGATTGAGCAACAAGAAAACAAATGGTTATTGCGCTCAGGCCGAAGCCGATTTTCTTTAGCAACCTTACCAGCATCCGATTACCCGAATGTTGAAGCATTCCAAGCTGAAATAGAATTTAGCCTCAAACAAGGCACGCTTAAGTCGATTATTGATTCAACTCAATTTTCAATGGCTAACCAAGATGTGCGTTATTACCTGAATGGTTTGTTATTTGAAACCTCTGGTACTTCATTAAAAGCGATTGCGACTGACGGACACCGTTTAGCATTAAGTCATCGTGACATTGGTATTGCACTACCTGAAAAACAAGTCATTGTGCCGCGTAAAGGTGTGGTGGAAATGTCACGTTTGCTAGAAAGTGAAGACAAAGAAATTAATATTGCCATTGGTGATAGTGCTATACGTGCGACCACTGACAATGCGGTATTTACCAGTAAGTTAGTTGATGGACGCTTCCCTGATTATCGCCGTGTATTACCAAAAGGCGGTGATAAGATTGTCGTTGCTAGTCGAAACCACTTAAAACAAGCATTAACACGAGCTTCTATTTTATCTAATGAGAAGTTCCGTGGGGTGCGTATTCAGCTTGAACCTGGTTTATTGCGCATTACTGCCAACAACCCTGAGCAGGAAGAAGCTGAAGAAATTATCGATGTTGAATATAACGCTGAAAATTTAGAAATTGGCTTCAACGTAAGCTATTTGCTAGATGTATTGAATAACTTAGCCAGTGACGACGTCAGAATCACGCTTATTGATGGAAACTCGAGTGCGTTAATAGAAAACCACGCCGAAGAAGATTCAATGTATGTCGTGATGCCTATGCGTTTATAGTTTCTATTGATCTAAATAGATTACCGAAACGTTTTTATCCCAAGAAGGTGCTACATTAAGGCACCTTTTTTAGTTTTATGTCTTTGTTGATAGGTTTGAGAAATTACCACTCATGAGTTTAACCCATCTTAATATCGCCCAGTTTCGTAATATCCTTTCGGCGTCATTAACACCAGCGTCAGGTTTAAACTTGATTTATGGTGAAAATGGCAGTGGAAAAACCAGTATATTAGAAGCGATATATTTTTTGGGAATGGGGCGTTCTTTTCGAAGTCACTTATCGCAAAGGGTGATTAATATTGAGCAAGACAGCCTAACGTTATTTGCCGAACTCGAAATGGAGTCGGGTGAAGCGAAATTAGGCCTAAGACGTTTTAGAAATGGCGACATTGATGTCAAAATGAATGGCGATAAAGTGAAGCGATTATCTGTTTTAGCTGAAACGTTACCTATTCAAGTTATCACCCCTGAAAGTTTTTCTTTGCTATTTGAAGGTCCAAAAGCCCGCCGTCAATTCATTGATTGGGGCGCTTTTCATGCTGACGTTAATTTTTATCAAGCATGGGTAAATACGAGAAGAATTTTAAAGCAAAGAAATCAGCTGCTTAGAGACGGATCTTCTTATGCCTCAATTCAATTTTGGGATAAGGAATTGGTGCGGTATGCTGAACAAGTTACTTCGATACGAAATCACTATGTAGACTCGTTAAATGAGCTACTTAAGGGTATAATCGAAGAGTTTTTACCACGAGTTGATATTAAAGTTTCCTTTACTCGTGGCTGGGATAGCAAAACGGATTTTTCCGAGTTACTCGAAACTCAATATCACCGAGATTTATCATCGGGTAATACAGGTAGTGGACCACACAAAGCAGATTTGCGATTACGTGTTGGCAACCTACCCGTGCAAGATGCGTTATCCCGAGGACAGTTAAAATTATTAGTCTGTGCACTGCGTATTGCACAAGGCAAATTGCTTCAAGAACAACAGAACAAGCATAGTATTTACCTTGTGGATGATCTTCCATCTGAGTTGGATGCACAACATAGGCAGCTATTGCTAAAACAGTTAACCGAAACCGGTGCACAAATTTTTGTCACAGCGATTGATCCTGTTGCAATAGTCGATTCGCTGGCAAGCCCGCCAAGTAAAATGTTTCATGTGGAACACGGGCAAGTCACGGTAGTTGAATAAAAACGAGAGAGAAATATGTCAGAGAATAGTTATGATTCTTCGAGTATTAAGGTTTTAAAAGGCCTTGATGCAGTTCGTAAGAGACCAGGGATGTACATCGGCGATACAGATGATGGTACGGGTCTTCATCACATGGTATTCGAAGTGGTCGATAACTCTATCGATGAAGCCTTAGCGGGTCACTGTAATGACATTACTATCACCATTCATGCTGATGGTTCTGTATCTGTTACAGATGATGGCCGTGGTGTTCCAGTTGCAATCCATGAAGAAGAAGGGGTTTCAGCTGCAGAAGTGATTATGACCGTACTTCATGCTGGTGGTAAGTTCGATGATAACTCATACAAAGTTTCTGGTGGTTTGCACGGTGTAGGTGTTTCGGTAGTAAACGCATTATCTGAAAAACTGCAAATGATCATTCGTCGTGATGGTCATATTTATGAACAGTTCTACACTATGGGTGTTCCAGATGCGCCTATCGCACCAGTTGGTGATACTGAAAAGACTGGGACTCATATCCGTTTTTGGCCAAGTGCTGAAACCTTCTCAGATACCTTGTTCCATTTTGATATTCTTGCCAAACGTGTACGTGAATTATCATTCTTGAACTCAGGTGTGGGTATCCGCCTTGTTGACGAACGTGATGAGCGTAATGAATTCTTTAAATACGACGGCGGTATTAGCGCATTCGTAGATTACTTGAACCGTAACAAGACGCCAATCAACAAAGACGTATTCCACTTTACTCAAGAACGTGAAGATGGCATTACCGTTGAAGTCGCAATGCAGTGGAATGATGGTTATCAAGAAAGCATTTTCTGTTTTACCAATAACATTCCACAACGTGATGGTGGTACTCACTTAGCGGGTTTCCGTGGTGCATTAACACGTAACTTAAATAACTACATGGAGCGTGAAGGCTTCAATAAGAAAGGCAAAACCAACGCAACGGGTGATGATGCTCGTGAAGGTTTGACCGCGGTTGTTTCTGTAAAAGTACCAGATCCAAAGTTCAGTTCACAAACCAAAGATAAATTGGTTTCAAGTGAAGTGAAAGGCGCTGTAGAACAAACAATGGGTGAGCAGTTAAATGATTACCTATTAGAAAACCCTGTCGATGCAAAATTGATTGTGGGTAAGATTGTTGATGCCGCTCGTGCTCGTGAAGCAGCGCGTAAAGCTCGTGAAATGACACGTCGTAAAGGCGCACTCGATTTAGGTGGTTTGCCAGGTAAACTTGCAGATTGCCAAGAGAAAGACCCTGGTCTTTCTGAAATCTACATAGTGGAAGGGGACTCTGCTGGCGGATCAGCCAAGCAGGGACGTAACCGTAAAAACCAAGCGATTCTTCCGCTTAAAGGTAAAATCTTAAACGTTGAGAAAGCACGTTTTGATAAAATGTTATCTTCGCAAGAAGTGGCAACGTTAATTACTGCACTAGGTTGTGGTATCGGCCGTGAAGATTACGACCCAGAGAAAACCCGTTATCATAACATCATCATCATGACCGATGCCGACGTCGATGGCTCGCACATTCGTACCTTGCTATTGACCTTCTTCTTCCGTCAAATGCCTGAGCTAATTGAGCGTGGCTTTATCTATATTGCACAGCCTCCTTTGTTTAAAGTTAAAAAAGGTAAGCAAGAGCAGTATCTAAAAGATGAGCCGGCGTTAACTGAATACTTAACTACTCAAGCGTTAGATGGCACTCATATTTATCCGACTCAAGGCGCTCCAGGTATGACTGGTGAACCTTTAGAACGTTTAGTGAGCCAATATCGTGAAGTTGAAGCAATCATTGATCGTTTAGCTAAACGTTACCCTGAGTCTATTACTAATCGTATGATCCATCATCCAGGTGTGAGCAATGAAATGCTATCTGATGAAGGTCAAATGAAGCAGTGGTGTGATGCATTCGTGGCAGACTTAATTGAACTTGAGTCTGATGGTGTGATTTACAGCATTGAGCCGGTATTAGATCCAGAGCGTAAAGCTTATCTACCTAGCTTAACAATTCGTAAGCACGGTATTGATACGAATTACTTGTTCAGCTATGACTTCTTCCAGTCAAACGACTACTCGCTTATTGCTAAGCTAGGTAGAGCGTTAGACGGTATGATTGAAGAAGGCGGTTACATCAAACGTGGTGAGCGTATGAAGGAAGTAGAAACTTTCTTAGAAGCGCTTGAATGGACGATGAGCGAAGCTAAACGTGGTCTTTATATCCAACGTTATAAAGGATTGGGTGAGATGAACCCTGAGCAATTGTGGGAAACTACAATGGATCCTGAAACACGTCGTATGTTGCGTGTGACGATTGAAGATGCTGTAGGTGCTGATCAACTATTTACAACGTTAATGGGTGATCAAGTAGAGCCACGTCGTGACTTTATTGAAACTAACGCATTGAACGTAGCTAACTTGGACGTGTAACAATTACTCGTTAAGTCTTAAATTAAAAGGGAAAGCTTTGCTTTCCCTTTTTTGTGCCTACATCTCAGTGTCACACTCAAGCATGCCTATCCCAATACATTTACCCAATACACAACCACAACCACATGCACAAAACCTATTTCTGCTTTTCTGTGATTTGCTGACTCAATGTCTGAATCGCAATTTCTAGTTTTTTAATCTCTCTTTGGGTTGCACTGCGGTTCATCTCATTAAAGGTCCACATTTTTATTGCTATCTGCATCATACTACTCAGTAGTAGGCCCACTCCCCATTGCAGTTTAGTTGCCATTGATGACTCTACAAAAAAGAATTCATAGCCACACCACAACATCAGAGCAGAAAGACCAAATGCAACAATAGTCGATATGATCATCCAGCCACCTAGCCTACCTTGATAGGCACTTGCCAGCATACTCCACAAATTGGGGTCTCGATTTATTTGGGCTTTTAATAACTCATTTTCATGCTCAAGCTGTTCACGTATTTTGTCATCTAAACTCATAATTAATCCTTATCTAATACTTGTTTTAACGCTGCTCTGGCTCGAAACAGTCTTGATTTAACTGTGCCTGAAGCAATGTTTAAAATGTGACTTATTTCACTGAGACTGAAGCCTTCTAAGTAAAATAAATGAATAACCTGATGCTCAATTAAGCTTAAATGCTTCATTGCTTGTGCTAACTCTGATGTATCGGCTTTGGTTTCTGCTGCTATCTCACCTATTGCATCAAGTGGGGTATACATATGCTTTTTATTGCTTTTGACCATATCTAAAACTTGCCAATGAGTTAGTTTAAATAACCAAGTCTTAAATGCTGCGGGATCATTTATTCTAGTCATTGTTGTTGAAAGCTTTAGCCATGCCTCTTGAACAGCATCCTGAGCCAGCCCTTTGTTGCTGGTTGTTCTATATGCAAACGACAATACTTGCGGATAAAAGTGCTGATAGAGCTGATCAAACGCTTTTAAATTTCCAGCTTGCGCTTCAAGTACCCAAAGTTCTATTTGTGCTTGTCGGATAAATAGATACTCCATGTAAGGTTTTAACAAGATGTAGAGTAAAGACGAGAGACAACATTGAATGGTTCGGTTTTTTATTATTTATTTTTACTGTGATGACTCATAGAGGTAATGATATAAGCAAAGGGTTATAAATCATTATCCTTTAAAGGGATAAAATAAATTTGTTTGTTTGGATATAATGTTACGTTCACTTTTAGACATTATTGGGAGATATCTTTTTGTATTTCCAAATGTGTGAAGTGGTTACGTTCTTGATTCCTTGCGGTCGCTATACTTTATACTAGAACACAGTAAAGGATTACTCTTGGTTTAGTGGTTATTACTTTTACTTAGGTCATACAAGTGGTTAAAGCATTATTTAATAAGATATTTAATATTCGCTCTAAGAAAGAGGTGAATGCTGCTAGCGCATTAAATTCGCAAAACAGCCTTTTATCTAAAACGGCTTCTGTAAACGCATCACATGCGGTGAGCAAAACGGTGACAAATCAGTCTACAAATCAGCCAGCGGCAACGATGGCAATCACTGTCGATTCTTCAGCTTTATTCTACAGCTTATTGTTTCCTGTAAGCGATCAAGACACTGGCGCAATGGCCAATAGTTTAGAGCGCAATGTTCTATCTAAAATTGAGCAGGCTTTTAGTTCGCCAAAAGTGATTGCAGAGAAGGTACTTAAATTGCCAAGCCGTCTATCTGAGTTAGATAGAAAGTTGGCTCAAGAAGATATTGATACTAAAGATTTGCTCGGCATGATTGAACAAGATCCTGTTTTGAGTATCGAGGTTTTGAAACTATGTAATTCCAGTGCCTTTAAACGTTCTGACAAAGAGATTACTAGCTTACAGCAAGCTGTGGTTCAAATTGGTTTGCAGCAGCTGCAGTTGTTTGTACGTACTAGTTTGATGAAAGAAATGATAAATATTAAGCCTATTTACTTCAGGCGTTTTGGTGCCGAAATTTGGCGCCATTCTATGCAGGTTGCCTTTCTTGCGAAGGCGTTTGCTGACGAGGATGGTGACACAGCGTTTTTTCTCGGTTTATTGCATGATGTGGGTAAAATTGCCATTTTTAAAATGATGATTGAAGCTTTTCGACAAGCAGAACCGGGTGAACAGCCTAGCTCAGTGTTGTTTAAGCAAGTCATGACCACTAAATCATTAAGCTTAAGTGCATTGCTGGTTAAACATTGGCAGTTACCAGCTCAATTTGAACAGCCATTAGCGCAACTGGCTAACTCACTTCATCAGCCTACTGATCCATTAGCAATCGCGGTATGGCGAGCCAATATTGTCAGTGAATGTTCTATGCTAAAGCAGGTGAATAAATTAACTGTCGAGGCGCAGGGACAGCTTTTGTCTCAAGTGAAAATAGATGCCGAGCAGTTTGAAGTGCTGCATCAAAAATTGCTGAGTTTATAGTCATAAGTCGATCTAACTTCGACGTGATTAATGCTTGATGAACAATAAAAACGCGCCGAAAGGCGCGTTTTTTATAAGTGCTTATTAGACATATTCATTACTGAAGTAATGAAATATCCGCAGCATGTAAGAATTGTTCACGTAAGCTATTTAACAGTGCTAAACGGTTATTCTTAAGTGCTGCATCATCAGCCATTACCATCACATCTTCAAAGAAGGTATCAACGCTTTCACGTAGATTTGCTAGTAAAGCTAGTGCTTCTTGATAGTTAGCTGCAGCAAATAAAGGAGCAAGCTGAGGTTGTAGCGCTACTAATTTGTCTGCTAATGCTTTTTCAGCACTTTCAACTAAAAGCCCTGAATCAATAGTAGATGGGATTTCACCTTCAACTTTAGCCAAGATATTAGACACACGCTTATTGGCAGCAGCAAGTGCTGATGCTTGTTCTAAAGTTCTGAAGTGAGCCACAGCTTTAATGCGACTTTCAAAATCTGCTGGGGCAGTCGGTTTGCGTGCTAAGACCGCAAGAATCACATCAACACTCACACCTTGATCTTGATACCAAGAACGGAAGCGGCCCATAAAGAACTCAAGTACTTGCTCAGATACTTTATCGTTTGTCAGGTTTTCACCGTGTAACTCTTTTGCTTTAGCAATCAAATCAACTAAATCTAACGGTAAATTGTTCTCTAAACAAAGACGCAAAATACCGATAGCAGCACGGCGAAGTGCGAATGGATCAGCTGCGCCTTTTGGTGCTTGGCCAATACCAAAAATACCCACTAAAGTATCAAGCTTTTCAGCTAATGCGACACAGATTGAGATAGGTGCTGTAGGCACAGTATCGCCAGAGAATTTAGGTTTATATTGCTCAGCAAGGGCAACAGCAACCGCTTCAGTTTCACCGTCTAAGCGTGCGTAATGCATGCCCATGGTGCCTTGAAGGTCGGTAAATTCCATCACCATATTGGTCATCAAGTCTGACTTAGACAATAAACCTGCACGCGCAGCTTCTTCGCTATTTGCACCTATGCTGGTGGCAATGAAACTCGCCATAGCTGAAATACGTTCAACGCGGGCTTTAATCGTGCCTAATTGCTTTTGGAAAACAACAGACTCTAAGCTGGATAAACGTGTTTCTAAAGACTGTTTTTTGTCAGTTTCAAAGAAGAACTCAGCATCAGCAAGGCGAGGGCGAACGACTTTCTCGTTACCCGAAATAATCTGCTGTGGATCTTTAGATTCTATATTGGTGACGAAGATAAAGTTCGGTAATAACTGACCCGCTTTATCAAATACTGGGAAGTATTTCTGATCGCCTTTCATGGTGTAAACCAAGGCTTCAGCTGGCACATCTAAGAATTTTTCTTCGAAGCTTGCAGTCAACACAACCGGCCATTCAACCAATGCTGTGACTTCTTCAAGTAGTTCATCTTCAAGTTCTGCCACGCCGCCGATTTGTTTGGCTGCAATTTCAGCATTCACTTTAATGATGTCTTTTCGACGTTGGTAGTCAGCTAATACTTTACCTTGCGTTTCTAACTCGGTTAAGTAGTTGTCTGCATGGTCTAGTTCAAAGGTATCCACCCCCATGAAACGATGGCCACGGATCGTGCGTGCTGATTCAATACCTAATAATTCACCAGCAACTAACTCATCACCTAATAACATGGTTACGGTGTGAACAGGACGGATAAACTGTGTGGTATTGCTACCCCAGCGCATAGGCTTAGGTATTGGTAACTTATCAAGTGACTTTTGCGCCATCGTTGCAATAAGTGACTTAGTTTCAACACCAACCACTTTTGCTTGATGTAATAACCATTCGCCTTTATCTGTTTTAAGACGGTCAGCTTGTTCAACGGTAATACCGTTACCACGAGCCCAGCCCATAGCGGCTTTTGTTGGGTTACCTTCAGCATCAAATGCTTGTGCAACTGCAGGGCCACGCTTTTCTACCACTTTGTCTGCTTGAGCGACAGCGAGTTGCTCAATACGAATCGCCAGACGGCGAGGCGCTGCATACCAAGTAGCATCGGCAAAAGCTAATTCTGCTTTAGTTAACTCTTCGGTAAAGTTTGCTAGAAATGACTCAGCAAGTTTACGTAATGCTTTTGGTGGTAATTCTTCTGTACCCACTTCAATGAGTAAGTTTTCAACGTTCATATTCTACCTCTACTTACACATTGGGAAACCAAGCGCTTCACGTGCTTGGTAATAAGATTCAGCAACACCTTTTGCCATAGTACGTACACGCAAAATATAGCGTTGACGTTCTGTAACCGAAATTGCATGGCGCGCATCAAGTAAGTTAAATGCATGAGAGGCTTTCATTACTTGCTCGTAAGCTGGCAATGGTAAAGGTTTTTCTAGGGTTAATAATTTCTGGCAGGCTTTTTCACAATCATCAAATTGCTTAAATAGCACTTCAACATCAGCGTGTTCGAAGTTGTAAGTTGATTGCTCAACTTCATTTTGATGGAAAATATCGCCGTACATCACTTTGCCCATCGGGCCATCAGTCCAGACAAGATCATAAACACTGTCAACTTCTTGGATATACATCGCAAGACGTTCTAGACCATAGGTGATTTCACCAGTGACTGGCTTACACTCAATACCACCGACTTGTTGGAAATAGGTAAATTGCGATACTTCCATACCGTTTAACCAAACTTCCCAACCTAAGCCCCAAGCACCTAGTGTTGGCGACTCCCAGTTATCTTCAACAAAACGCACGTCATGAACGCCCATATCCACACCTAGTGCTTCTAAAGAACCAAGATATAACTCTTGAATGTTACTTGGAGAAGGCTTAAGCACTACTTGGAATTGGTAGTAATGTTGTAGGCGGTTAGGGTTTTCACCGTAGCGGCCATCGGTAGGTCGGCGACATGGTTGCACATATGCGCTGCTCATTGGCTCCGGGCCTAATGAACGCAAAAATGTCATCGGGTGGAATGTACCTGCACCCACTTCCATGTCCAATGGTTGAACGATTGCGCAACCTTGCTGCGCCCAGTATTCCTGCAGGGTCATAATGAAGCCCTGGAATGTCTTTACGTCGTGTTTCGTCGTCATGTCCGCTTATCTACTGGTTGAGGCTAAAAATAGAAAATGGTTTTGATTATACCTTGTAGATTAATACAGATGTAGGTTATTTTTTAACGTAGAGATTAAAAATTTAAATGGGCTATACAAATGGATCTGAAACGCTGTGCTTGGTTGAGTAACGACCCGCTTTATATCGATTATCATGATAACGTTTGGGGAAGGCCTGTTTATGATCCCATCGTGTTATTTGAGAAGCTGTGCCTTGATGGCCAACAAGCTGGATTATCTTGGATAACTATTTTAAAGAAGCAGCACAATTACCAAGACTTGTTTGCTAACTTCGATCCTAAAGTCATTGCCACTTTTGACGATGCTAAAGTAGAGGAGTTATTACTTAACCCTGGGATAGTTAGAAACCGTTTGAAAGTGAATTCTATCATCAAAAATGCTAAAGCCTATTTGGCTTTTGTGGAACAAGGAAATGACTTTTCAAAGTTTCTGTGGGAGTTTGTCGGAGGTGAGCCGAAAATTAATCACTTCGCGACTATGTCAGAAGTGCCAGCGCAAACACCTGAATCTGAAGCCATGTCTAAAGCCTTAAAAAATCTCGGTTTTAATTTTGTTGGACCGACAATTTGTTATGCATTTATGCAAGCGGTAGGGATGATTAATGACCATACAACAGACTGTTTTCGTTATGGAAAGTGATTTTTAGGTCAATAATCTTTATATAAAAAAGGGATGTTCCACGTGGAACATCCCTTTTTGTTATCTAGTAGCTGGATAGTTACTATTTAGTGGTTTCAAAGAAAAATGGTTTACGCTTAACTTCATCGCCATTTAACTGGTTCATGGATTCAGCATTGTATAATTTGCCGTTTGCCATGGTATAAGTCACTTTATCAGTTACTCTGATGTCCGCTAGTGGATCACCATCAATGACAATGATATCAGCTAATTTTCCTTCTTTGATTGAACCAATCTGATGATCCATTCCAAAGGTTTTCGCTGGGTTAATTGTGGCTGTTTTCAATACATCCATATTGCTCATCCCGCCTTGGGCAAACATCCACATTTCCCAATGTGCTGCTAAACCCTCACGTTGACCATGAGCACCAATGTTTGGATGAATACCTATTTCATTTAATTCATTGGCGACACGGGCGACATTGAAATGATTGTAATGTTCATCAGGTGCTTTGGTTCTGCGCATTGAGCGAGCATTCAAGATATCACTTGGTACGTACATACTTAAGCGAGGATGAGCCCATACGTCAGTTTTGTCATACCAGTAATGCTCTCCTGAAATACCGCCATAAGCGACAACTAATGTCGGCGTGTAAGCAACTTCAGTTTGGCTCCAGAACTGTTTGATATCACTGTAGATTGAACCTGCAGGAAGTGAATGTTCGATTGTCGTATGACCATCGGCAATCATTGATAAATTGTGTTGAAGTAAGCTTCCGCCTTCAGGCACAACCATCATTTCAAGTTCACGTGCAGCTTGGATAACTTGCTGACGTTGGTTACGACGTGGTTGGTTATAACTTTTCACACTAAAAGCACCGACTTTCTTTAAGCGCTCCAAATGGAACTTGGCATCATCCAGTGAGTCAACATGAGACGTATAACCAGGAGCATTGGCACCATATAAAATTGTACCGGTCGAGAATATACGTGGGCCAACAATGTTACCGGCTTTTTGCTGCTCTGAAGCTGCAAATATTTCAGTGGTATCATTTGATGGATCATGAATTGCTGTAACACCTAATGACAGGCCAGAGTATAGTTGCCAATTCTGCTGAGGAATAATTTCATCATCAGCTTGTCCACCATGTGCGTGAGCATCGAATAAACCAGGCATTAATGTTTTGCCTTTAATATCGATAACTTGTGCACCTTTAGGAATTGTCACGTTGGCATCACCGACACTAACAATTTTGTTGTTTGTAATGATGACAACACCATTATCGATGACTTGGTCGTTTTCCATAGTAATGATTTTGCCGCCAACAAAAGCGATTGTTCCACGTGGAACATCTGCTTTTTCTTTGAAGCCAATGGCAGTAATGCTTGGTTTAACTTCATCTTCTGTCTTAGCATATTGGGTATCAATAGCGGCTTGATATAGATCTGGGCCAAGGGTCCAATAAAGTTCGTTACTCTTATTGTTCCAGCTAATACTTTCACCTGCGCGTACACTTAACTGAGTTACAGGTAGGTTAGTTGCTTTAGGGCTAATCCGAACTGTTTCACCATGTTTAGCAAATGGCGTAACGTATACACGGAAACGTTCAGAAAATGCTAAATGTTCTCCGTTAGGTGATACACGGAACTCCGTTGCATGCTCGCTGGTATAATGAGTACGCTTTTCAAATCCATCTAAACTGATAGAAGATAATTCAGGTGTTTCGCCATAATCCATGAAGAATACACGTGTTGAGTCAGCACCAAATTGCGGTTGGTAACCACTAGCGGTTATTTTGATGTTGTTCTTTTTCTTTAAATCTACCTTATATAAACCTGGTTCTTGTGACCAAGTTCGAGGCGTCATATAGCCGCCTTTGGCTTTTCGGTATACAACCGTTTTACCATCAGGAGAAAAGGTAGGTTCAACGTACTTGCCTGGCTCACTGGTTAACTCTTTGCTACGGCCACCTTTAGCACTGACAATACTGACAGTGCCTTGGTCCTGGTCATTCCAAGTCGTGAAGACAATGTTCTTACCATCACGTGACCATTGCGGGAATAGTTCATTAACATCGTCATCTAGACGAGTTAAGCGTTTACGTTTTCCGTCTTCAATATCACGAACCCAAAGCTTACCCAATGCTTCGAATACTACTTTCTCACCATTAGGTGATACCTGTGCCATACGTAGCATTTTTACATCAAACTCATCTTGATCTAGATTTTGAGTAAAACGAACAGAAGGTTGAACATCTAACTCTGTTTTGACTGAAAAAGGAATATTACTGACTTCTTTGTCTTCAACATTGAGTTTATTAATTTTACCTTTTGCCCAAAATACGATTTCTTCGTTATCTTGAGTCCAAGACATGGTTGGGTATACGCCATGGATAGCCCATGTTTCTTGCATGTCACGATCAAGATTATCGTAAAGTTTAGTGTGTTTACCTGATTTTAAATCCAATAAATACAATGTCGACTGGAAACCATCACGTTTAATATAGGCGAGCTTAGTGCCATCAGGACTTGGTGTAGGTCGGATTGCACCGCCAGTACCTTCAATCAAGACTTCGATATCACCAGTTTGAGTATCGTAGCGTTTAATTTTATAAATTCCTTTTACAGAATCTTTTGAGTAATGGAACGTTTTACCTGGCGTAGCATCTTGGCTGAAGTAAATATATCGGCCATCAGGAGAGTAAGCGGGTTCGCCTAAATCTTTTTGATCGTTAGGGCGCTCTGTTAGTTTTACACCTTCGCCACCCGCAACGTGATACATCCACACTTCACCAGCACCTAAGCTGCGACTGGCGGTAAAGTGTTTACGTGCAACAAGGTATTGTGAGTCAGGACTCCATGCAGGACTGTTTAATAAACGGAATGTTTCTGAGGTGACTGCTCTTTGGTTACTGCCATCAGCATTCATTACCCAAATATTATCGCCGCCATCTTCATCCGATGTAAAAGCGATTTGTTTGCCATCAGGGCTATAGACAGGTTGCATTTGCCAAGCAATGCCTGAGGCGAGCTTTTTGGCTTCTCCGCCACTAATAGGCATCTGATAAATATCGCCTAATAGGTCAAATACGATGGTTTTGCCGTCAGGTGAAACGCTGACATTCATCCATGTACCTTCAGTAACATCAATTTGTAGTTTTTCTAAAGGCGCATTAGCTGGCGCATTCACTTGCCATTTTTCGGTTTCATCTGCTGCGTTAACAGCTAATGAAGCACTCGCTAAGCTAAGCGCAATAGCAGTGTAGAGAGGTTTTATTTTTGAGGTAAACATGCACAGTCCATTTATGATTATCGTTATAAGGTCGAGTTATACTTTTATTAATCGAGTGTTGTTTGCGAGTTGTAAAACTGATGATATTTATCGCATAAATTAACCAAGAACTAAACAGTTTTTCTGTTTCAAATGATGACAGTACAAAAGCGATTTGAATTATTCAGGATTAATACAGAAGGGTGTTGATGGTTTAGCTTATTGTTTAGACGTTGAAGAGTCGTTTTTAGCTTGATGAATAATTAATGGGCATGCTGATTGGATTAAAAAAAGTGTGGGTTTTCGTTTTGGTCCAGTGTGTTGTTAAACGGTGTTATTGTTAATCAGCTTTTATTAATCAGCTTTTATTAATAAATGACCTTATCGAATACGAACTGTATCCTCTACTTGAATTAGCCCTTCTGTGACAACTTTACAGGTAACACCGCCTCGCCACTGGGGTAGTAATGCTTGTTCAAGACCTGGGTGTGCAATTTCCATTTTGGCACAAGGGTCGGTTTCGCCAGTGATAATTAAGCTAACATCGTCGCCAATTGAAATCACTTTACCGACATCATCAGCGCTAAACTGATAGTCGTCGATTAAAATATTAGCTCGTCTTGTTAGCCAATCTAAATCAGCATTAATTTCCTGACAAGCTATTTGCCATTGCTCAACTGACATGACAGTAACTTGTCGTTTGCCTGGTCGACCGAATACATCATTTTCAACACCACGAAGCAAACTTACATTGGCACAAAAGACAGGGTTCATTTTGCCTTTTTTAGCTGTTTTATAAGCAATAGCTTTTAGTGCTGACATGATTAAAGTCCTTTTTTTATCATATATTTGTATGGCGTTTTCTGAGTATCGCTGGCAATGAGGGTGTGATCCATGAACTCACAGAAGCTTGGGATATCACGGGTGGTTGCAGGATCATCAGCAGTAATAAGTAAGGTTTCACCTTCGGCCATCTTACGCACGGTTTTACGGATCATCATTACGGGCTCTGGACAACGTAGACCTAGGGCGTCTAAATGATGTTCTGCTGTTGAAAATATTTCGCTCATACTAACTCTTATATACGACTAGCTAACAATAATTGCGCTAATTTTACTCTGGTTAAAGCCTGTTGCAAGTGCTGAAACATAGCTTTATTAGTATTTCGTGAACTAACACAGGATGTTCCACGTGAAACACAACTGACTTCGCAGATACAATATGTAACACCTCGTTTATCTCTAATTCACAATACTATTTTCAGAATTTAATTTCATTCATGTATTTTTTTTAGGTTAATAATTCAAAGTCGATAAATAAATAGAATATTACACTTTTTTTAGTTTTTTTAAGTTACTGAATTCAAATGCTAAACTCCTTATAAAACTGTTTGGGTTAATACTTATGGTGTACGATGCTAGGCGTTTGTTAATTAAGATAAGGGAATATGTCTCATGAAGAAAATAGTTTTAACTCTAGCGGTATTATCACTTTCAGCCTGCTCAGCCATTCCGGTAAAAAATGAATCTGGAGTCGTAGATACCAATTTTGATTTTGGTGCCCAACAAGCATCTGTCGATAAGAAAATTGCAATTGTTAAACCAGGTGGAGTAATTACTACTTACGAGCAGCGTGTATCTGCACAAAATGCAATGTTAAATCAATTTGGTTTAAGTCGTCCTTCACGAAATGACAATTTTGAAGCTGTACGCTTAAATTACAATGCAAAAGTAAGAAGCGCTTTTCAAAATGGTGTTGAGACTTTAATAACGCGTAAAGGTTTTACCTATTCTGGACCATACGAAACTTTTGATGAGATAACCTATGGTGACAAGAAGAATAGCTATTTAGCTATCGTTCCACAGTTTGATATTAAAGTTGGTAAAGCAAACGTTAATAAGGAAAGTTTTTCGTCTTATGCGCAAGAAACTGGAACCATAAAAATTGACGGTTCATTTATTCTAAAGTTTATTGAGCCATTAACAGGACAGGTTATGTCTCAAAAGAGAGTTGATCTAACTAAGTTAAATATCTCTGAAGAGTATATTATTCAATGGGAAACTAAAGCAGGTGGAAGTGGTATTATTGGTGGGGCAATTGGCGGAGCAATGAAACATGCTAGCAAGCCAGATGTTTTGGTTAATAACGTCGATAAAGCTTATGCCGATGCGATGACAAAATTTTACCAAGGCTCTATGGTTCAATTAAAGAAATATGTGTCAGCTGAAGAAATTCAGAGTTTTGAAGCTGATATTCGTGAGTTAAAAGCTATCAAGCGTTACTAATATTTGAATTACAAAAACAGCCGCTACACAATTAATTTGTGAAGCGGCTTTTTATTTACATTTATTTTTTAGCTATCAACACGCTCAAAAATCGTTGCGATACCTTGGCCTAAACCAATACACATAGTTGCTAGACCATATTTTGCATCTTTAGCTTCCATTAAGTTAATCAACGTTGTTGAGATACGCGTTCCTGAACAACCTAGTGGATGACCAAGAGAAATTGCGCCGCCATTTAAGTTAACTTTTTCGTCAACCACATCAGTAAGGCCTAAATCCTTAACGCATGGAAGAGACTGTGCTGCGAATGCTTCGTTTAATTCAATCACATCCATATCATCAATAGTTAGACCTGCACGAGCTAATGCTTTCTTTGTTGCTGGCACTGGGCCATAACCCATGATTGCAGCATCACAGCCGGCTACAGCCATTGAACGAATTCGAGCTCGGATAGGTAAACCTAATGCTTTGGCTTTTTCTTCTTCCATAACTAACATTGCCGAAGCGCCATCAGATAATGCTGATGAAGTACCGGCTGTCACTGTACCGTTAGCTGGGTCAAATGCTGGGCGTAATCCTGAAAGTGATTCAAGTGATGTCTCAGGACGAATCACTTCATCATGAGTCACTTTAATTAACGCACCATTTGCGTCATGACCTTCAATAGGTACGATTTCGTTATCAAAACGACCTTCAACAGTAGCAGCATGAGCACGTTGATGAGAACGAACTGCAAATGCATCTTGTTGTTCACGAGTGATACCGTGCATCTTGCCAAGCATTTCAGCGGTTAAGCCCATCATGCCAGATGCTTTAGCAACATTGCTTGCAAGGCCTGGATGGAAATCGACACCGTGATTCATTGGTACATGGCCCATATGCTCAACACCACCAACGATAAAGGTATCGCCTTGGCCTGTCATAATGGCTCGCGTTGCTTGATGAAGTGCATCCATTGATGAACCACATAAACGGTTTACCGTAACAGCACCGGCTGTTTTTGGAATGCCAGCTAATAGCGCAGCATTACGGGCGATATTAAAACCTTGTTCTAGAGTTTGTTGTACACAACCCCAGATAACATCTTCGATATCATTTGGATCAAGCTTACTGTTGCGGCTTAATAATGATTTCATTAGTTCAGCAGAAAGGGTTTCTGCACGTACATTTCTAAATACTCCAGCCTTAGAGCGGCCCATCGGAGTACGAATGCAGTCTACGATTACAGCGTTTTTCATGATGATATTCCTTTACTGCTAATTAGGCTGGGTAGTATGTGCCGTTAGTGGCTGCAAGCTCGCGCATTGCATCAGTCACTTGATATAGACCACCTAAGTGGGCAAATTTGTCTGCCATCGCGACAAAGTTAGCCACACCCATAGTATCTAGGTAACGGAATACACCGCCTCTAAATGGTGGGAAGCCAATACCGTAAACGAGGCCCATATCGCCTTCAGCAGGAGAAGCAATAATGCCTTCTTCTAAACAACGAACTGTTTCGATAACCATTGGGATCATACAGCGTGCGATGATCTCATCTGCTTCAAACTCTTTTAGCTCACCGAACTCTTTAGCCAATAATTGGTAACTGGTAGGGTCTAAATCTTTCTTTGGCTTACCACGACGGTCAACAGAGTAAGCATAGAAACCTTTAGTGTTTTTCTGACCAAAGCGTTCGCTTTCAAACATAATGTCGATAGCATCTTTGCCATTTTTACCCATGCGGTCAGGGAAACCTTCAGCCATTACCGCTTGTGCATGATGACCAGTATCTAGACCAACAACATCAAGCAAATAAGCTGGGCCCATTGGCCAACCGAACTGTTTCTCCATCACTTTATCTACTTTAGCAAAGTCAGCACCGTCGGCTAATAAACCGCTGAAGCCTGCAAAGTATGGGAATAAAACTCGGTTAACAAAGAAACCTGGACAGTCGTTAACAACGATTGGTGTTTTGCCCATTTTGCTTGCGTATGCCACTACTGAAGCAATCGTTTCTTCAGAAGAGTTTTCACCGCGGATGACTTCAACCAACGGCATTTTATGCACAGGGTTAAAGAAATGCATTCCACAGAAACGCTCTGGTTTCTTCATGCTCTTAGCAAGTAGGTTAATGGAAATAGTAGACGTGTTTGACGCGATGATAGCGTCATCAGCAACATAGCCTTCTACTTCTGCTAATACAGATGCTTTCACTTTTGGATGCTCAACGACTGCTTCAACAATAACGTCAGCATCTTTTACTGGTGCGTAATCTAAAGCTGGCGTGATGTTGTTTAATACTGCAGCCATTTTAGCTGGAGTAGAGCGGCCACGTTTAACTTGTGCCGTTAGTAACTTAGCTGCTTCGCCTAAGCCTAAATCTAATGCAGGTTGTGCGATGTCTTTCATGACAATCGGCGTGCCTTTACTTGCGCTTTGATAAGCAATACCGCCGCCCATGATACCAGCGCCTAATACGGCTGCACTGTTCACTTTCTTAGCAAGTTTACCTGCTTTTTTCGCTTTACCTTTTACAAATTGGTCGTTTAAGAAAATACCAATCAGTGAGGTCGCAACGTCGGTTTTAGCCAATTTGATGAAAGCTTTGTTTTCAACTTTAAGGGCTTCTGCACGGTCAAGCGTTGCTGCTTGTTCTATCACACTCACAGCCATCATTGGTGCTGGGTAGTGTTTGCCTGCAACTTTAAATACCATGCCTTTAGCTGTGGCGAATGACATCATTGCTTCAAGCTTTGGTAATGTTAATGCCTTAAGCTTGCGGTTACGACGAGATTGCCAATCTAGCTTTTCAGTGATGGCATCTTTAAGCATCTGCAGTGCCGCTGCTTCAAGGTTTTCTGGAGCCACTACAGCGTCAATTGCGCCAACTTTTAATGCCGCTTCTGGACGTTGGTCTTTACCTGTGGTTATCCACTCAAGTGCGTTATCTGCACCTATGATGCGAGGTAAACGAACTGTGCCACCAAAACCAGGAATTAAGCCTAATTTGGTTTCTGGTAAACCAATACGAGCATTGGTATCTGCGATACGTAAATCAGTTGCAAGAATGGCTTCACAACCACCACCAAGAGCAAACCCGTTAACAGCAGAGGCTGTTGGGAAAGGTAAATCTTCAAGTTTATCAAATACCGCACTAGCTTGTTCAACCCAAGTTAATAGCGTTGCATCGTCAAGTTCGAACAAACCTAAGAATTCAGTAATATCTGCACCAACAATAAAGGTGCTTTTACCTGATGTTACTAATAAACCTTGAATACTTGTGTTTTGTTTGATGCTCTCAAGAGCGGCATCTAATGAAGAGAGAGTTTCTTTATCGAATTTGTTCACTGAACCAGGTGCATCGAAACACAACTTGGCAATGTTATCCTCTAATAACTCTACTTGAATTGTAGGACTTTGGTAGATCATTGCTTGCTTCCTTTTTGCTAAAAGCGACTTCTACATCACAATTACTGTGTTGTTATTTAGCTTTGATATCTAGCTTTTTATCACAGCAGCGACGGCCATCATTTGACCAGTTGCCAAACAGTGTGCGACGAAATGAGATAAATTACAACACTCAATTTAAACGTCCGTTTAAATTTTTCTCTGCTAGAGGCATTTTTGTCCTTTGTGATACACTTCACAGGTTCTTAAACAAGAAAAATAACATCATAGGGATAGCAAAAATGGATCAGCTAGCTAATTTTTATCATGCTCACATTGCAGAATTAAATCGTCGTGTTGCCGAAATCGTCTCTCGAGAACAATTGGCTGGCTTAGTGATACATTCAGGCCAAGCTCATCGCCAGTTTTTAGACGACTTAAGCTATCCATTCAAAGTAAACCCGCAATTTAAGGCGTGGCTACCAGTGCTTGATAATCCAAACTGTTGGGTTGTCGCGAACGGTGTAGATAAGCCGCAATTAATTTTTTATCGTCCAGTGGATTTCTGGCATAAAGTCAGTGATGAGCCAAATGATTTTTGGGCTGAACATTTCGATATTAAATTATTAACCAAAGCTGACCGAGTTGCTGAGTTATTACCTTCTAATATTGCAGAGTGGGCATATATAGGTGAGCACCTTGATGTCGCTGAAGTATTAGGTATGAGTAAGCGTAATCCTGACTCTGTTTTGAATTACCTGCATTTTCATCGTGCTGATAAAACACAGTACGAATTAGAATGTCTTCGCCGCGCTAACCAAATCGCAGTAAAAGGGCATCTAGCTGCTAAGAATGCTTTTTATAATGGTGGCAGTGAGTTTGAAATCCAGCAGCAATACTTGTCAGCGATTGGTCAAACTGAAAACGAAGTACCGTATGGCAATATTGTTGCCCTTAATCAAAATGCTGCCATTTTGCATTACACAGCACTTGAGCATCAGATCCCATCACCGCGTCTATCATTTTTGATTGATGCAGGTGCTAACTATAACGGTTATGCATCAGATATTACCCGCACTTATTCATTTGAGAAGAATCGTTTTTATGAGTTGATTGTCGAAATGAACAAGTTGCAGTTAGCTATTGTCGACTTAATGAAGCCAGGCGTTAAATATACTGACCTTCATCTTACTACTCATGCCAAGCTCGCACAGTTGATGCTGGATTTTGATATCGCCAAAGGTGATGCTGAGGGATTAGTGGAACAAGGTATTACTAGCGTGTTCTTCCCTCATGGTTTAGGCCATATGCTGGGGTTACAGGTACACGATATGGGCGGTTTTGCACATGATGAACGTGGAACGCATATTCCAACTCCGGATGGACATCCATTCCTTCGTTGTACTCGTGAAATACAAGCCAACCAAGTGTTCACTATCGAGCCGGGTATATATATTATCGATTCATTATTAGGCGAATTAAAAGCCGATAAACGCCAATCGCAAGTAAATTGGGATATGGTTAATGAATTGCGTCCATATGGCGGTATTCGTATTGAAGATAATGTTATTGTTCATCAAGACCATAATGAGAATATGACACGAGAGCTAGGCCTGGTTGACTGAACAATACTTAATTCCCAATCAAACATTAACGATTGAGGAAGATATTAAACATAGCCGTTTCATTACAGTGCTGTTTCACTGCTGTAGTGAAATAGAGCTAAAGTGTGCACTTACTAACTTAAAGGTCGAATACCCAGGCGCAAATCATTATTGCTATGCTTTTGTGGCGTCCGATCCTCAAAATAGTATTGCTATTGGCAGTAGTGATGATGGTGAACCCGCTGGGAGTGCAGGACGTCCTATGTTGGCGACGCTTCAAGGCTCTGATATTGGTGAAATAGGCGCGGTTGTGGTGCGCTATTTTGGTGGTACTAAGTTGGGTGTTGGCGGTTTAGTTCGCGCTTATTCATCCGGGATTAAATCGGGGTTACCCGAATTAGCAACTGTCACCAAGTATATCCGTTATTCATCATCGCTCATTTGCAGTTATCCGCAGCTCAATAATGTGGAATATCTGATTAACCAATTTGATGGCGTTATTATCAATAAAGTTTTTACTGATGCGATAGAAGTTGAGTTTGAAATAGCGAAAACATTTCATGATGATTTTAATCGAGAATTAGCCACGCAAACACAAGGCCAGCTTAAAGCAAAGTTTAACGTTTGATAGGGCTAGAAAGTATGCCAAAATATAACGTTAAATAGCCGTTAACATAATGCTGAATGAATCCAATGCTATGCAAACTAGTACAATAATAATCAATGCAATATAAAACTATCATCAGAATTACCGGCTTGTTGATGGGATTATTTTCTATCACCATGTTACCGCCTTCATTAGTGGCTATTCTTTATAAAGATGGCGGCGGGACTGCTTTTATTCAGGCATTCTGTGTCAGTTTGTTTCTTGGTTTTTTATTGTGGTACCCCAACCGCCGCGAAAAAGGTGATTTACGCACCCGCGAAGGCTTTTTAATCGTCGTGTTATTTTGGACGGTACTGGGTTCTATCGGTGCTTTGCCTTTTATCTTTTCTACTGAACCCAACTTAAGCTGGACTGACAGCTTTTTTGAATCCTTCTCAGCTTTAACCACCACAGGTGCGACTGTTATTGTCGGCCTTGATGACTTACCAAAAGCCATTTTGTTTTACCGGCATTTACTGCAGTGGATGGGCGGTATGGGTATCATTGTACTTGCAGTAGCGATTTTGCCGTTATTAGGTATTGGTGGCATGCAGCTGTATAAAGCTGAAATTCCAGGACCTGTGAAAGACAGTAAGATGAAACCGAGAATTGCCGAAACCGCTAAAGCGCTTTGGTATATTTACTTATTGCTCACAGTTGCTTGTGCGACAGCATTTTACTTTGCTGGTATGAGTGCTTTTGATGCTATTTGTCATTCATTTTCAACCATTGCCATAGGCGGTTTCTCGACCCATGACGCCAGTATTGGCTACTTCGATAGCCCACTAATTAATGTCATTTGTGCTGTATTTTTATTGATTGCCGCAGTGAACTTTAGTTTGCACTTTGCTGCGTTTAGTTGGCGTGGGATTAACTTTAAAGTCTATTTTCGTGATGCTGAATTTAAAGCACTCATTGGTATTCAATTAGTGTTAACTGCCATTTGTTTTGCGACCTTATATCGCTCAGGTATTTACGATAGTCCAGAACAAACATTAGATTATGCCTTTTTCCAAGTGGTATCGATTTCAACTACCGCTGGTTTTGGTACAGAAAGCTTCCATACCTGGCCATTGTTTCTCCCCATCTTACTTATCTTTTCAAGCTTTATTGGTGGCTGTGCTGGTTCAACCGGTGGCGGCATGAAAGTCATTCGATTTGTGCTGTTATTGCTGCAAGGCTCCCGCGAGATGAAGCGTCTTATTCACCCTAAAGCTATGTACTCTATTCGTATTGGCAAGTCAGCATTACCTGATCGGGTGATTGATGCGGTGTGGGGGTTCTTCTCGGCTTATGCGTTAGTGTTTGTCGTTTGTATGGTGTTGCTAATGGCGATGGAAATGGATGCCATTACCGCATTTAGTGCCACAGCAGCCAGCATTAATAACCTCGGCCCAGGTTTAGGTGATGTGGCCAGTAACTATGCCAGCGTGACTGATGGCGCTAAATGGGTGTTAGTACTCGCGATGCTATTTGGTCGTCTTGAAGTGTTTACCTTGTTAGTCTTGTTTACACCGACTTTCTGGAAAAACTAATTTATACCTTATGTTCACTGACAGGGAATGGCTATTTACAAGGAATTAAAATGTCGAACAACCTTATTATTTACTCAACTGTTGATGGCCAAACACTGGCAATATGTGAAAAAATCAAACAGCACTTAAGCGCTGAAAATGAACAAGTGACCATAGTGTCATTAGAACAAGCGAGCGAATTGGCACTTAGCAGTTTTGATAAGATTTTAATCGGCGCTAGCATTAGATATGGCAAGCATCGACCCGCATTATTTGAGTTTATTGCTCAGCACAGAGCTGTATTGGATGGTGTAAAAACAGCATTTTTTACCGTTAATGTCGTCGCTAGAAAACCTGAAAAAAATACACCAGAAACCAATCCATATATGCAAAAGTTTCTCACACTGTCTAGTTGGACACCTGCGTTACTAGGGGTATTTGCTGGCAAGATTGATTATCCGAAATATCGCACTGTGGATAGAGTGATGATCCGTTTTATTATGTGGATGACCAAAGGGCCTACAGATACCACGGGAACTTATGAGTTTACCAATTGGGATAAGGTTGAAGCATTCGCTAACGAGTTTAAGCGGCTGTAATTTTTCAGTGTTCGCTGTAATGACTCACTTAGGCTTTGATAGCATTTTAGTCGCTAAAGCCTAAGCTACAAGATGCTTATTTAGCGCAATATAAACGGTGCAGAATCGAAATAACCTCAGTCACTTCTTCATTTTTTAATGTGTAGTAAACATTTTGCGAACTTTTACGCGTATTGACTAAGTCCTGAGCTCGGATCACTGCAAGGTGTTGTGATAACGCTGATTGACTCAATGGTACCTTGTCATTCAACTCTGTCACGCTGTGCTCTTTGTCGAGTAATAAACACAAGATCATCAAACGGTATGGGTTCGCAATCGCTTTTAGCCACTTGGCTGCCATTTCCGCATTACCTAGCATCGAATCTACATCAATATTTTCAGACATCTATATACCTTACCTGAGTAAATACATTAAATTTATTACTTAAGTGGCATCATACTGCTGGCTAACACAGATCTCAATTTTATTGTTCAAATATATGAGTCATTTCTAATTTGTGATCAAAGAGGACGATTGCAATGGCTTTTTTTGCCACAATGATTGCCTACTAACGCAACCATCGGTGTGAAAATGGCAAAAACATTAGTGATTTATTACTCAAGAGGCGGTCATACGGCGCAAATCAGTCGTGCGATAGCTGAGCAGATTGTACAGAGTGGTCATCAGTGCGATGTGGTCAATATTCTTGATAATAATCATGCTGACATTGATTGGGCTAGCTATGATGCTGTTGCGTTGGGCGCTTGCGTTCTTTATGGCTCATACCATAAGTCTGTTTTTGAGTTTGTTACTCGCTACCAAGCAGAATTAAGCAGTAAGCCAAATAGCTTCTTTTGCGTTAACGTTGTTGCGCGCAAACCTGAAAAGCGTATTCCTGAGAATAATAAGTACCTGCAAAAATTTATCGAACTTTCACCTTGGACACCACAAGATGTGAAAATCATTCCAGGAAAAGTCAATTATCCTTCTTGGACTTGGTACGATAGTTTAGCTATTCGTTTAATTATGAAAATGACTGATGGACCTACCGATCCAACGACTGTGATTGATTACACCGATTGGGATGACGTGAAGGTTTATGCTGATCATGTGGTTAGCTTGATTAACTCGGAAGCGGTTAGCTAAGACTATATATTAGATCTGCAATATTAATGAAAGGTGGGGCGTTAATCGCACTGCCTTTTTTATTGCCATTATTATCTGAATTTGGGTCAATATTTATCGTTGAGACTAAAACTAGTATTTCCAAAACTTAGGTGCAAATAGCACTGCCACTGTAATTATTTCAAGTCGGCCTAATAACATCCCAAAGGCTAAAGCCCATTTGGCAATATCCGGTAAGCTAGAAAAGTTTCCTGCAGGGCCGATAACAGGTCCCAAGCCTGGCCCTACATTAGTCACAGCAGTGACTGCGCCAGTAATACTCGTCACTGCGTCTAAACCAGTTAGCACCAAGATGATTGTCAGTAAAAGAATCGCCAGCAGGAATAACATAATGAACGCCATAATCGAGCGAATAATATCGTTATCAATGGTGCGATTGTTATAGCGTTTTTTAATGACGGCTTGTGGGTGAAATTGCTGTGTCAGTTGTTGGTACATGACCTTTATTGAGATCTGAAAACGAAATATTTTTATTCCGCCAGAGGTAGAACCTGAGCAACTGCCTACAAACATCAGAAACAAAAATGTCAGGCTCGCGAATGCTCCCCATGCTTGGTAATCCGTTAGACCATATCCCGTTGTCGTTACCACTGAAACCACATTGAAGCTAGAAAGCCTCAAGGCATCAAGGTAATTCATATCGGACTTAAGCCATAACCAAGTCCCAAGGCTAATAGAGACAAACATAATAAACTTGATGAAGCCTTTCACCTGCTCATCATTCCACACTTTAAATGACCGCTGCTGAATAGCTTGGACAAACATCAATAAAGGTAAGCCACCAGCGGCCATAAACAATACGCCGACCCAGTGAGCTGCGGGTGTAAATGCCGACATTGAGCTGTCGGATGTTGAATATCCACCAGTTGAAAGGGTGGTCATGGCGTGATTAATGGCTTCAAACCAGTGCATTCCTGATATGTGATAAGCCAAAGCACAAATGATGGTAAGTAACACATAGACTTTGAATAGTTGTTTAGCCATATGTTGGGTACGAGGGGTCGTTTTATCTCCCCAGTCGGAAGATTCGGTGCGAAACAAGCGCATACCACCAACATTAAGAAAGGGTAAAATCGCCACCGCCATTACGATAAAACCAATGCCACCAAGCCATTGTAATAATGAACGCCAAATTAAGATGCTGTGGTCCATGTCGTCGAGACCCGATAATACAGTAGAGCCAGTTGTGGTGATCCCAGACATGGTTTCAAAAAAGGCATCGGTATAATTAATACCGTGGTAAAGCGTAAAGGGCAGTGCAGCAAATAAACTGACAATTAACCAAGTTATTGTGGTTAAAAAGAACATGTCACGGATATTGAGTTTTACTTTCTTTGTGTGGCCAGCCTGAATACATAAAATGGCGACTAAGCCGGAAAATAAACCGGACATCATAAAGTCGCCAATGGTTTCTTCGTGGTAAAAAAGTGCAAACCCCATTGGCACCAGCATAAAAGCGGTGAGAATAGACAAGAATATGCCAACAACAAACAGCAGCGGCTTTAAATTCAGCATGGGTTGTTAGAAGAAAAACGCACTCGGTTGGAATAGCTTTTCTACATCCCCAATGAACTTCTTGTTCACTAAGAATAGAATCACATGATCTCCTTCTTCAATAATGGTTTTATCGTGTCCCATGATCACTTCATCATTTCGCACGATGGCACCAATAGTCGTCCCCGGTGGCAGTTTAATATCGCTAATTTGCTTACCCACTACCTTAGAGGTGGATGAGTTACCATGGGCAATGGCTTCAATTGCTTCGGCTGCACCACGTCGTAATGAATAAACATTACAGATATCGCCTTGGCGAATGTGGGTTAATAATGCCGAGATGGTGGTTTGTTGTGGAGAGATAGCAATATCAATATTCGCTTCTTGAACTATATCGACATAGGCTTCACGCTGAATAAGCACCATGACTTTTTTAGCACCCATGCGCTTTGCCAGAAGTGCAGACATGATATTGGCTTCATCATCATTGGTAACTGCAATAAATACGTCAGTTTGATCTATGTGCTCTTCAAGTAATAATTCTTGGTCTGAAGCGTCACCATTAAATACGGTGCAATTCTCGAGCTTTTCAGACAAGCTTTCTGCGCGTTCTAAGCTGTGTTCAATCAGTTTGACGGAATGATTTTTTTGCAGACGCTTAGCCAAACCAAAGCCAATATTACCCCCGCCGGCAATCATGATATTACGGTACGAGTTATCCAGTTTTTGCATTTCACTCATTACCGCACGAACGTGACGCGTGTCAGCAACGAAGAAGACTTCATCGTCGGCTTCGATGATGGTCGTGCCTCTAGGCATAATGGCTTTGCCTTTTCGGAAAATAGCCGCCACTCGGGTATCAATATTTGGCATATGCTCGCGTAAAGCAGCGAGGGCATTCCCGACTAAAGGGCCCCCATAATAGGCTTTTACAGCGACTAGGCTGAGTTTACCTCTAGCGAATTGCAGTACTTGTAATGCGCCAGGGTATTGCACTAAGCGTTCAATGTAAGATGTTACTAGTTGCTCTGGTGCAATCAATTCATCAATAACAAAACCACCACGAGTTTTGCCATCGCTGCTTTTCACTTCGGTATTGATGAAGAGTTTTTCTTGCAGATCTAAATAGGCTTCAGAGCGAATACGTGCAATTTTAGTTGGGGTACCAAATAAACTATAGGCAATATGACAAGCAGCCATATTACATTCGTCACTATTGGTAACAGCAATGAGCATGTCAGCATCTTCAGCGCCGGCTTTTTTTAAGGTACTAGGATGTGCGCCGTGGCCAATAACCGTTTGCAAGTCGAACTTATCTTGTAAATATTTAACTCGCGTTCGGTCATTATCAACCAGAGTGATATCGTTGTTCTCGCCTACAAGATTTTCAGCGAGAGTACCGCCCACTTGTCCTGCGCCTAAAATAATAATCTTCATTACTGTGCTGGTATCCCTGCTATAACACGCTTAGGCCGCTTTTATTAAACGGGCGTAATAAAAGCCATCCATATTGTTTTGACCAGGTAGGATTTGCCATCCAATATCATCAGCAGACGATTGCTGTGCAATCGGTGCTAGTGCCGCATCTGGAGTACGTTGTAAAAACTGTTCAATTTGCTGACTGTTTTCTTGTGGCAAAATAGAGCAGGTGGCATATAACATGGTGCCGCCAGGCTTGAGCCACTTCCAGCAATGATCAATGATTTGTTGCTGCAGTAGAGCTAGCTCTTCAATATCGCTGTTTTTGCGTAACCATTTAATATCGGGGTGGCGACGGATAACACCTGTTGCCGAGCAAGGTGCATCTAATAAGATACGGTCAAACTTATCACCTTGCCACCAACTATCAATATCTGCTGCATCACCATGAATAACTTGCGCTTTTAAATTTAATCTGTCCAGATTTTGTTGCACACGCTCTAAACGTTTTGCATCAAAATCCACAGCAACCATAGAGATACTCGGTTCACATTCAATGGTGTGACAAGTTTTACCGCCGGGAGCGGCGCAAGCATCCAGAACTAGCTCATCTGCTTGAGGCGTTAATAACGTCGCGGCCCATTGTGCGGCGCCATCTTGTACAGATGCAGAACCTTCTGCAAAACCAGGTAATTGCATCACATCTTTTGGTGACGACAACAGAATGGCATCATCACTGTCACCAGCACTGGCTTCAATTTCTTGTTCAGCAAGAAGGGTTAAATATTCGTCGCGAGTTTGAGATAGTTGATTGTTGCGAAGCCACATAGGAGGGCGTTGATGACTTTGCTCAATAATATCTGCCCAACTTTCTGGGTAGGCACTTTTCAAGCGTTTAATAAACCACGCTGGTGTATTGTATTTTAAGGTATCGTTGTCAGTGTTTAATGGCGCTTCTTTACGCTGAATATTACGTAAAACACCATTAACGACTTTCACTAAGCCATCAAACTTCATTTGACGGCAGGCTTCTGCCGTTTCTGAAATCGCAGCATGGGCAGGAATACGGGTAAAATATAATTGATAGCAACCAACTAAAAGTAGCTGATGCAGTATTCTTTGCTTGGCTTTAAAAGGTTTACTGAGGCAATCACTGACACACTTATCTAATTGCGGCAATTGACGCATCACGCCATAACAAAGCTCTGCTAATAAAGCTTTGTCTTTTCCATTCGTTAAGTGTTGCTGTTGTTCAGGCAGGGCAACGGATAACGAAACACCTTTTTCTAAGACATTAAAAATGGCTTTTGCTGCAAGGACTCTAACATTCATTAAGCTTGTGCCTCTTTTGATTCATCCGCGCTAATAAAACATGTGCCTTCAACAAACCACTCTGCGCGAGAATTTAAAATATCAGCTACAGGCATTTGTTTCTTCCCTGGAACTTGCATAACTTGCAATTGTAGAGCGCCATTGCCTGTTGCTACAGTGATACCATGCTTATTGCTTTCAATGATCGTACCTGGTGCAGCACTAGTTTGCTCGGCTGAGTAACTGGCTTGCCATACCTTGATGGTATTACCTTGAAGTGGAAAGTGACTGGCTGGCCAAGGATTAAAAGCACGAACTTCTTGCCAGAGCTGTTTAGCATCTTTACGCCAATCTATTTGCGCTTCTTCTTTAGAGAGTTTTTCGGCGTAATTAGCAAGAGCTTCGTCTTGCTTCTCTGGTGTGATTGAACCATCACTAATACCGACTAACGCTTCGATAAGCGCTGCTGGACCTTGCTCAGCGAGTTTGCTGTAAAGACTGGCAGAAGTATCTGTATCTTCAATTTTTAATGATGTCTTTAATAGCATGTCTCCAGTATCTAAACCGATATCCATTTGCATGATAGTCACACCAGTTTCATTATCGCCAGCCCATAACGCTCGTTGAATAGGCGCAGCGCCGCGCCATCGAGGTAAAATAGAGCCATGGACATTAATACAACCTAAGCGTGGGGTATCTAATACTATCTTTGGCAAGATCAACCCGTAAGCCACAACCACCATAATATCGGCATTTAAAGCGGCAAGCTCAGCTTGAGCTTCTTCTTTACGCAGAGATGCTGGTTGGTAAACGGGAATATCATTGGCAACAGCTAACTGTTTCACCGGACTTGCTTGTAACTTCTTCCCTCGACCTGCAGGTCTATCTGGTTGTGAGTAAACAGCAACCACATTATGTTCTGATTCGATCAGGGCTTGCAGATGTAAAGCTGCAAAGTCAGGTGTACCAGCAAAGATAATATTTAACGGTTTCAAATGGAGTCCTATGCTTCTTTAGCTTCTAAACGTGCTTCTTTCTCAAGCTTTTTCTTAATGCGGTCACGCTTCATTTTTGATAAATAATCAACGAAAAGCTTACCTTGTAAGTGATCCATTTCATGCTGAATACAAATGGCGAACAAGTCATCTGCTTCAACTGTGAACTCTTCACCATGACGATCCAAGGCTTTGAAAGTGACAAACTCAGAACGGTCAACCTTAGCGTATACACCTGGTACCGATAAGCAGCCTTCTTCATTTGTGAAGTCACCACTCTTGGCAATGATTTCTGGGTTGATAAAAATTGTTGGACGTTCAACATCATCTTGCAGGTCCATCACAATTAATTGTTGATGAAAATCTACTTGAGTTGCTGCTAAACCAATGCCTTTTTCTTCGTACATTGTTTCTAACATGTTATCAATTTGGGTTTGTAGTCCTTCACCAAAATCGGTTACTGGCTTGGCTACAGTACGTAATCTTTCATCTGGAAAGCGTAAAACTTTTAATAATGGCATATATAAACTCTTAACAAGTCTGTCAAATTTCAGCCAGTTAGCTATACTGGCTTAGATAATGGGTTAATTTTAATCCTTACTGACCATCAATAACAGCAAAAGCTCTAATAAAGAGCTAAACACATGGAATGAACCATGAAACGGATATTTTTACTCGCGTTTTTGACACTAAGTACACTGTTAGTTAATGCAGATACTTTAACATTAAAATCAGGTCACCCTGATTCTTATATCGTTAAGAAAGGCGATACCCTCTGGGATATCTCTGCTTTTTTCTTAGACGATCCTTGGCATTGGCCTAAATTATGGGGCGCAAATCCACAGATTGCTAACCCGCATCTCATTTATCCAGGTGATAGATTAACGCTTGTTTTTATCGATGGCGAACCACGCTTGGTATTAAAGCAGCATATCAAAAAAGGACCTGAAGGGCGTATTAGTGATAAAGGTGGTCCAATTCCAGCGATTGATCTTGCTTTGATTCAACCTTATTTAGTCCAAAACCGTATTGTTGACCCAGAGTGGGTTGAAGGTTTGCCGATGATTTTAGATGGTGAAAGGAATTCTCGTCACCATGTGGTCAATGATGTGGTTTATATTAATGCCAATTTGCCAGTCGGAGAAAAGCTCGCTATTTATCAAGAAGGTCGTGAGTTCTTAGATAAAGAAACCAATGATAGCTTAGGGCAAGAAATTATTTTAACGGCAAGTGGTCGTGTGACTCAGTCAGGTGAAATATCTAAAGTTGAATTATTGAGCAGTTTTCGTGAGTCAAAGGCAGGCTTTAGAGTCGCACCCGTTGAAGATGAAGCGTTGATGTCAGCTTACTTTATTCCTAAAGCTGCACCGGAAACGGTTCCCGCTAATGTGATAGCGATTGAAAAAGACATTCGCGAAGTCGGTAAACTGGATATTGTTTATTTAGATAAAGGTGAACAGGACAATATTGAAACGGGACATGTATTTGCGATATATCGTAACGGTGAGCAGATTGTCATTAACGGCGACGGCTTACCTGTATCAACACTTGAACGAAGTGCTTATGACCGTATGAAAGCGAAAGTGTCAGATGATGATGTATTCATGATGCCTGATACTTATCATGGAAAATTAATGGTCTTTAAAGTTTTTGAAAAGACCAGCATGGCTATCATTGTTGCTAATGAGCGTCCTGTGCGTGTTGATGATAAATTAATTACCCCTAAAAGCACTGACTTAAGAGGCGAGTAAATATCTGAAAAACTGGTCGATTGGCTAGTTGTTTGTGCAGTATCCGGGCTAGGACCCGCCCGGATTCAACAATTATTAACTCAAATGGATGTTGAGGAATTACGACAGCGTTTAGAGTTTGAAAAGCAGTCTTTGCCGTTATCGGCAAAGCTGTTATCTCAATGTCAGATAGATTTTGACAAAGTTGATACAGCGCTTGAGTGGCAACAGCAGTCCTCACAACACCACATACTTTGCTTTTCTGATCCCGAATATCCAGCTTTACTAAAACAAATATCCGATCCGCCTTCAATATTGTTCGTAAAAGGCCAACTAGAAAGTTTGTTACTGCCATCCATTGGTATGGTGGGCAGTCGAAATGCATCTGTCGGTGGTTTGAGCACGGCTAATACCTTAGCGGCTGAACTAGTACAATTAGGTTTCTCGATTACCAGTGGTATGGCGACAGGGATTGATGGCGCTGCGCATAAAGCGACATTAGGCAATAATGGAGTGACGATTGCAGTGTTAGGTACTGGAGTCGATTGTATCTATCCCAAAAGACACAGTAATTTATATCAGCAGATTCAACAGTCGGGCTGTGTTGTCAGTGAATACTGGCCTCAAATAGGTCCATTTGCAGGCAACTTTCCGAAGCGCAATCGAATAATAAGCGGTTTATCTCTCGGCAGTATTGTGGTCGAAGCAACACGTAAAAGTGGATCATTAATCACTGCAAGATTAGCCATGGAGCAAAACCGCGAAGTGTTTGCTGTGCCTGGTTCAGTTGCTGGTGGCTATCATCAAGGGTGTCATGATTTGTTAAAGAATGGGGCGAAATTAGTGGAATGTGCAGCCGATGTTGTTGAAGAATTGTCCACAATGACAAGCTTTCACCTTGAAGATGTCGCTAATCGTCACCATATAGAAGATAATACAACAAATTTGCCATTTTCTGCGCTGTTAGCTAGTGTAGGTTATGAGACTACCAGTATTGATATGGTGGTCGAGCATAGCGGGAAGTCGATAGATCTGGTGTTAGTAGAAATGCTTGAACTTGAATTACAGGGCTGGGTTGCGCAAGTGCCTGGTGGTTACGTCAGACTAGAGAGGAGATAACCATATGTTTGATATCCTCATGTATCTTTTTGAGAACTATGTTCATAGTGAAGTTGAGCTATTAGTTGACGAAGATGAGCTTACCAAAGAGTTAACCCGTGCGGGCTTTCACCAAGCTGACATTTTAAAAGCCTTATCGTGGCTAGAACGTTTAGCAGATTTACAAGAAAGTGATAAACCTTACTTGTGTAATCATGCGCAGCAATCATTTCGAATTTATACCAAAGACGAGATGGCGAAATTGGATGTTGAAAGCCGAGGTTTTATTTTATTCCTCGAGCAAATCCAAGTGCTGACAGTGGAAACTCGTGAAATGGTCATTGACCGCGTCATGGCGTTAGATGAAACCTCCCTAATCTTGGAAGATTTAAAATGGGTGGTGTTGATGGTGCTGTTTAATGTGCCAGGCAACGAATCAGCTTATGAACAAATGGAAGATCTTATTTTTGAGCAGCCTGATGGCCGTTTACATTCATAAGATTGGTTGTTTGTGATGAAGTGATTAAAAAGGAGGCTAGGCCTCCTTTTTTGATCTTCTTGTTTGCTACTATATTTTTATACCAATTATATCCTTTACTACCCATGAAGGCTGAAACCAGTTTTCACCTTAAATGTGAATCGAGAGCCAGATGTCTAAAATAGATGAGCAGTTATTTACCGTGCACGAACACGCTTTAGAAAAAGAGTTTGAGCTCTGCCCTAAGTGTGGCTGCGAGTTGTCGGTTAAAAACAGTAAGCATGGTGGCTTCATTGGTTGTAATAATTATCCCACTTGTGACTTTACCAGGCCCTTAGTGCAGCATGAGTCAATAGAGACTCAAGTAATAGAAGGCTCTGAATGTCCCGATTGTGGTAATGAGTTAGCGGTTAAGTCTGGACGTTTTGGTATTTTTATTGGTTGCACAAATTACCCTGAGTGTAGCCATATTGAAAAGCACGATCATGATGCAGAAGCTGAAGTGATACCCTGCCCACATTGTAAAAAAGGTCATTTAGAGTCTCGCACGAGTCGTTACGGCAAAACTTTCTTTGCTTGTAATTGTTACCCTAAGTGCAAATACTTAGTGAATTACCCACCTCATAACGAAACATGCCCTGAATGTGATTTTGGTATTCTTGTTGAGCGTAAAGGCGCGGCGGGGAGTCGCTTAGAGTGTCCTCAAAAATCCTGTAAATATAAACGTCCGCTTTAAGCTTATGACTAAATAGCTGGTATATCAGTATTTGTTCATATCCGTATAGTCTGTATAATTTGCCATTAATTTAAGAAGGTTAAAGGGAAAATCATGCAGCTGTTGCAACCATCTGAAGTCGGCAAGGTGTTTGTTGAAGGGGGCGTTATTGCTTACCCTACAGAGGCGGTTTATGGCCTCGGGTGTGATCCTGATAATCTTTCTGCTATCCAAAAGTTGCTGGATATAAAACAACGACCTTGGCAAAAGGGCTTGATCCTTGTGGCCAGTGATTACCAGCAACTCAAGCCTTACATCGATGAAGCTCAACTAACAGAGGCTCAACTGGCTTTTGCATTCAGCAAATGGCCGGGTCCTTATACGTTTGTTATGCCAATTAAAGCGGGTGTTAGTAAGTTGCTTTGTGGTGAGTTTGATTCAATTGCGGTACGCATCTCTGCCCATCCTGTGGTGAGAGCCCTTTGCGATAGCGTGAATAAACCTTTTGTTTCAAGTAGTGCTAACTTAGCAGGTCAAAATCCTGCCATGTCAGCAAGTGAAATTGAACAGACTTTTTCTGCTGACGTTAATGCCCTCGTACTCGGTGAGTTAGGAGCTCAACGTCAGCCTTCAACAATTATCGACGCCCGCAGCGGTAAAGTGCTGCGCAATGGACAATAAGGATTTTGATATGGCAATACCTGATGCCTCAGTAGTTAAGCAATATTTGTTAGCGCTTCAAGCAAGCATTTGTGAAGGTTTAGAAACGCTTGATGAAAAAGCTAAGTTTCAAGCTGAGTCGTGGGAACGTGCTGAAGGCGGTGGTGGCACTAGTAGGGTATTAACCAACGGGCAAGTATTTGAGCAAGCTGGGGTGAACTTTTCCCATGTAATGGGAGCAGCAATGCCAGCATCTGCTACAGCGCACCGTCCTGAACTTGCAGGTAGAAGTTTTGAAGCCATGGGCGTGTCATTAGTGATCCACCCTAAAAACCCATTCATTCCGACCACTCACGCCAATGTACGCTTTTTTATTGCTCGTAAAGAGGGCGCTGATCCTGTGTGGTGGTTTGGTGGTGGTTTTGATTTAACCCCTTATTATCCTTTTGAAGAAGACGTTGTCTCATGGCATCAAACTGCGGCTGACATTTGTGCGCCATTTGGCGAAGAAGTCTATCCAAAATATAAAAAGTGGTGTGATGAATACTTCTTTTTACCACACCGTAATGAAACTCGCGGCGTCGGTGGTTTATTCTTCGATGACCTTAATGAGCACGGATTTGAGAAAAGCTTTGAATTTATGCAAGCGGTAGGTAGCGGTTTCTTAACCGCATATTCGCCAATTGTAGAGCGTAACAAAGACCTTGAATACAACGATGATGAACGTCAGTTCCAGTTATACCGTCGTGGACGTTATGTTGAGTTCAACTTGGTTTATGACCGAGGCACTTTGTTCGGTCTACAAACAGGAGGGCGCACCGAATCTATTTTGATGTCGATGCCGCCTTTGGTACGCTGGGAATATGGTTTTACGCCCGAAGAAGATTCTCAAGAGGCAGAGTTATACGATCGCTACCTGAAACCACAAGATTGGTTACAGTTAGATAACGAGTCTTTGTAGGGGCTAAAACAATAGCTGTACTAAGTAAATGATGTCTATGCCATCATCTTTGTACGCTGGGAATATTGCTTTACGCCCGAAGAAGATTCTCAAGAGGCAGAGTTATACGATCGCTACCTGAAACCACAAGATTGGTTACAGCTAGATAACGAGTCTTTGTAGGGGCTAAAACAATAGCTGTACTAAGTAATTGATGTCTATGCCATCATCATTTGTACGCTGGGAATATGGTTTTACGCCCGAAGAAGACTCTCAAGAGGTAGAGTTATACGAGCGCTACCTGAAACCACAAGATTGGTTACAGTTAGAAAGCTAGTCTCTGTATGGTTTAAAATCGATGGAGGCACTAAATTATTTCTGCTGTTTATGCCTTCATCATTTGTTCGCTAGGAATAGGGTTTTACGCCTTTACGCGAGAACAAGATTCTCAAAAGGCAGAGTTATACGAGCGCTACCTGAAACCACAAGACTGGTTAAACCTCGAGAGTTAATCTTTATTTCGCATATTATTGGCAAGCGTTGAAATGGCCTGAAATATCACTTGTTGATGTTCAGGCTTTTTTATTGTCTGGATAATAGCTTGTTCCATGCAGGTGAGCCATTGATCGACCATCGCTTGGTCAATCACAAAATGCATGTGTCTAGCACGTAATGCTGGATGGCCATACTTTTGCTGATATAACTGTGGTCCGCCTAACCAGCCACTTAAAAATTCAAATAACTTTTGCTCAGAGTCCGCAATAGGCGCTCGATGAATAGCAAGTAGCGATTCTGTGTCGGTACGATGCTGCATTTGCTGATAAAACTGCTTTGCTAGTAATCGAATCGTTTCCTCACCACCTATCAAATCATATGCGTTGGATTGTGTAGTATCACGATCATCACTTGATATGCTGCCTTGTTGTCTAGAACTAAATAGTTTTTTTAACCAATTCATGATGATTACGCTAAGTTAGGCTAATTTGATGATGAATTATAACGACATTTTTTCTAAGTATGTAATAGGGAAAGCTCATCACTGTCGTATTTCTTAATTGTTAATGTTTTGCTACAAATCATTTCAGACTGTTACTTTATTTACGTTAACAACTTAGTTAGATTAGGCACAACAATAATAAAAGGGAGTACAAAGCAATGACCAGATTTGCGCCGTCATTAGTAGTAATTGCTGTATCAACGGCACTGTTAGGGTGTAATCAAACTCAACAGCAAGATCCTCAAGTGACAATTAATAAAAATCCCTATCCTAGTACTTATCAAGTATTACCTCGTACAACGACCTTACTCACCAATGCAACAGTATTAACAGGCACTGGCGAAAAAATAGAGCAAGCGGATGTGTTGATGGTCGATGGCAAAATTAAAGCCGTTGGTGCTCAACTTTCTTCAGAGTTAGTCAAAGGTGCCACAGTTGTTGATGCAACAGATAAGTGGATCACTCCTGGTATTATCGATGTGCATTCTCACCTTGGTGTTTACCCGAGTCCTAGCGCCGATGCGCATAGTGACGGCAATGAAGTGACCAACCCTAATACCGCAGAGGTCTGGGCTGAGCACAGTGTATGGCCGCAAGATCCAGCCTTTAACCGAGCAAGGGAAGGTGGCGTGACTACGCTACAAATTCTCCCTGGTTCTGCCAATTTAATCGGTGGGCGTGGCGTTACCTTGAAAAATGCACCATCAACAACAATGCAGGGTATGAAATTTCCCGATGCGCCTTATGGCTTAAAAATGGCTTGTGGCGAAAACCCTAAAGGGGCTTATGGAAGAGGACAAAAAGTTGCACCAATGACGCGTATGGGCAATATGGCTGGTTATCGCCAAGCCTTTATAGAAGCGACAGAGTATAAGCGTGCATGGGATAAGTATGATGCGGATTATGCTGCTGGATTAAATCCAGAAGTCCCTCAACGTGATTTAACCAATGACACTTTAAAAGGGGTGTTAGAAGGCGAAATACTGATCCATAACCATTGTTACAAAGCTGAAGAAATGGCAATGATGGTGGATTTAGGTAAAGAATTTAATTACCACTCAGGCACGTTCCACCATGCCATTGAAGGTTACAAGATTGCTGAGCTATTGGCTGAAAATGGTAACTGCGCAGCGATGTGGCCAGATTGGTGGGGTTTTAAAATGGAAGCGAATGACATGGTGATTGAAAATGTCGCAATGGTCGATGCCGTGAAGAATTCCTGTGCCGTAGTTCATTCTGACTCTAGCACCACTATTCAACGTTTAAACCAAGAAACAGCTAAGATCATGCATAGTGCTAATCAGCACGGTTTTGAGCTAACCGAAGAACATGTCATCAGCTGGATCACTTCGAATGCAGCCAAGTCTTTAGGTATTGCAGATAAAACCGGTTCACTTGAAGCGGGTAAAAATGCCGATGTTGTCATTTGGAACAGTAATCCATTCAGTGTTTACGCTAAGGCTGAACAAGTATTCATTGATGGCGCCAAAGTGTTTGATCGCCAAGATGATAAGTACCAAGCGAAAAGTGATTTTATGTTAGGTCAAAAATAAGGAGCAAGACATTGAAAAAATTTAAAAAATCATTAGTTGCCATCTCAATGCTTGCGGGCTTAGTACCGTCACTATCACAAGCTGAAACGATTGCAGTTACTAACGCGAAGATCTATACCTCAACAGACAAAGGCGTGCTGACCAACGCATCTGTTATCGTCGAAGACGGTAAGATCGTTGCCGTAAATCCAGAGTTGGTCAATGCAGATATTATCATTGACGCCAAAGGTGGAGTCTTAACTCCTGGCTTTATTGGCGCAATGAATTCATTGGGGTTAGTTGAAGTGGGTCAAGAAAAAATGACGCGTGATACTAACGACAAAGCAGCGGATATGACTTTTGATCCTAGCCTTGCATTTAACCCTAAAAGTACAGCAATTCCTTTTGCTAGAAAAGGCGGCTTAACCCGCAGTATTGTTGCTCCTGGTGGCGGCGAGACAATTTTTTCAGGTCAAACCATTGAGGTCGAATTAACTGGAGATTGGGATAGCATTGTTGCCACAGAGCAAGCCTTGTTCGTGGCTTTAGGTGCGAAACACGATGGTTCCCGAATTATCGGTATGCAGAATCTAATTAATAAATTAGATGAACGTCAAAAAGCATTAACTAAGGCGGCAACGAAAAAAGCTGATAAAGAGGCCGATAAGGCTCCAACTAAAGAAGAATTGATTTTGAATGCCGTTCTGAGTGGTGAGAAGCCTTTAATCGCTTATGCAGATCGTGCCAGCGATATTTTGCAACTCATTAAACTTAAGCAACGCTTTAAGCTTGATTTAGTGTTGTTGGAAGCTGCCGACGCTGTGGTGGTTGCAGATCAACTCGCTCAAGCAGGTATCCCTGTGGTGATGGATGCCATGCGTAATTTACCTGAAAGTTTTGACTCTTTGAATAATTCACTGGATAACGCAGGGAAATTAAGTAAAGCTGGCGTCCAAGTCGTGTTAGCTGTACCAGGTGATGCCCATGGCGTATATGGTTTGCGCTATAGTGCCGGCAATGCCGTTGCCAATGGAATGAAGTATGACGATGCAATGGCGTCGATTACGTCAAACGTAGCAGATACTTTTCACCTTGATGCTGGACGCATAGCCGTTGGCAAGCCCGCTGATATGGTGTTGTGGAGTGGCGATCCGTTTGAATACAGTAGTCACATTCAAAAGATGTGGATTAACGGTGAAGAGCAAAGCACTGAAAGTCGCCATGATGAGCTGCGTGACCGCTATATGACACAATCCAGTATGCCTAAGGCTTACACTAAGTAACTTTTAATATTAGTAATTTGCAATATTAGTAACTTAATATCAATGCAATAAACGAAGAGAGAATATTGATGACCGATAAGTATGCAGTATTTGGCAACCCAATCGCACAGAGTAAGTCGCCATATATCCATACTGAGTTTGCTAAACAAACTCAGCAAGTAATCACTTACCAAGCGATACTTGCACCGGTAGATCAATTCTCTCAATCGTTAATGGCATTTTTCACTGCTGGTGGTAAAGGGGCGAATGTCACCGCTCCTTTTAAAGAGCAAGCTTATGCGGCGTGTGATGAATTAAGTGAATTAGCAAAACTTGCAGGTGCTGTTAACACTCTTATCTATTTACCAGATGGACGAATACGCGGTGATAATACTGACGGCGTGGGTCTTGTCGCTGATATTAAGCAGCACTTTGGTTGTATATCGAATAAGCGTTTATTGTTAGTTGGGGCTGGTGGCGCAGCAAGAGGCTGTATTAAGCCATTACTAGAAGCTGGGGCAAAAGTAACAATATGCAATCGTACGTTTAGCAAAGCGCAAAACCTTGCTGAGATTTTTAATGAGTTTGGTGAAGTGCAAGCTAGACCCATTGATGGGTTAGATGCACCATTCGATATGATAATTAATTCAACATCGGCAGGTTTAGCAGGAGAGCTTATTAGTCTCCCTCAGAGTATTATCAGCCCTAAAACTCAATGTTATGACATGTCATACGGCGCAGAAATGACATTATTTAATCAATGGGCATTATCAAAAGGCGCTGTTGAAGTCGCCGATGGCTTAGGCATGTTAGTTGGGCAAGCAGCGCAAAGCTTTAATATTTGGCGAGGCGTTATGCCAACGACTCAAGCTGTCCACGACACCTTGAGAACACAATTGGTATAAGGGCGTTCGCATGAATCAAAGTATTATTTTTACCGATATTGTCGAATGGGATGAAGCATTAAAACAAGTTTACTTAATTGTACAAGTTCAAGGAGTGAATGTTAGCTGCTTCATTAAACCCGCGATTATAGAAAAGTTGACATCAACAACTATCAAAAATGGAACAGAGGCATTAGTTGCCTTTGAGCAAGTCAGGTTTGATATAGAGGACTTAGCAGAGGCACTCATCGAATCAGAGTCGTTCGATGAGCACGGACACATATATATCGAATAGTCTCGGCTTATATGTGCCAAATTTATAAAGATGGGTTTAGCTAGACTGTTGAAGGTCCACTAAATACTCATTCTTTAAACGCACATAGTTATCTGCAGATTGAGGTAAAAAAGCGATTTCTTTATCAGTTAAAGGTCTCACTTGTTTACAAGGACTCCCCACATAGAGAAACCCGCTTTGTAATACCTTACCAGGAGGGACAAGTGAGCCTGCACCAAGTATCACATCGTCCTCTAAGATAGCCCCGTCTAAAATGATCGCGCCCATGCCGACTAAAACACGATTACCAACAGTACAACCATGAAGCATAGCTTTGTGACCAATAGTGACATCATCACCAATCAATAAAGGGTTACCTTCTGGGTTAGAAGGTGATTTACGAGTAACGTGAAGAATAGACCCATCTTGTACATTACTACGTTTACCGATACGGATTATATTAACATCAGCTCTCGCTGCAACCATTGGCCAAATACTGGCATCATGATCTAAAGCAATATCACCTACTATTACAGCAGCACTATCTACATAGACATTATCAGCTAATTGAGGATGGATCCCCTGATAAGAACGAATTGAGCTAAACATATAAAATCCCTGATTTGTTTAATTAGCCTCAGTATAAAGCCTAAAAGTGCTCTTTTGTTGTTAAAAAAGCATAAAAAATAGCTGATTAGTTTAAATTCTCAGCAAGCAAACGCGGAAAGTGAATTTTCTTTAAAAAAGCCCTTGCGGTGTTTCAGAATCTGCCTATAATGCGCATCCACTGACACGGCAACAGGCCAATAGGCTCAACGTATCAGAGTTAATTAAGACGGTTTCAAACCTCATAATTAACAGGCAGAAAAGAGTTTTTAAATTAGTTTGAAAAAACACTTGACGCCAACGAGGGAAAGCGTAGAATACGCATCCTCAAGCCAATGACCTAGCGTCTAACGGCGATATCTGAAAAATTGATATCACGCTCTTTAACAATCAAAC
>NZ_JBFRJJ010000048.1:0-6726 GCF_041468785.1 Shewanella sp. 10N.286.52.E4
CTTGAGAGCCTACAAAGATAAGAATTTGAAGCTGTTGAAATCGCATTGGCAGTTAGCGATTAAGATGCTGCTGGATTTAGTGTGGGAACCACAAGCATCCTATTAAATTCGTGAGGTTCCCTCAGACTCTGACCCCATTTATTTATGCGAAATGTATATCAAACCTGATATAGCCTTTCGGTTTAGCGACTAACTTAGCTAAAATAAAATGGCCTATTACATGCGGGAGTGACTTTGATTGAAAAATATTATTGCTGTGCTTGAATCAACCGGTGTGCGCAAGCACGATTATGCCCAGGGTCGTTATCTATTGCGCCAGTCCTGTGAAGTCACCGCGCTATTATTTTGTGTTGATGCCAATTTTACGGTTTCTTATATCAATGATAACGGCAATGAATTTATTTTGAAGGTGGAAGAAAATTACACTGGCTTTGTCGGTGAGATGGAATTTTTTCAACAAGAGAATCATTCACTTTTCAGTGTTAAATCTAATAAGCCCGGAACCTATTATAAGCTCAGCAAAATGCAGGTGTTAACGGTTTTATCGGCTGACAGTCAGGTTTTTTCTGACTTAATGGCATTGATGACCCAACGATATAACACCAATGTCAAAAAGCTTATTGAACGTCTCACTCAGCCAACAAAAATAAGTATTATCAATCAAATACTGCAAGCTCATAACGTGTCGGATGATGAGCTATTTGATTTGTCATCGACTTTAAATGCTAAAAAACTCGGCATTACTACACGAACGTATCGCAGAATTGTGCATGAACTTATCGAAGAGAAAAAGCTAGAGAAAATCGGTAAACGTTATAAGGTTATTGGACAACTTTAGCTATTAAACAGAACGCCAAAGGCTTGTTGACGTTCTTCATGCGATAACTATAACGGCTTGATGGCTGTTTCTAACGCTAATTTCATCATATTGTCAAAAGAGCTTTGGCGCTCTTCTGTGGTCAACTCGCCGCCTTTTATAACGTGATCAGACACTGTTAGTATGCTTAACGCTTTCACACGATGTTTCGCTGCGATGGTAAATAAGGCAGCCGATTCCATATCATAAGCGAGAATATTCATGGTTTTCATCGCAGGTAGCAGCGTGTCAGGATCTTCGTAGAAAAAATCGCTGGTAAAAATATTACCAACACGCAGCTCAAGAGATTGTGACTGTGCCACATCCCAACAGTTTTTAAGCATCGAAAAATCAGGTGCCGCAGCATAATCATAACCCGCAAAACGTGCACGATTCATGGCGTTACCTGTACTGGCAGCGTTAGGCACAATAATATCTCTTAGCTCAATATCTTCCGCAATCGCGCCGCAGCTACCAACACGGATTAGCTGTTTAACCCCAAATTCATTGATAAGTTCATTGGCATAAATGGCCATAGAAGGCGTGCCCATACCAGAGGCCATTACTGAAATTGCTTGCCCTTTATAGGTGCCGGTAAACCCGAGAATATTACGTACATCACAGACTTGCTTAACATCTGATAGATAGTTTTCGGCAATAAATTTCGCGCGTAAAGGATCGCCAGGCATTAAAACCGTGTCAGCGAAATCGCCTTTTGATGCATTAATATGGGGAGTCATGGTGCTACCTTTTTATGGTGTTTATTAAACTAGTTATTTTAGATAAAACCTGTTTTAGATAAGAGGACATTTGTCCGAAATACGTAAAAATAGACGGTATGAACGCGTATGCAAACAAATCGTTATAGTGGTTGATTTTTTGTAGTGGCTGCGCAATATTTATACAGCACCTTAATTTTGCTTAAGTATGTTCTTTTTCTAAACCCTATGGTGGTTATATGTTAAACAAATGGATTGCACCAATTACACTGGCTACATTGACGTTATTAACCAGTAATGTGATTGCAAGTGAGGAACAACCGCATCGTTATCTCATCAAAAACGTTAATGTTTATGATGGCAGCGACAAACTTATTCCAAATCAAGATGTCCTTATCGAAGGAAACCTCATCAAACAGATTTCTGAAAATATTACCGCAGAAAAAGAGACTGAAATCATTGAAGGTGACAATAAGACATTGAGCCCAGGGTTTATAGCCGTGCATGAGCATATTATTGGCCAAATGTCCTTTGGCGATATATTTACTACAGATACAAGGTTTGCAGCTTATGTCGCTTCAAGTACGGTAAATACTTACCTAATGAATGGCTATACAGCCTTAAGAGATGTCGCTGGCAATACTTTTTCTTTGAAAAAAGCAATCGATGAAGGTTATGTAACAGGCCCCCGAATTTACCCATCTGGCCCAATGATCACACAAACATCTGGCCATGCCGATCACCGCCATGCCTCTGATGGTTCAAACGTTAATGGCAATGGCACATGGGATCCAATGGTAAGAAATGGTGACATGGTTATAGCCGATGGTGTACCTCAAGTCCTTAAGGCCGTAAGAGAAAGTTTAAGACAAGGGGCGACACAGATTAAAATAGCTGTAGGCGGTGGCACAGGCTCTTACGCTGATCCGCTTGATGTTATCGAATTTACACCTGAAGAGATTAGAGCCGCTGTTAGCGCAGCCAGTGATTGGGGCACCTATGTTTTAGCGCATGTTTATAATAGTGATGGTATTCGACGTGCCGTTGATAATGGCGTTAAAAGTATTGAGCATGCCAACCTTATTGATGAGAAAACACTTAGATACATGAAAAAAAACGATGTGTGGCTGTCACCTCAAGTCAGTGTTTACACTTTTATTCCTAAAGGTTATACCGAAGACCAAGCGAAAAAACATCGTGCAGCATACGCAGGACTTGATAACTTATTCTCGACAGCTAAAAAAATAGGTTATAAAAAAATCGCATTTGGTTCTGACATTATTACTGACCCTGCAGCTATTGAGCGGATCAATGAGGAATTTGTTCATCGTACTAAATGGTTTTCTAATGCGGAAATTATGCAACAGGCAACAGCAAACTCTGCGGCATTACTCGCTCTGTCAGGTAAACGTAATCCATATCCACACCCTATGGGCGTCATTAAAGTGGGGGCATACGCTGATTTATTGATAATTGATGGTAACCCACTTGAAGATATTTCGATTCTGACTAAACCTAAGCAAAACCTTAAAATGATCATGAAAGATGGGGTCATATACAAGAATACCCTTTAAGTCTCAAGCAACAAGCAAGCTAATGAAGTCTGTTCACAACTTGCTTGGCGCTATATGGCTTAATTTATTGCTATAGAAAGTTTGTGGCAATAGCTAACGCTTGCGGTGGGGCTCCTATGCCCCGCGAACGCTATCCTGATTCTGATAGGCAGGATGCCTGAATGCTTTGAAGCACATGGATGTACGAGAAAGGCCATGTGAGGCTTACGCTAACTCTCCGAAAATTAACATGGCCACCTATTTTACATGGTCACCCACTCCAAGTGGCTCCCGCTTATTCCCCCCACTTATTTAAAAATAGGCACTGCGACTGCTGCTAACTCTTGGTAACAAACTGGCTCCAAGATCCGATTTTTTTTTGAACGCAAATAAATGCCAAAAGTGAAACAACCTGCGTCTAATTTCACTTATTATGACCTCAGTTATTACTACTTATTTAATCGGGAACTCAGCCATTGCAGGCTGAGTTTACTTGAAACGCTAGATTTTAGTGTTGTAGCAACTGACTAAAACGTAGATTAAAGCTGGCAGAGTCATTTGGGTCTAACATGACCCGTACTATGTTTACGCCTTTAGGCTCTTTTAATGCAGTGAAAATCGCATCCATTTCTTTTTCAGTGTTGACTACATAGCTATGCACATCAGTACCTTCAGTGCCGCCAAGAGCTTCACCAAGCTTTTCGTACTTCCATACTGCAATGTCGTTATAAGCACGCTCTACACCTGGATGAATCGCTCTTTCTGCGCCGTAACCTGAATTGTCTAAAATAAATAAAGCTAAGTCTTTCTTGTGCTCAATTAAGGTGGCTAAATCCTGTGCACTCATAGTGAATGCCCCTTCGCCTTGGATACTCACCGAGCGACGGTTGTGTTGTTCATTGGCAAAGTTAGCGCCGACAAACATGCCAAATCCTGCACCGAGCGATCCCCAGTTACCACAACCATGCATAACAACATCCGCAGGGAACTCAGCTTGTGAGCTATTAATAAATCCGCCAGTATCGCCATATAGCATGTCGCCTGCTTGCAGGTAATTAGCAAATTGCACAAATAATCGATCGATGGTGAGTTCATTATCGGTCGGGGTGAATTTGTCGTTTAACTCAAAGGCAAACTTACGTCGAGATTGCAAAGACAGCTCGCCTGCATCGATATGCCTGATAGCAGCTAAAAGCGCTGGAACAAAGTCGCGTAGATAGACCATGTCATATCGCTCACCATTAATTTCGACATAGTCTTTACGGATCCAAATGACATCTTGTTGCTGACCTAGTCGAGTTGAAAATACACCCGTATCAAACTCATTGAATGTCACACCAAGTGCTATAGCCACATCTGCACCATCCATCATTTCTTTGGTGTAGTCTTCGCTGACTTCGCCCATATAGATCCCCACACTGTTAGGATGATCTTCGAAGTCGCCCATTTTACAGGTGAATGTAGTGGCAACAGCAGCGTTAAGCTGATCAACTAACTGCACGCCTTGCTTAATCATGCCTTCGCGCTGTAGAAGGTGCCCTGTTAACACACTGCGAGTGTGTGATTTTTCAAGTAAGGCAACACTGGCTTCAAGTGCTGCATTGAGGTTAGTCATTGAAGACTGCTCAAGCATTAAGTCCAGTGGACGCGTTGGTGCAGGTACTAATGCTGTTTGTAGATCATAGGGTACTTCTAAGTAAACAGGCTTTTTGGTTTGCATCGCTTTACGTAGCATTTGGTCTACTTCAAAGGTGGCAATGCTTAAATCAACTAAGCGCTGGCTGGCGCAAGTAATGTGTTTAAACATATCGATATTAGTGTCGAAGTTGTTCTCAATCACATGATGGTAGCGGCGCTCTGTTGGTGTTGATAACACTTTGACGGTTGGGGTGCCTGCAATGACCATCAAAGGAGTGTCGTCAGCATAAGCGCCAGCAATGGCATTAGTACAGCTCAATGAACCCACCCCAAATGTCACAACCATAGCGCCGAAACCATTCAATTTTGCGTAACCGTCAGCAGCATAGGTGCCGTTAAGTTCATTGCGTGGCAGGACGTGCTTTACGCCATGGTCGCCATCTAAAATCTCATCAAAAAATGGCAGAACATAGTCACCTGGGATGCCAAAAACATGATTAGTGTTAAGTTCTTTAAGACGAGTCAGGATGTAAGTGGCTAGTGTGATCTGTTTCATGGTGTTACCTCAACGTGGTTTTAATTTGGTGCTTTGTTTGTGTGAGGTAATAGTAAGCAATGGCTGATATCTTCTATATAGCGTATTTCGAGCTTGCCAATCCCAAAAATGAGATTGGCTTTTTAACTGAGTGGAGAAGGGGGGATTTACTTAAACGCGCTGACGATGGCATCCACTACCGCTCGCTGAGCGGCTGATTGTAACTGGCGACTTCGATAGAGTAGTGAGAAAGGCACGGGCGCTAATTGGTAGTCGTCAAAGATTTTCACTAAGGCTGAGTCGGCTGGTTGCAGCGCATATAAAGGAATAATGGCGTAACCAAGACCTTCTTTTGTCGCGGAGAGCAACATTTCAGCATCCATCACAGTGAGTTTGCAGCTCGGTTGAATTTTGAATTGTTCATCGGTGCTTTTATGGGTAATCGGCAATGAAGGGTGAGAAAGCGTTGAGATATAAGGCAGGTTATTAAACTCAGCATTATTGATTGCATCTTTATATTGCAGGGAAAATGCTTCACTAGCGAAAAAGGCGAGTTCGAGCTCAATGAGTTTTCTGGCGATTAAGTTACTTTCAGGGAGTTCACCGTTCACCACTGCAATATCGACATCGTCAGTTAATGCAGTGGAGTTAACTGAGTGCTTGAGTTCGACACTGAGCTTAGGGTTATCTTTGAGCAATGTAAGAATAGCAGGATGAATATAGCGAGCATAAAAAAGCTTGGTGGTGGAGATAACAATATGACCGCTGAGTAAGCCTGAGTCATCATTAAGTTCATCGACAGTATTGGCGAGTTCTTCAACAATATTCGCTAATTTTTGGTAATACTTAGCGCCTTCATTAGATAGTGATAATTTGTTTTTATTTCGAATAAAAAGCTGCAAGCCTAGGTTTTCTTCTAACGACACAATCCGCCTACTGACCGTTGATAATGGTAAGCGGGTTTTCTCGCTCGCTCGCTTCATGCTGCCATATTTAGCGACTTGGCAAAAAACATAATAATCATCTAATTGAATTTTCATAAGCAATCCCTATCCCTGTTCTACTCCAAGATGCTTTATTTCAAGAGAAATTAAAAGTGATTTAACGCAGGTTTAGCGCTTAAGGCTAAGGTAATTCGTGGCGCTTCGTTTCTTATTGTTTGAGAACGCTAAAAAGAATGTGAACTGCGACACTCTCTTATTCGTTGCCAGCATTGGCCCAGTAGCCTCAGCTAAATATTCTGAAAACGAATGATTTCCAACGGGGGATTATTTAGCGTCAGACTTCATTTGGGTGAGATTAGAATTATGTTTACTCTGACCCACTTATAAAAAAGTCGTTAAGTTACTTTTTACAATGGGTGGCATGTTAAGTGTTTACGGGGGATTATTTAGCGTCAGACTTCATTTGAATTTGAATTTGAAT
>NZ_JBFRJJ010000048.1:7501-8828 GCF_041468785.1 Shewanella sp. 10N.286.52.E4
ATTTGAATTTGAATTTGAATAGCAAATAGTCATAAAGATGATCGCAATCCAGGTAGGGGTTGTTACTGTACTTTTTAACAATGAGTGGCATGTTAAGTTATGCTGTTTCTCCCGCCATCTCCAGTGAAACAAACTCTTTGGAAATAGCATTGACGCTTCTACATTGGTACCACTGCAACCCGTATATCAACAACGAACACACAATAAAGCTGATAACGGGAAGCAGAAGCAATGAGATTAATGGGTCTGCTAAGTTAAGTAACATCATTAAATCCATTTATTAGTCCTCATTACTTACTAATGCTGTATCTGGCTCTGTTACTGATTCAGTCAACTCAAGAGAAGTACTTAGCTCAAATAGTTGCTCTGCGATGTGGCTTTGCAGATTCAAAGTAATTTCTTGTTTTGCAGTTTGTAGCATTTCTGTGGTTGCTTCAGTAAAACGTGTTTCTAATACACTTACGACATCAGCACTACTCAATTCATTAGCTTGAGCGCCAATACTTGCTGTTGCAATAACGGCAATTAACGCTAATTTTTTAAATGTACGGTTAGTTTTTGTAGATGCTGAACGAGCTACTAAATTTGTATTTGAGGTTGAGTTAAACATGGTGTCTTCCTTTTCAATTATGGGGTACACCTAGGTTTTTACAAGCTGCGTGCCAAGTTTTGCTGCGGTCACTTAAGTTGCTGATTTAAAATTGTTTTAAATGGTTTTAATCAAAAGCAAATCAAATAAAAATCAAAATATATTCAATTTGCACCTGTGTAACAAATAAACAATTAGTCATTTTAACCACCTAAGTAGTGAGTTTAGCTAACTCTTAATTAGCAAACCAAAAATACAAAAAAAGCGCCTCTAATGAGACGCTTTATATGTTCAAAAATAATTTAATCAGTGGTGATATGGGAAGAAGTAGAAATAAGAAGGGTCAGAATCTGATCTCATTTATTGCGCCATCGATAGGCAGGAAGCCTGAATATCATCTAGGGCATGGATACACGGGAATAACCTGCCTCCATCACGTCAATTCACTTAACACACTCGGACACTTCCAACGGGGGGAACATTCAGCTTCTGGCTTTATTTTGGAAAATGGGTTTTATGATTAGGTTTATTACTATTCTTTTATGGCCTTAAGGCCAATGAAAGTCGTGGCGCTTCGCCCACACCAGACCAAAAGGGTGTGAACTGCGACACCCTCTTGGATCACCCCACAGCCCCGACGAAGTGTTGTTCCTCATGCTATTTTAAGCGAATTGACTATCGCCTCAGATTCGCCATCCATGGCTCAACTGAGGCTATCTCGGCATATATGGACCCATC
>NZ_JBFRJJ010000049.1:0-209 GCF_041468785.1 Shewanella sp. 10N.286.52.E4
ACGCTCTTTAACAATCAAACAAGTAAATCTGTGTGGACACTCACAGGTGTTGAGTTAATCGAAATTGTCACTTAGGTGGCAATCAAAATTATTATCAATGTAACGATGAGTGTTCATAGCAATATGTAACAAACAGGATGTAGATTCTTCCGAGTCTGCATAATGTAATCAGAATTCATTGAGCCGAAGCATTTTCGAATGTTTCAAAA
>NZ_JBFRJJ010000050.1:0-4857 GCF_041468785.1 Shewanella sp. 10N.286.52.E4
CATTTTCGAATGTTTCAAAAAACTTTAATTGAAGAGTTTGATCATGGCTCAGATTGAACGCTGGCGGCAGGCCTAACACATGCAAGTCGAGCGGTAACAGAAAGAAAGCTTGCTTTCTTTGCTGACGAGCGGCGGACGGGTGAGTAATGCCTAGGGATCTGCCCAGTCGAGGGGGATAACAGTTGGAAACGACTGCTAATACCGCATACGCCCTACGGGGGAAAGGAGGGGACCTTCGGGCCTTTCGCGATTGGATGAACCTAGGTGGGATTAGCTAGTTGGTAAGGTAATGGCTTACCAAGGCGACGATCCCTAGCTGTTCTGAGAGGATGATCAGCCACACTGGGACTGAGACACGGCCCAGACTCCTACGGGAGGCAGCAGTGGGGAATATTGCACAATGGGGGAAACCCTGATGCAGCCATGCCGCGTGTGTGAAGAAGGCCTTCGGGTTGTAAAGCACTTTCAGTAGGGAGGAAAGGTAGTGGTTTAATACGCCATTACTGTGACGTTACCTACAGAAGAAGGACCGGCTAACTTCGTGCCAGCAGCCGCGGTAATACGAGGGGTCCAAGCGTTAATCGGAATTACTGGGCGTAAAGCGTACGCAGGCGGTTCATTAAGCCAGATGTGAAATCCCCGGGCTCAACCTGGGAATTGCATTTGGAACTGGTGAACTAGAGTCTTGTAGAGGGGGGTAGAATTTCAGGTGTAGCGGTGAAATGCGTAGAGATCTGAAGGAATACCGGTGGCGAAGGCGGCCCCCTGGACAAAGACTGACGCTCATGTACGAAAGCGTGGGGAGCAAACAGGATTAGATACCCTGGTAGTCCACGCCGTAAACGATGTCTACTCGGAGTTTGGTGCCTTGAGCACTGGGCTCCCAAGCTAACGCATTAAGTAGACCGCCTGGGGAGTACGGCCGCAAGGTTAAAACTCAAATGAATTGACGGGGGCCCGCACAAGCGGTGGAGCATGTGGTTTAATTCGATGCAACGCGAAGAACCTTACCTACTCTTGACATCCAGAGAATTCGCTAGAGATAGCTTAGTGCCTTCGGGAACTCTGAGACAGGTGCTGCATGGCTGTCGTCAGCTCGTGTTGTGAAATGTTGGGTTAAGTCCCGCAACGAGCGCAACCCCTATCCTTATTTGCCAGCGCGTAATGGCGGGAACTCTAGGGAGACTGCCGGTGATAAACCGGAGGAAGGTGGGGACGACGTCAAGTCATCATGGCCCTTACGAGTAGGGCTACACACGTGCTACAATGGCGTATACAGAGGGTTGCAAAGCCGCAAGGTCTAGCTAATCTCACAAAGTACGTCGTAGTCCGGATTGGAGTCTGCAACTCGACTCCATGAAGTCGGAATCGCTAGTAATCGTAGATCAGAATGCTACGGTGAATACGTTCCCGGGCCTTGTACACACCGCCCGTCACACCATGGGAGTGGGCTGCACCAGAAGTAGATAGTCTAACCTTCGGGGGGACGTTTACCACGGTGTGGTTCATGACTGGGGTGAAGTCGTAACAAGGTAGCCCTAGGGGAACCTGGGGCTGGATCACCTCCTTACCTATACGACTAACTTAATGTTTGTTGAGTGTTCACACAGATTGCTTGTTAACTTCTTCGGAAGTTGAGCGAAATGCGCCGCTGGCCGGTTAGCATTGTTCTTTAACAATTTGGAAAGCTGATAGTATTTAATTGCATGAGTCTGTCATGTTAATTAATTACAAATCGTATTATTGGGAAGTTAATCCCTTTTCGATAATACATTGAGTTCTCAAAACACTTTATTAAGTGTCTTGAATATTCTAAAAACTAAGGCGAATTTGTGTACTCGTAAGAGATGCAAATTAGTAATAAACCAGCTAGTTGCGATACAACAGTTAAGGCTACCCGCTTTAACAACAGTCTGTTTCTTTTAGAAACTTATTTGGGTTGTATGGTTAAGTGACTAAGCGTATACGGTGGATGCCTTGGCAGTCAGAGGCGATGAAGGACGTAGTAACTTGCGAAAAGCGTTGGCGAGCTAGTAACAAGCATTTGAGCTAACGATGTCCGAATGGGGAAACCCGGCCACATAAGTGGTCATCATAACGTGAATACATAGCGTTATGAGGCGAACCTGGGGAACTGAAACATCTAAGTACCCAGAGGAAAAGAAATCAACCGAGATTCCCCTAGTAGCGGCGAGCGAACGGGGATTAGCCCTTAAGTCTATGGGGTGTTAGTGGAATGTGTTGGAAAGCACAGCGGCACAGGGTGATAGCCCCGTACATGAAAACTAACCATAGATGAAATCGAGTAAGGCGGGACACGTGACATCCTGTTTGAATATGGGGGGACCATCCTCCAAGGCTAAATACTCCTGACTGACCGATAGTGAACCAGTACCGTGAGGGAAAGGCGAAAAGAACCCCTGTGAGGGGAGTGAAATAGAACCTGAAACCGTGTACGTACAAGCAGTGGGAGCGGTTCTTGAGACCGTGACTGCGTACCTTTTGTATAATGGGTCAGCGACTTACATTTTGTAGCGAGGTTAAGCGAATAGCGGAGCCGTAGGGAAACCGAGTGTTAACTGCGCGTTTAGTTGCAAGGTGTAGACCCGAAACCGAGTGATCTAGCCATGGGCAGGTTGAAGGTTGAGTAACATCAACTGGAGGACCGAACCGACTAATGTTGAAAAATTAGCGGATGACTTGTGGCTGGGGGTGAAAGGCCAATCAAACTCGGAGATATCTGGTTCTCCTCGAAAGCTATTTAGGTAGCGCCTCGAGCGAATACCACTGGGGGTAGAGCACTGTTAAGGCTAGGGGGTCATCCCGACTTACCAACCCTTTGCAAACTCCGAATACCAGTGAGTACTACTCGGGAGACAGACGGCGGGTGCTAACGTCCGTCGTCAAAAGGGAAACAACCCAGACCATCAGCTAAGGTCCCAAAGTTATTGCTAAGTGGGAAACGATGTGGGAAGGCTTAGACAGCTAGGATGTTGGCTTAGAAGCAGCCATCATTTAAAGAAAGCGTAATAGCTCACTAGTCGAGTCGGCCTGCGCGGAAGATTTAACGGGGCTAAGCAATACACCGAAGCTATGGGTTTGCACTTAGGTGCAAGCGGTAGAGGAGCGTTCTGTAAGCGGTTGAAGGTGAAGGGGTAACCCACACTGGACGTATCAGAAGTGCGAATGCTGACATGAGTAACGATAATGGGGGTGAAAAACCCCCACGCCGAAAGACCAAGGGTTCCTGTCCAACGTTAATCGGGGCAGGGTGAGTCGACCCCTAAGGCGAGGCCGAAAGGCGTAGTCGATGGGAAACAGGTCAATATTCCTGTACTTCTGCTAACTGCGATGGAGAGACGGAGAAGGCTAGGCTAGCGCGGCGTTGGTTGTCCGCGTTTAAGGTTGTAGGCTGTAAACTTAGGCAAATCCGGGTTTACATTAAGGCTGAGAACTGATGACGAGTCCCCAAGGGGATGAAGTAGTTGATGCCATGCTTCCAGGAAAATCTTCTAAGCTTCAGGTTAGTAGGAATCGTACCCCAAACCGACACAGGTGGTCGGGTAGAGAATACCAAGGCGCTTGAGAGAACTCGGCTGAAGGAACTAGGCAAAATGGTACCGTAACTTCGGGAGAAGGTACGCTGCTGGCGGTGATGGGACTTGCTCTCTAAGCTGCTGGCAGTCGCAGATACCAGGTGGCTGCAACTGTTTATCAAAAACACAGTACTGTGCAAAATCGCAAGATGACGTATACGGTATGACGCCTGCCCGGTGCTTGAAGGTTAATTGATTGGGTTATCTTCGGAGAAGCTCATGATCGAAGCCCAAGTAAACGGCGGCCGTAACTATAACGGTCCTAAGGTAGCGAAATTCCTTGTCGGGTAAGTTCCGACCTGCACGAATGGCGTAATGATGGCCACGCTGTCTCCAGCCGAGACTCAGTGAAGTTGAAATTGCGGTGAAGATGCCGTATACCCGCGGCTAGACGGAAAGACCCCGTGAACCTTTACTATAGCTTGGCACTGAACATTGAACCTACATGTGTAGGATAGGTGGGAGACTTTGAAGCTTCGTCGCTAGATGGAGTGGAGTCAATCTTGAAATACCACCCTTGTAGTTTTGATGTTCTAACCGCGGCCCCTTATCGGGGTTCGGGACAGTGCCTGGTGGGTAGTTTGACTGGGGCGGTCTCCTCCCAAAGAGTAACGGAGGAGCACGAAGGTTGGCTAAGTACGGTCGGACATCGTACGGTTAGTGCAATGGCATAAGCCAGCTTAACTGCGAGACATACACGTCGAGCAGGTACGAAAGTAGGTCATAGTGATCCGGTGGTTCTGTATGGAAGGGCCATCGCTCAACGGATAAAAGGTACTCCGGGGATAACAGGCTGATACCGCCCAAGAGTTCATATCGACGGCGGTGTTTGGCACCTCGATGTCGGCTCATCACATCCTGGGGCTGAAGTCGGTCCCAAGGGTATGGCTGTTCGCCATTTAAAGTGGTACGCGAGCTGGGTTCAGAACGTCGTGAGACAGTTCGGTCCCTATCTGCCGTGGGCGTTGGATGATTGAAGGAAGCTGCTCCTAGTACGAGAGGACCGGAGTGGACGAACCGCTGGTGTTCGGGTTGTTATGCCAATAGCATTGCCCGGTAGCTACGTTCGGAATCGATAACCGCTGAAAGCATCTAAGCGGGAAGCGAGTCCTAAGATGAGTCATCCCTAGGAATTTAATTCCTCTAAAGAGCCGTTCGAGACTAGGACGTTGATAGGCAGGGTGTGTAAGCGTTGTGAGGCGTTGAGCTAACCTGTACTAATGACTCGTGAGGCTTAACCATACAACCCAGATAAGTTTTA
>NZ_JBFRJJ010000051.1:0-22767 GCF_041468785.1 Shewanella sp. 10N.286.52.E4
CGTGGGGATTCGTCAGACTCTGACCCCACTTATTTCTTACTAAATCCACAATTAAAGCTTAATAAGAGACAGCAAAACATGCCATTAAGGCTGGGGGTCTTTGATTGGTGCTCGCCTCGGTTAGCGAAGTACTGTCTTGACTAACCGGTAGCGTCCATATATGTCTATGATGGTTTTCTGTTTTCTCTCACCTGATTTACTGCACCGTTATATCCCAGCAGCATCTAATACATCCATATCTTTTTGTAGTAACTTACTAGCGTGTTGTAAAGCATCTTCTCCAGCATTTTTTACAGCAGCAATAACTACATTTTTATTATTACGAAATTTTCGGGGAGCAAGGTAAAGCGCTTCACCATTCTGCTGCATAGCTCTTACCAAAACCTCTTCATTGTTTAAAGATTTCCTCCCTAAGCACTCTAAAAAGTATGCATCGATTTCGACTATAGATAACGCAAAGTCTTTCGAGTCACGTAACTCTTTAGATGCGTACTGAATACATTTTGGTTCTGATTGCATAGCAAGCTTAATTATATCTAGATCATTACATAGCCTCGTAGATACGCCATATAAAGCCATCCCGTTTATTTTCACAGCTTTCATGACGAAATCTTTATCATCTTTTAGAATGGGAGCAGCCAAGTTAAAGCAACGCCCATCTATAGCAATAGCAGCCAAAACTATTTCATGATCTTCACGAAATGAATCATTGGCAATAGATAAAGCATTACCATCAGATTTAACAGCGATCATCACAGATGATCTATCATTTTGGTATGCTGACGGTAAGTCTCTTAATAACTTACCATCTGATTTAAGAGCTAAATGTACTAAATCTCGATCATTTTTAAGTCGCTCACTAACGTTATTTATAAGCCAGCCTGACTTCAATAATGCAGCCTCAACTACCTCTCTATCATCAAGTAAACTTTCTGCTATGTAACCACTCGCTCTATTAGAATTACCGATGTCACTATCAGCTAGAGCAGCTAAGACGATCTCTTTATTTGCACGACATAGTTCACTTGTATATTCAAGTGAACCACCAGCATTATTGACCGCAGCTAAAACGACCTTTCGCTCCCCCCTCAATACTTCAGGTAGAAACCGTAAAAAATTGCCATTCTTCGAAACTATAGCTAGAGCAACATCTGGATCCCATCTAAGAGCCTCTGGGATCACATCAATATCAATTCCATAACGTGCTGCTGCTAGGTATTTTAATACCAATGACTTGTCTAACCTATAACGTAAAGGGGCGTATGGAAGTGCATTGTAGATATCATTTTTAAGAGCTATTTCAACAATGTTAGTATTTTCCACTACAACTTCTGGGACGTATTCCAATAAAGACGGCCACTCAGAAACAGCTTTAACCGCTAACTCATTATTCCCCCTTAATTTATCACTTGCATACTTGTACACTAATACATTAATACCAATTAGCTTCGTCACAAACTCTAAATCATCCTTTAACTCACTTTCTGCCTCCTCGAATGATGAAGAGTTTTTATAAACGGCCAGTGTAACAAGTTTTTTATTAGCTCTGATGTTGTGGGAGAAATATTTTAATTCATTACCACTGACTTTTAGTGCTGCTTCTGCAATTTCTTCGTCATCACGAAGATGCTCATCCATAGAACAAACAATTGTGCGCGTGACATCACTATTAGATATTTCAGCCAATATAATATCTTTATCTGCGAGTAGCTCTTTAGAAAGACGATGCCAAATACATTGCTTATTTTTGATCTTCTTAAGTGCAATCGCTTTATCTGTAATTTCGCTCATCCATGTGCCTCTACTTTATTGTTTACTTATATAAAAACTAACTGACCTTTTACTAGGTAAACTATCCTAGATAGCACATTCATTGTAAATATATCAAATCATTTAAAAACAACTCAACGCAGCAACTTGCTAGAAAATATGGTTAATTGTAAAACAAAAAGCCCCGATACCGTTAGGTATCGGGGCTTTTTCTATTCTTCTACAAGAAGTGGCTTTAAGCTTTTAGGCTTCAGACCAGCAATGAATTTTGCATTCTTGGCGCAGGATAAATCGGGTTAGAACAAGGCGCTTTACCACGACGTTTAGTTCACTAAACGAGTGGTGAAGCAACGCAGTTATCACCGATTTAGACCAGCAAAGAAGCAATAATTACATCATGCCGCCCATTCCACCCATACCACCCATTCCGCCCATATCAGGCGCTGCAGCTTCTTGTGGAATTTCAGCTACCATTGCTTCAGTCGTAATCATTAGACCTGCAATTGATGCTGCGAACTGTAGTGCACTACGAGTTACTTTAGTTGGGTCAAGGATACCCATTTCTAGCATGTCACCGTAAGTGTCGTTACCTGCGTTGTAACCAAAGTTACCTGTGCCATTTTTAACAGTGTTAGCCACAACTGACGCTTCTTCACCTGCGTTAGTTGCGATTTGACGTAGAGGCGCTTCCATTGAACGCAGTGCGATAATCACACCGTGTTTTTGGTCTTCGTTGATCACTTCAACTTCAGAGATTTTAGAAGCAACACGTACAAGTGCAACCCCACCGCCAGGAACAACGCCTTCTTCTACTGCTGCGCGAGTTGCATGTAATGCATCTTCTACGCGAGCTTTTTTCTCTTTCATTTCAACTTCAGTTGCTGCGCCAACTTTGATTACTGCAACACCGCCAGCTAACTTAGCCATACGCTCTTGAAGTTTTTCTTTGTCGTAGTCAGAAGTTGATTCTTCAACTTGAATCTTGATTTGCGAAACGCGGCCAGAGATTTGCTCTTGCTCGCCGTTACCATCGATGATGGTGGTGCTATCTTTAGTGATAACTACACGCTTTGCGGTACCTAAATCTTCTAGGGCTGCTTTTTCAATCTCTAGACCGATTTCTTCAGCGATAACAGTACCGCCAGTAAGAATCGCGATGTCTTGAAGCATTGCTTTACGACGGTCACCAAAGCCAGGTGCTTTAACAGCAGCCACTTTAACGATACCGCGCATGTTGTTGACAACTAATGTTGCCAATGCTTCGCCTTCAACGTCTTCTGCAACAATAAGCAATGGCTTACCTGTTTTAGCTAACGCTTCTAGGATTGGTAATAATTCACGGATGTTAGAGATTTTCTTATCAACTAATAAGATAAATGGTGCATCTAACTCAACGCTGCCAGTTTCTGGCTTGTTGATGAAGTATGGTGATAGGTAACCACGGTCAAACTGCATACCTTCAACAACGTCTAATTCGTTTTCAAGCGCTTGGCCTTCTTCAACGGTAATAACGCCTTCTTTGCCAACTTTTTCCATTGCAGTTGCAATGATTTCGCCGATTGATTCGTCAGAGTTAGCAGAAATAGTACCAACCTGTGCAATGGCTTTAGAATCTGAACACTCTTGAGAAAGTGCTTTAAGTTCAGCAACAGCAGCAATGACTGCTTTGTCGATGCCGCGCTTAAGATCCATTGGGTTCATACCAGCAGCAACTGCTTTTAGACCTTCAGTCACGATTGATTGTGCTAATACTGTTGCAGTAGTTGTACCGTCACCAGCAGCATCATTGGCTTTAGAAGCAACTTCTTTCACCATTTGTGCGCCCATGTTTTCGAACTTGTCTTCTAGTTCGATTTCTTTCGCTACCGAAACACCATCTTTAGTGATTAGCGGTGAGCCAAAGCTTTTGTCTAAAACAACGTTACGACCTTTAGGGCCTAAAGTTACTTTTACTGCGTTAGCAAGAATGTTGACGCCGTTTAGCATTTTAACGCGGCCGTCACTGCCAAATAATACTTCTTTTGCTGACATTTTCATGTTCCTTAAAATTTGTTGATTGAAAGCGATTTAATGGCGCGGATTAACCTACAACTGCCATTAAGTCTGATTCAGATAAGATAAGTACTTCTTCACCATCAATCTTTTCTTTCTTCACGCCGTAGCCTTCGTTGAAAATCACTACGTCGCCTACTTTAACGTCAAGCGCTTTCACTTCGCCGTTTTCTAAGATGCGACCATTGCCTACAGCTAGGATTTCACCACGTGTTGATACTTCTGCAGCACTACCAGTTAATACGATGCCACCAGCTGAAGTTGACTCAACCTCTAAACGTTTTACGATTACGCGGTCATGTAATGGACGAATATTCATCTACGGACTCTCCTAATGATTGCTGCCCACAAACGAGGCGGTTTTAAACAAATGATAAGGGCATTTACCCTTTGATGTTTGATATATGGGGGTTGATGATCACAGTTCCAAGGGTATTTATAAAAAAACTGCGATTTTTTTGTAAAATTTGTCGCTAGTATTTATTAAACGATAATGAATACTGATAGAATTTGTCTCCCGTTTTCGTGTTTAAGTCCAAATTGATGAATGATAAACATGGGTTGCTCAGCGCACCAATAGGTCGTGTGCTTTTCAATATGAGCCTCCCCAACCTTATCGGTATCCTCACCATTTATGGTGGCAGCCTTATAGATACATTCTTCATTAGTCAGTTAGGTACTGATGCGCTTGCTGCTGTCAGTTTCACTTTCCCTGTCGCCATTGTGTTTGCCAGTATCGCCATTGGTATTGGCGCTGCCACATCGACTAATCTTTCTCGATTAATTGGAGCTGGCAATACAACCAAAGCTAAAAGCTTCTTATTTGACGCTATGCTGCTGACCTTCATCTTGATCAGTATATTGGTCTCTATTGGCATTATGGCTATTGACCCACTGTTTACCTTGATGGGGGCAAATGAAAAAAGCTTGCCGCTGATCCACGACTATATGTTGATATGGTTTTGCAGTGCGCCGCTGTTAGTGTTGTTGATGGTGGGCAATCAAGGGATCCGCGCCACAGGTGATACTCGCTCGCCAGCGATTATTATGGCGGTAGCCGCAATTATTAACTTAATCCTCGATCCATTATTAATTTTTGGGATAGGGCCATTTCCCCGCCTTGAGATCCAAGGGGCTGCGATTGCGACCTTAGTGTCGTGGGTGGTCGCTTTTACCGTTTCGGGCTACATCCTCATTTATAAAAAACGCATTCTTGAGCTAATGACACTTTGCCGAGTTCGTATTACTGCAAATTGGAAAAAGCTCGGTCATATTGCTCGCCCTGCCGCATTAATGAATATGCTAAACCCTATCGCCAATGGCGTGATTTTAGCTATGCTCGCCCGCGCAGACCAAGCAGCAGTTGCCGCTTTTGGCGCAGGTATTCGCTTAGAAACCTTATTTTTAGTGGTCATAATGGCCATGACGTCATCGTTAATGCCGTTTGTGGGACAAAACTTAGGGGCTGGCCAACATAAGCGCGCCAAAGACGGCATGATGTTAGCGCTACGCTTTGCTTTAGTGTTTCAAACCTTGTTGTATATCCCGATTTACTTCAGCGGTAACACCATTGCCCAGTGGTTCAGTAGTGACCCTGCCGTTATCGATTCTTTAAGCTTTTATATTCATGTATTACCCGCAGCCTATGGGCCGTTAGCCGTAGTAATTATGTTTGCCACTTGCTTAAATGCCTACCACCGCCCAATGAAATCACTAGTGATTAACCTCGTCCGCCTATTTGTTTTGATGCTGCCTTTAGCCGCGGTTGGTTTATATCTCGGTGGAGTGAAAGGCTTGCTGATTGCATTGCCTGTAACCAATACCATCATGGGGATTGCCTGTTACATTATGGCGAGTAAACTCACTGAACCCGATTCTGCTCATCTTCACTACAACAATGACGAATTGAATAGTTCTGCTGATTCAACCTTATAGTTTGTATAAGAAGCATGGTTTACTAAGGCTGATGAATTAAGCTTAATTCATCAGCTCTTGCAGCGTTAAGGATTTAATGTTGTATTGAGTAAAATGCGACTAGCAGTAGTAAATAACAGTCGGCTGTATTAAATAAACTAAATGCCAAGGAAAGCCTCATGAGTAAGTCTGTCAATGCCACCCTATTAAATGCATTTGTTTGCCCTGGAGTTGGGCACTTATATTTAGGTAAAAAAGCCATTGGCTGGAGCATTATTGCAGCATGTTTTGTGAGCCTATGTGCCATCATGACCGTGGTCATGCAGCGCGCTCAAACCATTGCCGATGATATTGTTGCCGGCAATATTCCCCTCGATTTTTATAGCATTTATGACGCTGTGCACCAAAGTGTTACCACTAACTTACCTGCTTCACTGGATATCGCGGTATTGGTGCTATTAATCTGTTGGATTGGGGGCAGTATTAGTGCCTATATCATGGGCAAAAAAATCGATGACGCTAATAAGCCTTCAAATCAATAAGCCTTAAAGTGAATAGACTTTAAGAAATAAGCCTTAAAAAATAGCCCTTAAAATAAATAGCCATTAAAGCCGAATAGCTCCTTATAAACCGTCTCATTTTTACGTGTTTACTCTGTATTAACCACCTCAAAAAAACTAAAAAAGCCGCTTGAGTATTGTACTCAAGCGGCTTTTTATTATTAGAAAATAAGATTCGTAAGGCGCTAAGCTGTTTAGCGCTTGTCAGTTTTATCGCTGGCACTGTCAGTTGCTGATTGAGTATCGCTGGCTTCAGATACATCATCTTTTACTGGGGTAATATCTTTCATTTCAACCTGATGGGTTTCAGGCCTCATGTCATTCGGATCAAACTTACGCTCAAAGTCGCCATCGAAGGTATTTCTGTCATTGCGTCCTTGATCAAATGGGTTTTGGCCAAAACCTTGCTGACCAAATGGGTTCTGACCCGCTTGCCCCTGAAAACCGCCACCAGCAACCACGCGCATTTGCATACGTTTAAAGATGTAGCTCGCAATGGGTGAACGAGTAAATGGGGTTAATAGCAATAAACCAATCAAGTCAGTGACAAAACCTGGGAACAACAACAATAAACCTGCTGCAGCTAACATCATGCCTTCGACAATTTCCTTACCTGGCGCTTCACCGCGTTCCAGTTTAGATTGCACTGACATTAAGGTGCTTAAGCCTTGGCTACGCACCAATGACACACCGACTATTGCGGTTAAAAACACGAGTGCCACAGTATTCAATGGGCCAAACACATCTCCTACTGAGATCAACACTGATAACTCAATAGTAGGAACAAGAATAAAAACTAAAAACAAAACTAACAGCATGCTGGCCTCAATTATTTCATTGGGTATGAACAATATATGGGGGTAATCAGGTCTTAATTCAAGACGCATCAAAATTATTGTTATTCACAAAGGTATTTAGACCTTTTGCGGTCAAGATTTTTCGAGATAATGGTTAATACTGTTTGCTTATGACGATGTCATCAATGCTATCAGTATTAAATTAGCAACTAACGCTTACATAATTCATCTCGAAAGATTATCGGCCTCTAGTGAACTCAATGACAAAAAAACGTAAAGTAGTGCGCTATTGTTATGAATAAAAACAAATTCATAAGCTCTAGCAAGCACCTATTTTAGGTTATTAAGCTTAAGCTAACTTTAAGATAAACCAAAGATGATAAACTCCCTATGTCAGCAAACTATTTATTAGTTATAACAACTTGTCCAGATATCGCCAGTGCAAAAAAGCTCGCAACAGCGTTAGTCAACGCTAAGGTCGCTGCTTGTGTGCAATTGTATCCTCAGGTCGAATCGGTCTATGTCTGGGAAAGTGAGGTTTGTCATAGTAGTGAAGTGGCTATGCACATAAAATGCATGGCAGATAATTATGATGCGATACAAAAAATAGTGATCGATTTGCATCCCTATGAAGTACCAGAGTTAATCGCTACGCCTATTACCCATGGCTTGCCAAATTATTTACATTGGATAAAAGAAACCTCTCAATCATGAATAAAATATTTGCGCTTATATTAACCAGCTTACTGCTGCTATCACCATTAGCACACAGTGAAGACATTTTTAGTAACAGCAACAAATTCAGCTTTTTACAAGACGAACCTGAATTAATGCCCGTTGAAGAGGCTTTCGTATTTGATTACAAGCAAGACGGTAATCGAGTCGCAGTTAACTTTGTCATAGCCGAAGGCTATTACATGTATCGTGACAAGTTGACCTTTAGCGCTGATGGCGCAGTCATTGGCGATATCGAATTGCCAAAAGGTAAAATGCACGATGACGAATATTTTGGCGAACAAGCCGTTTACTACTCTTATGTCGAGCTGCCATTGGCACTTAAAGAGGCTGCTGCTGGCTCAAAGGTGCAAGTCACCTTTATGGGCTGCGCCGAGGGTAAGCTGTGTTATCCACCTACCAAACGTGATGTAAATCTAGAAGCCGTTGCGGCCAACGATGGCAAACTTGCCAAGAAAAAAGCCATCATTGGCGATGACTACGCCGCAAAACAAGCAGCGAAAAATGCCCCAGCCAACCCAGAATCACAAGCACCAATCACGCAGCAAGATAGCTTAAGCCAAATGTTGGCTAACGACAGTCTGATGTGGACCTTAGTGATTTTCTTTGGTTTAGGCATTGGCTTAGCACTAACCCCTTGTGTATTCCCAATGTACCCGATTTTATCAGGGATTATTGTCGGTCAAGGTAAGCAGTTATCTACCGCAAAAGCCTTCACCTTATCGATGGCTTATGTTCAAGGTATGGCGATTACCTATTCGCTATTAGGCTTAGTGGTCGCTTCTGCTGGGATGAAGTTCCAGGCTGCGCTGCAGCACCCTGCTATTTTGATTTTCTTAGCAGTGATGTTTGTGCTGCTCAGTTTGTCTATGTTTGGCATGTACGAGTTACGCCTGCCGGGCAAATGGCAAGATAAAATGAACAACCTGTCGAATAACCAAAAAGGTGGCAACCTGATTGGCGTATTCTTTATGGGCGTGATTTCTGGCTTAGTCGCTTCACCTTGTACTACAGCGCCACTGTCAGGTGCACTCATTTACGTAGCCCAAAGCGGCGACTTACTGCAAGGGTTCTTAGCACTCTACGTACTGAGCATGGGTATGGGTGTACCACTGCTTATTATCGGCACCTCTGGCGGTAAATTATTACCACGCGCAGGCGCTTGGATGGATATCATTAAAACCATCTTTGGCTTCTTACTGATTTCTGTGTCTATCGTAATGGTAGGTCGCATCTGGCCTGGGGTTGTCTCTGATGTACTTTGGTCGCTATGGGGCGTTGGCTTAACTGGCTACCTTATCCACCAAAACAAGCTGTCTGAATTTAACTGGAAGCAAACCACTCGTGGCATTTTGCTTACGCTGACATTATTGGCAAGTTTCTCATACGGTTTCCAAGCGGTGATGTCTGCCATGGGGTTACAAGCGCCGTCTATCAGTAATGAAATCAATCAAAGTGCACCTGTTAAACATGCCGAATTTAAACTGATTAAATCGGTAGATGACTTAGAAGTTGAACTGGATAAAGCCAGTATTAGCGGTAAAACCGTCATGCTGGATTTATATGCTGACTGGTGTGTGGCCTGTAAAGAGTTTGAAAACATTACCTTCGTCGCCCCTGAAGTGATGGAGCGTTTAGATCAAATGGTTTTACTGCAAGCAGATGTGACCAAAAGTGATGCAGTTGATGTTGAATTGCTCGAGCACTTCAGTGTGTTAGGACTACCAACACTCTTAATGTTCGATGAAAATGGCAATCAACGTGAAGATTTACGAGTAACGGGTTTTATGAACCCTAAACCTTTTGCTGAACACTTGGATTTATTACTTGTAAAATAATTTATAAATTTTTAACGTTATGAAAAAAGGCCAATTTATTTTTAAATTGGCCTTTTTGTTGATATAGGTTTAAATTTTAATATCAAGTTAATTTTATTGTTATACAATCTACTTAACTACAACCCATTTTCAACAACTAGAAAAAAGGCATTATGGAACCAGCAATTTTCATCATTACCCTGCTTTGCGGCATGCTCGTTAGCCGAGTCGGATTACCTCCGCTTATTGGTTATTTAGCAGCAGGCTTCATACTGTTTATTTTTGGTGTCCAAGATGAAAGTGTGCCATTACTGCAAGAACTAGCTGACTTAGGCGTTATGCTGCTGCTATTCGCTATTGGCTTAAAACTCGATGTAAAAAGCTTGCTTAAATCTGAGATTTGGGCCAGTTCCAGTCTGCATTTAATCGGTTCGATTTTGTTCTTTTTGCCCATATTAAAACTCTTGGGTTTAGTCGGTCTAGATAGACTGATTGATCTAGAGATAGACCAACTATTGCTGCTAAGTTTTGCCTTAAGTTTCTCAAGTACCGTGTTTGCCGTTAAAGTGCTCGATGAAAACGGAGATGGCCAGGCACTATATGGCCGTATAGCCATTGGTATCTTGATTATGCAAGATATCTTCGCGGTATTGTTCTTAACGATTTCTAAAGGCGAATTCCCATCAGTATATGCCTTAGGTTTACTGCTACTACCGTTATTGAAACCGGTGATTTATAAAGTGTTTGACCGAGTGGGCCACGGTGAAATGCTGATCTTATTTGGTTTATCCATGGCACTTATCATGGGTGCATGGGTATTTGAAGCCGTTGGTTTAAAACCTGACTTAGGCGCTCTGATCATGGGTATTTTACTTGCAGGTCACGCAAAATCATCTGAGCTCGCTAAGTCAATTTACTACTTTAAAGAACTATTCTTAGTCGCCTTCTTTTTAACCATTGGCTTAAATGGTCTACCCACTATCGAAGATGTGGGACTTGCAGGGTTATTAGTGTTACTTATTCCGTTTAAAGTATTGCTGTTTTTCTTCATCCTTACCCGCTTTAAGTTGCGTGCGCGTACCTCGTTGTTTGCCTCGTTTAACTTAGGCAACTACAGTGAATTCGGTTTGATTGTTGCGGCGGTTGCGGCGCAAAAAGGCTGGCTACCAGCCGAATGGTTAATTATTTTAGCGGTAGCATTGAGTATTAGTTTCTTAATTGCTGCGCCATTAAATGCGAGCGTAAACCGCTTGTATCAGCGTTTCCATGACACTCTCACTACCATTGAAAAACATCCACTTCACCCAGAAGATAGACAAATCCCAGTGGGTAATCCTCGCTTTTTGATCTTAGGTATGGGGCGAATTGGTTCAGGTGCTTATGATGAATTGCGCAGTAAGTACAGCGGCGAAATTTTAGGGATTGAACACAAACAAGAGTTAGTGGATTTTCATCGCAACGAAGGCCGTAATGTTGTACAAGGCGATGCCAGCGATACCGATTTTTGGGAAAAACTTGAACGTGCCCCTAAGCTTGAATTAGTCCTACTGGCTATGCCGCATCACGTGGGTAATATGTTTGCCGTTGAGCAACTGAAAAAGCTCGAATACCAAGGAAAAATTAGTGCCATTGTCCAGTACTCTGAAGATGCCGAATCACTGAAAGAGCAAGGCGTAAACAGCGTTTATAACTTGTATGAGGCAGCAGGTGCAGGTTTTGTCGATAACGTCATCCACGAATTACTTGAGCCTAAAACTGAAGGTGAACAAACAGCCAATGGCGCAGAAACGAGTGCAGATAAAGCCAGTGCTAAAAATGAAATAACGCCTAATCTGAGCAAACCTTAGCTTGATTGAGTAATGGCTGCCGACTGATTGTTTTAGCGGCAATGTAGCCAAATCAAAACTGCGTCTTATGTTGTTATAAGGCGCTTTTTTATGTTTGAATCACTAGCTTGAATAACCTAGCTTGAATAACATATGCCGACTTGTTTAACTAACCTTACAGCCATTTACACCCAAGGATAGATTATGGATATTAGTTGGCTTGCCCTTGGGCTGTTTATGTTGGTATTAATCGTCCCCTTTGCCATTAATCGCTCATACCAACTGCATCTCGGTAAAGAGATCTCCATCGCCGTGGTGAGAATGACGCTGCAAATGGCTTTAATTGGCCTGTATCTGCAATATCTTTTTCACCTCGATAATGTCTGGGTAAATCTCGCTTGGCTATTGGTGATGCTACTGGTTGGTGCTAGTGCGATTATCAGTAAAGCTAAATTACCTAAACGGCCGTTAATGGTGCCTATCTGCACTGGGCTGCTACTTGGACTCATGCCTATTTTACTGGTGATGATGTTGTGGCTATTTCAGCCGACACCGATTTATAGCGCCCAATACCTGATACCCACTGCCGGTATGTTGTTAGGCAATAGCCTGAGCGGCAATATTATTGCGCTGCAACGTTTGTTTGCTGCATTTGAAGAAAAACAGCCTCAATATCACGGCGCTCTGGCGTTAGGTGCTAGCCCTAAACAAGCTGCCGCACCCTTTGTGCAAACTGCACTACAGCAATCTTTTGCGCCTATTCTAGCGTCCATGGCAACCACAGGTTTAGTCAGCTTACCTGGCATGATGACGGGACAAATCTTAGGTGGTGTCGATCCAATTATTGCTGTGAAGTATCAAATCGTAATTTTAGTCGCTATTTTTGCCACCTTAACCATTTCGGTGTCCACCTCAGTCAGCTTAACCGTGAGAAAGTTACTTAGCCACAGTGGAAAAATGCGCTTTAACACTCACCTATAAAAAGCATAAAAAAAAGTGAGCCAATTGGCTCACTTTGCATTGATAACATTAAGGGGAATAATGTTATCGCTAAACTTATTGATGAAGACTTACATTTTAAAACTTACTTTTTAGAGTATGCCGCCGCTTGCTCACCCGCTAAGCGGCCAAAGGTAATGATGTCAGAGATTGCGTTGCCACCTAAGCGGTTAGCACCATGAACACCACCTGTGACTTCACCAGCACCGTATAAACCAGGAATCACTTTCTTATCTTCAGAGAGGATTTCAGCTTTATCATCAATCGATACACCACCCATTGTATGATGAACGCCAGGAGTCACTTCGATTGCGTAATAGTTACCTTCATTCAGTGCGCGCGGTAAGTTAGGACGCTCAAAATCAGTGTCTTTACCTGCTGCAACTAGTTTGTTGTACTGCGCAATTGATGCAGTAAGTGCTTTACCGTCAATACCTTCTAACTTGCCTAGATTTTCAGGAGAGTCAGCTGAAGGAACCACGCCAAGTTGGATGTATTTGTCAATTTTCTTCAGTGATTTACGCACTGAGTCATCAAAGATTAAATAAGCCACTTTACCTGTTTGGTTAAGAATCGCTGCCGCTGCTTTATCACGAGTGGTGATTTCATTAACGAAGCGTTTGCCTTCTTTGTTCACCAAAATCGCACCGTTACCACGTACCGCTTCAGTCACCATCACACCACCTTTAACCGATAAAGTGGGATGTGCTTGAATGTATTTAACGTCGGTCATGCCTGCACCAGCGTTACCAGCAACGTCAAGTCCGTCGCCTGTTGCGCCAGGTTGGTTAGTTGAGATAAAGCCTTTCAATTTAGGGTCGTACTGAGATACACGTTCGTTGTTGCGGCCAAAACCACCTGTTGCCATGACAACGGCATCCGCTTTCACCCAGTAGTAGCCAGTGTATTTACCTTTAACCAGTAAACCTTCCACTTTACCAGAATCATCTTTTAAGATTTCAACACCACGGGTGTTCATGCGCATATCTACGTTACGCTCTAGCGCATTATCGTAAAGCACTTGAATCACGTGAGCCCCGACACCTGCACCACCTGTTGGGCGATGTGAACGGTTAGCTGATGCGCCGCCCATACGGCCAACATCATTTAAATCAGCGCCCATTTCAGTCATCCAATCAACTGAACCTTTTGAGTGCGATGTTAATACATCAACTAATTTAGGATCGTTTAAGTCGCGGCCACCTTTCATGGTGTCTTTGTACATAGACTCAACGCTATCTTTAATGTCTTTGGCTTTTTGTTGATCAGTCCAAGCTGCATTCATGCCGCCGGCTGCAAGTTTTGCGTTACCACCAATCACAGGCTCTTTTTCAACTAAAATGACTTTTGCACCTTTGTCTGTCGCTGCAACAGCGGCTGAGAAACCAGCACCACCTGAACCAACAACGATAACATCAACAGTATCACTAGGCGCACTAGCCAATGCCGCTTTACGGTCAGCAGAGTCTTTTGCTAGTTCAGCAATGGTAGGCTCATAACGTTCCCACTTACTGCCAAATGGCATATCGAAATCGAAGCTATGACAAGAATCACAGTAGACGACTGATTTTTCATGGCCACTGTGACAAGAAGTACAGGCTACATCGCCAGGGAAGTGAGATTCATGGGCATTGTAGTTTTCACGAGTATTATTTTCAGCGACTTCTTCTAATGTGCCATGACACGACACACATTGCTCATTTTCATAAGTCAGGCTGTCATTAGATAGCTCGCCACTGGGTAAATGGCAGCTTTCACAGTCTTGATTTTCTGAATGCATGTCAGCAAGATTGTCTGCAGCCATCACGCCGCCAGCAAGGCCTGCTGAACCGAGTAAAACAGCTAACAAAGCTGCGCATCGTGTTAATTTCATGGTAACTCCTTAAAAATAGCCATGACGCTAATTCGTCACTTTCATGCCATGCTGTATTAAGCATCACATTGGCTACTGAACCTGATTTATTACCATTTTTATCCTGTTTTAAGGCTTGCTCAATCAAACTTGGCAGACTCGTTTCCAAACTGAACAACTGATCACATCTGGCTTTTCTCACTATGCAAAAGCGCATAAGCCAATTCAGCACTATGCATTTTTGCATAGTTGATAGTGATCAAACCCACACTTCCCTTTGATTAAAGCCATATTTCAAATTGCTCATTATTGGTAATATTTAGCGCCACTTTTTCTATCAAATTTACGCCCAATGCCACAGTTATGAAGATTATGATTTGCTAAAGTGCAATTAAGAAATCAATACAACTCATTGAAAAACGTTTAATGAAATACCTACTCTGTTTATTGCTAGTCATCAGCTTTCCTTCGTTAGCAAAGGAAACTATTGTGTTTGGGGTGCACTCCACTACAGCTCCTTTAGAGTGGCGAGATAACGGTGTAGACCAGGGTTTTCATGTTGAGTTAATGAACAGTATTGGCCATTTGCTAGATCGACCCATTATGGTGCGCCGTAAGACATTCCAACAATTGATGACTGATATGCATGATATTCACAGTCCGATTGATGTGGTGGCTGTCGTCAGCCCGATCAATAAAAGACGTGAGTTAAGCCAATCAGATCCGATTTATGCCACTCATGCCAAAGCTTTTACGCTACAAGGCGAAGATTACATTGATAATTGGTCTGACTTAGCCGGTAAACGAGTGGCGGTAAAAACAGGTGCATTTGTCGATGTTTTTCTAAGGGATCAACCGCAAGATTTTACTCAAGTAAAAGTTGATTTATACGAAACGGGCTTTCAAAAACTGATCACTAAAGAAGTGGATGTGGTACTTGCTGAAAACTTTGTCGCACGTCGCCTGCAGCCTAAATACCCTTCTGTTCGAAGTGCCAGTGATGCGCTTATCTTCGGCGCATTCACCTTTGTTAGTCACCCCAAAGACGCTGCATTACTGCATGAGATCAATGATGCATTACGACAACTCAAAATTTCTGGCGAGTATGATAGGTTAGTTAATAAATGGTTTGGTATGGGACGTGAAAAGTTCGATATCACTTCAACCCATAAAAAGATGCTTATTCTTTCTATCGTGATATCCATCATCTCAGCTATAGGGATGCTGTATACCATTTCAGTCAGCCGCAGTTTAAAGTTTCGCTCAGAAGCCTTAGCTCTTGAGTTACAACAACGCGAAATGGCTGAACAAAAAATCAGATCCTTATCCCATCAGTTTCAGGCTGTGCTGAATGGTATTCCTCACGGCATGACCATTTTTGATAAACAAATGCAGTGCTTATGGAGTAACGATAACAATCAATTACTCAGCCATAGTAAACTTCATTGTGTTGACGGCACTCCATTTGATTTAGCCACCAGTGTCAAATCAGTCATAACCTCAAAGAAATCCTTCATCGCGGATATGGGCTATTTAGCCCAGTACTGGCAAATGCAAATTCACCCCATCACAGATGAACAAGCTGTAGTACTGCTTGAAGAAAACACCGAACAGCAACACCTTCGCCAAGCCAACGATGAAGCCAGTCGCTTAGCCTCGCTCGGGGAACTGTCAGCAGGTATCGCTCACGAAATTAATAATCCTACCGGTATCATCATTCACTCAATCGCCTTGTTTTCTGAAGCGATGAAAGACCTACAACCTGCTGCGGATTATTATCAACAACAAAACCCCTTTTGGTTAGTAGCAGGACTTGATCCGCAAGCTGCATTTGCCGAAATAAGTCACAGTACCGAAGTAGTTGAAGAAAGTGCCAAACGTATTTCGCGGATTGTAAATGACTTAAAACGCTACGCATTACCCAACCTTGCCTCAAATCATCAAGCCATTGGTTTGAATGAAGTGGTACAAGTGGCGCAGCGATTAACTGCGAATCAATTAAAGCGCTATCAGGTCAGAATTGAGCTAGCAGAACCTAGCCCAAAAATTAACGGGGACGCACAGCAACTTCATCAAGTCATGATTAACTTAATTCAAAATGCTTGTCATGCGACTCCACAAGGTGATGGGGTGATTTTAATTAAAACGTTCTCAACTGACACCGCTGCAGGCATCAGTGTGCAAGATAACGGTAGCGGCATGGATAAAGCGACATTAAAACGCATAACAGAGCCTTTTTTCACCACCAGACGTTCACATGGTGGCAGTGGCTTAGGCCTCTCCGTTTGTAGCCGTATATTAAAAGAACATCATGGACACATGAAAGTCACTTCAACCGTTAACGAAGGTAGCTGCTTCAGCTTAACCTTCAGCCTACTGGTTCAGGAAGGTTTAGACGCTAGTCCCATGACTGAGCACGACAGACAAGAACATAACAGACAAGAGCACAACAATAACGATAGCAAGGAGCTAAACCCGTGAAACTCGCCCGTAATATTTTATTAGTCGATGATGAAGCGCCTTGGTTACGTACTCTGGCAGTCACCTTAAATCGTTTAGTACCAGAGGCGGTTATTGATACTTGTGTTGATAGTCGTCAAGTGATGAATCGCTTAGAAGGCACAGATTACGCGCTGGTATTATTAGATTTAACCATGCCATTTCATTCTGGTGAAGACTTGCTGGCTCAAATCCGCCTTGAACACCCCAACACCCGAGTGATTATTGTCACTGGGGTAAATGAAGTTGATACCGCCGTGCGCTGCATTAAAAATGGGGCTTATAACTACTTTATTAAAACCGATGATGTCGCTGATTTAGCCTTAACCGTACGCCGTGCACTGGAAGTGGTTGGGCTGGAACGTAATTATCACCGCATTAAAGAAAGCTTTTTAAGTAAGACTTTGGCCCAACCTAGTGCCTTTAATAATATTCTGACATGTGAGCCTAATTTATTGGATCAGTTTAGATACTTGGAGGCGGTGGCATTCAGCCCTGAACCGATATTGATTTACGGGGAAAGTGGCACAGGCAAAGATGAATTCGCCAAAAGTTGCCACCAGCTTTATAGTCCAGAAGCCCCTTTTGTGAATGTGAATCTAGCAGGGATCAGTGAAAGCGCATTTGAACTGCAATTGTTTGGTCAATTGAGCCAAGAGCCAGGAAAGTCGCAAGCGGGCGCGTTACATCAAGTGGGCAAAGGCTTATTGTATTTAAACGAAATTGGCGACTTACCTTTGGCATCCCAAGCAAAGTTATTAGATGTTTTGCAGCAAAAACAATACTATCCGATTGGTAGCGATCGCCCTTATCCTGTGAGTTGCCGTATCATTGCCTCAACTCAACATGATTTACTCGCACGTAATCAAGAAGGCTTATTCAGACGTGACCTGCTTTATCGCTTACGGGCACATAAAATTCATTTACCGCCATTAAGGCAGCGTAAATTAGATATCGCCATGTTAATCAATCACTTCATTTCATTGGCCGCTGCAGAAATGAATTTAGCACCGCCACAGCAACCAAATGACTTAGCCAACCAACTAAAATGCTATGACTTTCCTGGGAATTTACATGAACTTAAAGGCATGGTGTTTGATGCTGTCAGTCGCAGCGATGGCATACAATTAAACATTTCGCCTTTTATGGAAGCGATTAATGAGCATAAGTCGACTGCTGAGCATGTTGGAAATAGCATCATTTTCCCACAAGTATTACCCACATTAGCAGATATGAGCCAAGCCTTAATTGATGAAGCCATGAGCCGCACTGCCAATAATCAAACCGCTGCGGCGCAAATGTTAGGGATCAGTCAATCAGCTCTAAGCCGTCGCATTACTAAAAAGGATGAGTGCTGTTAGGTCTGCCTTAGAAACAGGGCGATATTGCAATGACGCCCACTGGCATATTTTTATTGAGGATATGTCAGCGGGTATTAGTAATCGCGAATATTGTTCGGTAAGCAGAATAATCTATCAATCACAATACCCCTTTTGAGTTTGGATTTGGCTGAAACAACATGAGTTAACTCAAAAAAAACTCACATTCATGCCCAAATAGAATCAAAATTGTTAATCCTAGTTACACCTCCGACCAATCGTGATATAAATCACATATCTATAGCGCAATTAACTCACTTTCGACTAAATTTAAGGTTAAGTAAGTCAATACGATATTAGTCACTTAGTACGTAACTTAGTGCGTAGCCTATTACGTAACTCGGCATTCTTTGGAACTGTAACTGTATGTCTAATCCTGCTCAAAAAGCCATGAAGTTGTTTGTACAAACATTTGGAACTACGGCTGATGACCTGTATCAAGCACCAGGTCGCGTCAATATCATTGGCGAACACACGGATTATAACGAAGGATTCGTTTTACCCGCTGCAATCAATTTTCACACTGTTATCGCGGTTAAGGAACGTAGCGATAATACCTTCAGAGCTGTTACTGATGCTTTTCCAGGTCAAATAGAACAGTGGAAGTTTGGTGAAGAAGGGTCAACTCAAGACCAAAGCAGCTGGGGCAATTATTTAAAAGGATTTACCGCGTCAATGTTTCAATCAGGCCTGAAAGCAAAAGGGCTTGATCTTGCTATTGTCGGCAATGTGCCATTAGGCGCAGGCATGTCATCTTCTGCGGCCTTAGAAGTCGCATTCGGCACCGCCATTAGCTACGCCAGTCAACTTCACTTGTCTCCCTTAGCGATTGCTCAAATAGCCCAACGTGGCGAGCATCGTTTTATCAAGACTGAATCTGGGATCATGGATCAAACCATTAGCGCCTTGGCTGAAGCCGATCATGCGTTATTGATTGATTGTTTGGAGCTCGATAGTGAGCCTGTCGCGATCCCTGAAAACCTCAGTTTATTGATCGTTGATCCTAACATTGATCGCCAAAGCCTGATTGAGCGTTTTGATAAACGTAAACAACAGTGTGCTGAAATAAATGACTTATTGGCTGTTGAGTCTTTACGAGAAGTCAGTCTAGTTCAGCTTAATCGTGAAAAAGACGCATTAGGTGAAGAGTTATTTGCCAGAGCAAGACACGTGTTAAGTGAAAATCAGCGCACCATTAGTGCCGCGCGCGCACTAGGCCAAAATGACATGCCAAGGTTTAGTCAATTAATGGCGCAATCCCATGAGTCGATGAAGACTGATTTTGACATTACCACACCAGAAATTGACACCTTAGTCAGCATCATCAAACAAGTCATCGGTAACCGTGGCGGCGTGCGTATGAGTGACGGTTGTGTGGTCGCGTTAATTGACCACGAGTTAACTGATCTCGTCGTCAATGCGATTGAAGACAAGTACCTTAAAGAAACAGCAATAGAAGCCATTATTTACCTATGTTCAGCCAGTAATGGCGCAGGAAGAATTGATTAAGCGATGACCAAGTTTACGTCGTCGCAATCTTCAAGTTAACTCATCTCATCAGGAAGAGACTTTAATGATTCAAATAACAGCCCTTGAACCATGGCAAGATCCGCGCGGTGGTCAAATTGAACGGATTCGATTAGATAACGGCAAAGTGGCTGTTGAAATATTAAGTCTTGGTGGCATCATTCACCAATTATGGACCGCCGATAAACAAGGCGAGATGACAAATATCGTTTTAGGCTGTGACAGTGTCGCTGACTATTTAGCGCAGCAAGCCTATTTAGGCGCGATTGCAGGGCGTTACTCTAACCGTATTGCCAACGGTAAAATGAGCTATCGAGGCCACGAATATCAACTTGATGTTAACCAAGCAACTAACTGTTTGCATGGCGGCGCCGATGGCTTTCATTTAAAACAATGGCAGATGCAACCGCTAGAAGACGGTGTCAGATTAACCCTCACAAGTCCTGATGGCGATATGGGTTTCCCTGGAAATTGCCAGGTGCAACTAGATTATCGGTTAGATAACAACAACCTGCTTATCGACATGCAAGCACAGGTCGATAAAGCCTGCCCTATCAGTTTAACCCAACATAGTTATTTTAATTTAGAAGGCGCGTGCAGCAAAACCAATACCCGACATCAGATTCAAGTGGATGCTCAGCATTACTTACCAATGAATGATGTAGGCGTGCCTATTACAATGAGCTCAGTGACTAACAGTGATTTAGATTTATCCCAAGCCACAGTATTTTCCGAGCAAACCCAGCGTCCAGCACTTGCGGCAACTAATGGTTTTGATCATTGCTATGTACTGCAAAAGACTGCAGATGATTTAGTTCGATTTGGTTGCCTTTCAAGCCCTGAAAGCGGCCGCACAATGACGATTTATACCAATCAGCCTGGAGTTCAAGTCTATGGTGCAAACTTCCTTGAAGGCGCTATCGGTTTTAATGGCGAAGTTTATCAATCACACCAAGCAGTGTGTATAGAACCCCAAATGCTGCCAGATTCACCTAACCAGCCTGATTTACCCGGTGACCCTTGGATACCTGCTGGCGGCACCTATCGTCACTCTAGCCGCTATGAATTTAGTATTCTGTAAGGCGAAGTCATCTCAACTTCGACCTTTTAGTGTTCAGAAACTCACAGCAATAAAAATGGCGCGAACGTAAAAGTTCGCGCCATTTTTGTCTAATCAGATTATGTCAGCAAAACAACGCCATGCTTGCTTGAGTAAAGTGCTATTTGAGTAAAGCACTGTTTGAGCAAAATACTTTTTGAGTAAAGTAATATTCGAGCAAAGTACTTTTTGATAAAAGTACTTTATTGTAAAAGTAATGGGCTAGATGATATTAGTCGTCACTATCGTCACTCATACTCGCTTCAAAGCCAGTATCTTCAAATTCCATATCATCGTCATCTAATACCTCATCCATAGGCTCTTCTAATGCTGGTATCGCTTTGGATTTAGTCGCAGGCGCAGAGTCTGGAACCGAAGACAATTCAATGTGCGCTTCGTGCTTAACCATAAACTCAGAACGTGCAGCTATCCAAGCTGCATTATGCTCGGCTTTGACCGTTTGTAACTGTTCAGTTTCAAGCTCATGCAAGTTAACTTTAACGATATCTTCAACGTATTCACCGATGGTGTTTCGGTTGACATTGAATAAATAGATCCGCCCCGGAGATGCATCTGGCAACTGATTGTCATGGACAACAATAGAAGTGCCTCTCGATGTGCGAAGCTCACCAAACCAAACTTGTTTTTTTGCTGTGTTATACATATATGCCAACACCCTTAAATCAACACATACCTTTGATAATGCACTATTTAAAAGCACACCGTTTAATAAACAAACCACACTGATAGCGCATGATTATTGAGGCTAATTAATCAAAAACAGATCCAAAAATCAATAAATGTTTTATGAACTTTTTGATATTTTGAAGTCGGTATTGTGATTTATAACTTAACCGTATCAATCCCACGACTTAAAACACTATCGCTCAAAATTCAATCAAGGCTTTCAATTTCAAATTTAGTCGAAAAATGACAGCCTTCAAGTCGCTAATTTAAAAAATACAGTTTTAAAAACCATCAATATGGGCAAGTGAAAAGATAACCATGTAAAATCAAATTATTGGCAGGCTTAAGTGAAAAACATTCCGTTCATAGACAGTGATAAAATTCAAAGCGGTGAGAAACGAGACAAACAAAAATGACTAAAATTGGATTCGTCTGAGTGTTCTAATGAAGTTAACTCATCACAGCCCCAAGATTTGTTAGCAACTTTAGTCAGCTAATGATTTCTAGATTTGAATAAAATCTAAATCAAGGTCTAAGTTAACGTCTAAATCAAGGTCGTGGCGCTTCGCCCACACCAGACGAAAGGGAAACAACAGCATTTCCCTTTTCGATATCCCTTGCCGCTCCGGCGAAATTTAAACTGCAAAATTTCCAACGGAGAATTATCCAGCTTTAGCCTTTGTTTCTAGGCTGCTTCAGTAAGCTGCAAAAATCACTAACGCTTACGATGGGGCGTCCCTTCCCCTCGAAAGCTAGCCAGACTTCCATGTCTGGACTCACGCGATTTTCTTGCTTACCTCAATTCAAATTGTGCATTCTTAGAAGATCGAAACACCTATACAACTTGAGCTTTTTAGCTCTTTAAATTGTCACGAATACAGTTAAATCGAAGAGATGAAAATTCGGGTGTAAGCACGGCTGTGACCGTCCATGACATGGACGTCATGGCCGAGCTTTCAGGGATGAACTTGCAGCGTGTCACAGTCGTGCTTGCACGATAGCCTGCGGCAGGCAATGGATTAGATTGAAGTGATGGTCTTAAGTAATTGAGTCAATGTAAATGAAGTATAGAATTGGTGGGCTTAAACGTTTTTTCCCCAAAACTTGTTTAAAATTTTGAAATTATCATTTGAAAAAAAATCAAAGTCGTGGCGCTTCGCCCACACCAGACTAAAAGGGAGTGAACTGCGACTCCCTCTTAGAACACCCCGCAGCTCCGGCGAAATTTAAAAAGCAAAATTTCCAACGGAGAAT
>NZ_JBFRJJ010000052.1:0-8705 GCF_041468785.1 Shewanella sp. 10N.286.52.E4
TAAGGGCTTTAAATTGAGGGTTCTAAATTAAGGGTTCTAGATTAGGGGTTCTAGATTAAGGGGTTTAAATTGAGGGCTCTAGATTGAGAGTTCTAGATTAAGGGCGTTAAATTGAGGGTTCTAGATTAATGGGGCTAAATTAAGAGTTCTAGATTAAGGGCTCTAGATTAAGGACGGTAGAGTATGTGAGTTGGTAAGTTAACCAATGACACGCCCTAGTTTGAATGGAGAGTTGCACTGATTGTACCCAGCTTTGCATTGTATGAACCCAAAATCATCACCAGGCCAAGCGAAACAAAAGTTAATTTGAAGCTGCACAATCCTTACATAAGCATTGTATTTCAATCTGAGAATTGATGAGTTGAAAGTCAGCTTGTTTAATACTGTCTTTTAATGCCTCAATGACACTGGTTTGAATGCCTTTCTCTGCCACTTTGCCGCAGGTTTTACAGATCAAAAACTGAGGAACTTCGTGGGCATGTTCGCAAGTGATGTGTGAACAAGCCAAATATTTATTTTCAGAAGATAATTTATGCACAAGCGGCAATTGACTCAGTATATCGAGCATGCGGTACACAGACATAGGGGCTAATGCTTCTTGATGTGTGGTGCGGTAGATATCAACAATTTCATAGGCGGATAGCGGCTTACTGGAGTTCAGTAATACGCCTAAAACATTTTTTCTTTTCTCCGTTAACTTAACGCCATTGTCGCGACATATTTGCTCCGCTTTGGTAAAAATCGCAACGTTTTTGTGGGTAGGCATGGTTTGGCTCTAAAGAAATCAATGTTGCGCTATTATTTATCTTCGGGCTGAGATTGTAAATAATAAACCACCAAACATCTTTTTAAAGGTCGACTCAGGTTCAGATAGTGTGAGATAGGCGAGCCTATGAGCCATCAGCAATCAGCAATTATAACGTACTTACAAAAGGGGAAATTCCCGCAGGTGATTTCAGAATGACTGCAAAGCAAGAATTATGAGCTTTATTCATTTTAAACATTACAAAAAATCATTCTATCTGGCCTTAACAAACGTGAGAATTTCAGACACAATGTAGATAACATCCATCTAGACGGCTAAACATGAGAAAATCCCTAAAACAGCGTTCATCCGATCATCACCGTGGGATCTACTTTATTGGCACAACCCCACCTAAAATCGATACCGATTTTGAAATGGTCAGTACTATTGCTGATAAGTTATTAGCGCGCCTTGATGAGATTAGCTTTGATGGTTTGATCATTTACGATATTCAAGATGAAACTAGCCGTATTGATGCGCCAAGACCTTTTCCGTTTAAAGCGACCCATGATTCTGGCACTTATGCTCAATTGATCAATCAAAAGTCTGGTAAGCCTGTAATTGCTTATAAGAGTGTTGCAGGCCTTGATGAACAAGGTTTTAACGAGTGGTTATCTCGGGCTTGGTATCAAAATAATGTCAGAGACATCGTATTGGTCGGCTCGCCGTCCGCGCAAGTCGCAAGTTCTCTACCATTAAATGATGCATACCGTGTGTTATCGGAACACTCTCAGGAGTTTTACCTTGGTGGTGTTGCCATTGCTGAGCGCCATTTAAGTAAAAAGAATGAACATATCCGTTTATTAGGTAAGTCCAATAAAGGCTGTGAATACTACATCACGCAAGCGGTGTATAACGCCCAAGCCACTATCGATATGCTTACCAGTTACGCTGAAGAGTGTGAGCTGAATAATATCAAGCCCAATCGAGTGATCCTGACTTTTTCGCCTTGTGGTAGTGCTAAAACATTAGAATTTATTAATTGGTTAGGGGTATCAGTACCTGAAGAAACCAGTAACCGTATTTTGTCTGCAGATGACCCACTGTATGAATCAATTAAAGTTAATTACAGTAATTTGCAGAAGATTTTGGGCGCCGTTATTCCACTTAATATCCCATTAGGCTTGAATATTGAAAGCTTAACCAATCGTAAAACAGAAATTGATGCGTCTATTTTGATGTATAAACTGCTTAAGGGCACGATGGATCAAGCCTTGGCCCAGAATCAAATAAATCAATTTGTGTTAAACAAATAAGCTCACTGTAAACATGCCCTATGGCGTTAATTTCCCTAGGGCATGACTTTTCATACACAACTCACCAGCGTTATTTTAAGTCCGAAATGATGGCCGGAATACCGGGTAGTAAACCCACTAGTGCCATAACACCTGTGAGAATGACAAACATGATACTGGGTGCTATCCAGCGATTCATTCTAGTCAGTTTTGCGCTTCTGTCTTTACAGCCAATCAAGCCTAAATTATCCAATAGCATGGTGAGTGACCAGCCAAATGCAGGGTTCACTAATACTGATGAAAACACCACAATAGCGGCAGATTGGGTGGTTTTACCTTCGCGAGTCATTTCCATACCTGCTTCAAGTAATGGAATAAATACCCCAACGACCAGTGCAACACACAGCACAGGTTCCCAAATAGCAAGATCCATTGGATAACCCCATAGCGCAGCAATAACGCAAAACAATGCGGTAAGTAATGCACCCGCTGGAATAGGGCGCTTAGCAATCGCAGCTGGGACAATATAAGTCCCCCAAGATGAAGTGAAATTAGCCCCACCAAGTAGTGAGCCTACTGTTTGACGAATTGAGGCGCTGGTCATGGTATCGTCAATGTTCATATGTACTTTTTCAGTACGTGGAGGATAATTTATCTTTTGAAATACTTGATGGCCTAAAAAATCAGGGGACCACATAGCAACGGCTAAAATGGCAAAAGGCAGCACGACCATGAAGCTTTCGATAGTCGGTAAACCGAGCATCCAACCTGAGTTATCTCCCCACCAATACATTGGGTTCATATTAGGTAAACCTGGGGCAGTGTGAAACTCAAATGGCGCGCCCATGGCAAAGGCTAATGTGCCGCCCAGTAAACAACTTAATGGCACAGCAAGCCAACGTTTTCGCCAATGTTCCAGTAATGCGTACAGAATAATGGTGCAAAAAATCACAATAAAAGCAATGTGCTCCATGCCGATACCATCAGCCCATGCATACAATTTCTTTACTTGTGATGCGGTGCCGACAAAGCCTAGATACAAGAGTAGCCCTCCGCACACACCTTTACTGGTGAGGTTTGCCAGCATACTGCCGCCTTTACTAATAGCGAGTATTAATCCTAGTGCGCCAATCTGTAATCCAAAGGCCATTGGGTGGCCACCTGCTGCAACCACAATCGGTATGATTGGGATCAACGGCCCATGGGTGCCAGCTAAGTTTGCTGTAGGTAATAAAAAACCTGAAAAGATAACAATGAAGAATGCAGCAATAATCAGTTCATAACGGACATTTTCTAAGATGAAACTTTCTTCAAGCCCTAGTGATGTTGCAAAGGTTGTCGCAATCGCGCCCACCATGACAACTTTACCAATGGTTGCAGCCATAGCTGCAATTGAATCTTCTGGTTCAAAGCGAAAATCTTTGAAAGGTAGGTTAGGACGCCAGCGTTTTGGGTCCATGATGCTGAGCTCGTGTTCTAGATATTCTTCTCGACTATTAAACGATGAACTTGGCTGATGTTGCTGTTGGTAATTTAACTTGTTTGCTTTTGTTGATTGGTCACTTTCTTGCTCATGTACTGATTCAGAATTACTGCTCATATTATTCCTATTGTTCATTCAAGAAAGTTCATTCACTAAAACTCACTTACTAAATTTCACTTGCTAAAAGTGCTTTGGATATAGACTCGGGATATAGATTAGAGGCACCTTATCTGAAGCATGTGGCCATAGCGAACAATAAAAGCAGTTTTGGACTCAGACATTAGTCGTAGGTAAATAATAATTTACAGATTTAAAATCAATAACTTGAATTGATTATTATCTATAGATAAGTCACAGGGTAGTTTTATGTAGGGTATTTGGGGTGTTACTCAGTCAGTTAATTACATTGAAAAATATATTGCAGAATAAACAAGAGTCATTATCTCATTACGATGTGATACCAAAGATAGGTTTTAATAAAGTCGACCTAAACCTCGTGATAGGTTTATAGCGTCATCCAGCTGATGATGAATCTGTTCATTGCTAAATCGGAATCTTGTTTAATTACTAATTTTGCGGTATTTCGACATTTAAAGCATTGAGGAGGAAATGCTTTAGGTTATTGAAAAGATGAGCGTTAATTTATTAACTTAATTAGTGAGATAGTCTACTATTTGTGTGTATGGTTATATATGGAGATAGGATGTCTGCAGTTCACCCCAAACTAATTGAAATTGTTGTAGAACAAACGCCAAGGGCAATGATTGCCATGCTTATCGTCTCTATTGCTTATATTTCTATATTCATCTCATTTATTCCAATCACTATTTTATTGGCTTGGTTTTCATTGCAGTTACTTCTCGCGGTAGCTCGATACCTCAATATAAAAATGTTTAAACAGCATTTGAGTGACGACAATGCTAAGGGCTTGAGCCAACAGGAAATGGTATTTATAGGCCTTAATCTATTTCAAGCTTTCACTTGGATGGTTTCGTCTGTACTGATTATTATTTTCGCACCTCAACCATTTGAGCTGGTTAGTTTTGTGGTAGCGATAGGCATCATTACTGCTGCGACATTATCTATGACATCGCTTTATAAGGCTTATTTAGTATTCTTTTTTGCGATGATAATTCCTCAAGTTTTTATCATGTTTTATTATGGCGAGCATCAGCATATTGCCATGGTGGTATTCGCGATAATTTATATTCCTGCAACAATCTTACTGTCTAAGTCTATGTATCATAGTCGTTTATCAAGTATTGAAGCTCATGAAGAAATAGAGAAAAGTGCTGAGGAATTCAGGAAACTCTCTATTGTTGATAATTTAACCAATGCTTATAACAGACGTTATTTTTTTGAAACCTCGAAAAAGGTTCTTATGATGGCGCTTAGAGATAGAAGAAAAGTGTCGATGCTGATGTTTGATATTGATTATTTTAAGAAAGTTAATGATACGCATGGGCACCAAACTGGAGATTATGTCTTAGTTAATTTGGCTAAAAATGTAAATCAACTCATGAGGGAAAGTGATATTTTTGCCCGCATCGGTGGCGAGGAGTTCGCCATTTTACTGAATAATACTTCAATGAATGATGCCAAAGTTTTAGCTGAAAGAGTTCGCGCTATGGTCGAAACATCCACTTTTGAATATAACAATACGGCTATACACATCACCATCAGTATTGGTCTTTCAGAGTGGACAGGTACTAGCATGCAAGTTGATCAGTTATATGCCATGGCCGATCAACATTTATATCTTGCTAAGGAAAATGGCAGAAACTGCTGTTATCCAGACTAAAAAGTCTGTTTTATGCGCGAATAAATTATCATCTCATCTCATCTACATCGAAATTGTTGAATTAATCTTCTTTGGTGTGGGAGATGGTTAGTGCTCCATCTAGATGAATATCTCGCTGTGGGAAAGCAATTACAATCTTGTTCTGTTCAAATAATTCGTCAATTCGAAAGCGTATCTCACTACTGGTTTGTCGCAGTTGGCCTTCCATTTTTGCTTCCATCCAAAAATAGACGACAAAAGCTAAGGCGTTGTCACCAAAGTCATTGAAGATTACGGAAGGAGCAGGGGTTGTTAATATGGACTCTTGCTCTGAAACAGCTTGTTCGATTAATTGAGCCACTTTACGACAAGGCGAGCCATATGCCACGCCAACACTGATAGTGGTGCGTGTTTTAGTATCCATTAAGGTCCAGTTGATAACAGTATTTTCAAGTAATTTACTGTTAGGTATTAATAAATGCACGCCATCAGTACGGCGAATTCGAGTTGATCGAGTATTAATGGCTTCTACATTCCCTTTAACGCCATCAACCTCTAAAAAATCTCCAATTTTAATTGGACGTTCCCACATTAAAATCCAGCCACTAATAAAGTTGTTAATGATGTTCTGAGCGCCAAAACCGACACCAATTGCGACAGCGCCAGAGAGAAATGCAAAAGCCGTGATGGGGATATTAATCAGTTCCAATGTTATGGCTAACATGGTGACAATACCGAGAATATAGGTAATGCGGCTAACCAAGTGCACTACATCAGGTTTCATTCCTTTTTTAGTCATACGACTGGTTAATAATTTAATGATCGCTTTAAGAACGAAATAACTTATCAGGAGTAAAAAGGGAATAAACAGAATATCGCCAACACTGATGGCTTTTTGTTGGACGGTAAAAACGGGTGTATCTAATATCGCAATGATATTGTCTAGCGCGCCATTAATTGTATCGAAATCCATCGTCATTCCTTGTTGTTTCATTAATTTGGCTAGTTTATTTTAGCTCGATTTTTAACAACTGCTCATGTTAGTTACATGGCGATGATTAAGTTTATAAGGATGATTTGTGCATTAGTTGGAGGTTGTTTCTGAGCGTAGCAAGCTTACGTTAGCTTATTTAGAAACAGCAAAGCTAGGCGAACGGTTAGTTTTACTTGTGAATATTTTAACGGTTTCTGGAATGATTATTTGTAGGGTGCGCTCCTACATAAGTGATTCGTTTGATTGAGGTTTGTTAGTTAACATGCTTTGTGACAGTCAGGTTTAATTGCAGCCATCACTTACCGACCATATTTATTAAATACACCGACAGGAAAACGCTATTTATGCCACACGCCTTTTCAAATAGACGCCGCATTTTAAACCTTACCGCAGATAAAAAAGCGCTGAGAGCACAATTTCGCTGGGAAACCATCAATGCAATTGCTTATAAGTTGGGTGGTGTGCTGTTTGTTATAGGTAGTTTTTTCTTTTTCCCGAGTAGAGCTGAATATGCCTATATCGGTGGTTGGATATTCCTTGCTGCCTCGTTAACGTATTTAGTGGTGAATGTGCATGATATGGCCGAAATCCGACGTTACTGGAAAGACCATAGTACTCATAAAACAGATGAGGTTTTAGAGTACTTTGCGGGGGCGACTTATTTGCTCGGTACACTATGTTTTGTATTTGGCCGTATAACCAGCTTTCCTCAAGTTGACTGGGCGCTTGTCAGTACTTGGTTATTCATTATTGGCAGTACACTGTTTATTGTTGGAGCAGCGGCGAACATCTTTTTGATTATCAAAGCTGACTCTGTGAAATTACTGCAATTGATGAATTTAACCTCCATATGTTTCATCGTCGGGTCAGTGCTTTATGGCATGGCATCAGTGCCGTATTTATGGGCGTTCGAGTCGCCTAATGATCACTTACTTATTCTTAACTTTCTTGCTTGGCAGTACATGATTGGTAGCTGCTTGTTTCTGTTAGGTGGCATGTTTAATTATTGGCGGGCGTATTTGTTAGTTCAATCGGAAATTGCCAAGTTGCAGGAGTCATAATAAGTGCTTATAGGTGTTATTGGGGTTAAGGTTCTTTTATTGTACATTGTTGATTATTACTATTAATAAATCTGTAAGTTCAATCTGTTTTACTTAAGCATTTATATGAAATATTAATTTTTATTATTTTTATGCATTAAAAAAAATAATGTGAAAAAACAATTTTTGTATCTGTATTTTTTACATAAATAGGCGCAAAATCCGCTCTCTTTTTATTAGTCAGTACATTTTATGTTAGAAGTTAAAGTTATCAGTGCTTTATGGCTCATAGGCATATTAGCAGAGGCGATGACTGGCGCGTTAGCCGCCGGTAAAAAACAAATGGATCTGTTTGGTGTGGTGATTATTGGTTGCGTAACGGCAATAGGTGGTGGCACCTTACGGGATATGTTGCTCGGTAACTACCCAATTATATGGATTGAAAATGTACACTATTTGTTGGCCATCGCAGGTGCCTCATTACTTACTGTGATGATAGCGCCGCTAATGCGCTACTTAGCAAGATTGTTTTTGGCAATTGATGCTATTGGTCTCGCTGTATTCTCAATTGTAGGTGCACAGAAAACTTTAATGCTTGGATATAGCGCAGAAATAGCGATTGTAATGGGCGTTGTGACAGGTGTTTTCGGCGGCGTTATTCGAGATATTTTATGTAATCAAGTGCCGCTAATTTTTAAGAAAGAACTATACGCAATCGTCGCTTTATTAACGGCAACCTTGTACGTGGTTATGAAGTTTACTGGGGTTGTTGAATGGATAAGCCTGACTGTTGCTGTGACTTTTGGTTTTAGTTTTAGAATGTTGGCTATTCGATATCAATGGTCGATGCCAAAGTTTGATTATCAAAATCAGTCTGACAGTTTGCATTGAACAAATAAATAGCAACTGATAATCGTTGAGATTCGTTTGAATTGCAGATGTTTGTTATCAAGCTTATTATAGGTAGTGCTAATCATATCAAATATTAAACCACGCTTTAGCATGCTAAAACGTGGTTTTTGTAGAGCAGAATTTTCGAAAGTGCGGCTTCTTACTCTTGTTTTTCCTCTTGTATCTTACTCTTGTTTCTTAATCGTGTGACTGGGCGCTTGAGCTAGTAGCTATTGGCATTAAATCCATGCCGCAATTTGGACATGTATCGCCAGCAATACCTGTAATCTCAGCGTTCATAGGGCAAGCGTGTGTATGCTTGGCGCTAGCATGCTCTTTATGTGAATAGTCTTTATGTGCGTGGTCGCCTTTTTTAGCGCACCCTTTGCACCCTTTGCAGTTTTCGGATTTGGCTTTGTTAGCACACTTGTCGCATTTGCCTTCACCTTTACAGTTTTCGCATTTGGCTTTGTTAGC